>DJEQ01000049.1:39285-46658 GCA_002431355.1 Oribacterium sp. UBA5894
GACGGTGAGCGTTGGAAACGCGTTGCCGAGCGAAGCTCTGCGGATTATAATGAAGCCATCTTATACGCTACGCTTTATGAATATAGAAAGGAAGAGCTATGGAATATCGTATCGAACATGACACGATGGGCGAGGTTCGCGTACCCGCCGAGCATTTCTGGGGTGCACAGACCGAACGCTCACTGGAAAATTTTCGCATCGGTACTGAAACCATTCCACGTGAAGTCATCCACGCCTTCGCCGTGCTGAAGTCCGCAGCGGCGAGCGCAAACAGAGCACTGGGAAAACTGTCGGAAGAGGAAGCCGGAGCCATCGAGGACGCCTGTCGAGACATCTGCGACGGCAAGTATCCGGAGGAGTTTCCATTGAAGGTATGGCAGACGGGCTCTGGCACGCAATCCAATATGAACATGAATGAGGTCATCGCCCATATTGCGATGCAGTATCATCCAGGGCTGAAGATCCATCCGAATGATCACGTGAATCGGTCGCAGTCTTCGAATGATACCTTCCCAACCGCCATGAATATGGCTGCCGTGCTGGCTATTCATGCGCAGCTCCTCCCGGCTATAGATACCCTGATTTCAACGCTGAAGCGGCTTGAAAAAGAAAACGTTGACGTACTGAAGATTGGGCGAACGCATCTGCAGGATGCAGTGCCGATCCGCTTCAGTCAGGAAATTTCTGGCTGGCGTGGCATGCTGGAGGAATCCAGAGCTCAGATCATCGAGGCCTCGGATCATCTTCGAAAGCTCGCCATCGGAGGAACAGCGGTTGGAACAGGGCTCAACTGCCCAGCTGGCTTTGACCGCGCGTGCTGTGATGAAATCTCACGTCTTACGGGGCAGCATTTTGAACCAAGTCAGAATAAGTACCATGCGCTTACGTCCAAGGACGGCTATGTCTATACAAGCGGCGCGCTGAAGGGCCTTGCTGCGAATCTGATGAAGATGGCAAATGATATCCGCTGGCTTGCAAACGGTCCACGCTGCGGTCTGGGCGAGATTTCAATCCCAGAGAACGAACCAGGCAGCTCCATCATGCCAGGAAAGGTCAACCCGACACAGTGCGAGGCCATGACGATGATTGCCATTCAGGTGATGGGCAATGATGCCACCATCGGAATCGGCGCATCGCAGGGAAATTTCGAGCTCAATGTCTTCATGCCGGTGCTTGCATATAACATGATGCAGTCGATTCGGCTTTTGAGTGATGGCATGGTTTCCTTCGAGCTTCACTGTGTGCGCGGAATCAAGGCGAAAAGGGAGAAGATGGAGGAAAATCTCCGAAACTCACTCATGCTTGTCACCTGCTTAAGCCCGGTGATTGGCTATGAAAATGCGGCGAAGTGCGCACACAAGGCCTTTGAAGAAAACACCACGCTGAAGGAAGCCGTGCTGGCACTGGGCTTTTTGACTGATCGCGAATACGACGAGACGGTACGCCCTGAGAAAATGGTATAAGCCCAATCGGCACAAGGAAAAGAAATCAAGATCAAGGAGGAATATACGATGGCAAAGGATGTATCTGCAGAATCCATTAAGCTGCATCAGGAATTAAGAGGAAAGATCGAGGTGAGTGCACGTGCAAAGGTGGACAGCTCTGAAGCACTGTCACTTGCCTATACGCCGGGCGTCGCGGCGGTTTGTAAGGAGATTGAGAAGGATCCGGAGAAGCAGTGGGAGCTGACACGACGCTGGAATACCGTCGCCGTGGTTACGGATGGTACGGCGATTCTTGGCCTTGGAGACATTGGCCCGGAAGCGGGGATGCCGGTCATGGAAGGAAAGTGTGTACTTTTTAAGGAATTCGGCGGTGTCGATGCGATTCCGCTCTGCATTCGCTCGAAGGATGTGGATACCATCGTCAATACGATTTCACTGCTGGCAGGCTCCTTCGGCGGCATTAATCTTGAGGACATTGCTGCCCCACGCTGCTTCGAAATTGAGAAGAAGCTGAAGGAAAAATGTGATATTCTCGTTTTCCATGACGACCAGCATGGTACGGCGGTTGTCGTGGCAGCGGCGCTTTTAAATGCGGTGAAGGTGACCGGAAAGAAAATGGGTGAGTTGAAGATCGTCATCAATGGTGCCGGCGCTGCAGGCTGCGCGATCGGAAAGCTTCTTGTGAAGATGGGCTTTGGCAATGTCATCATGTGTGATATTCATGGCATCATCTGCGAAGGCGATGACAATCTTAATTTCGGTCAGGAGGAGATGTCACATATCACGAATAAGGACCACCTCCATGGGACGCTTTCGGATGCCATGGTCGGTGCGGATGCCTTTATCGGCGTATCGCGTGGCGGACTCGTATCAAAAGACATGGTTCGGAGCATGAAGGACGGCATTGTCTTTGCCATGGCAAACCCGACACCGGAGATCATGCCAGAGGAAAGTAAGGAGGCCGGCGCAGCCGTCATCGGCTCTGGACGTTCTGATTATCCGAACCAGATCAATAACGTGCTCGTCTTCCCAGGCATCTTCCGAGGTGCACTCGATGTCCGTGCTACCGACATCAATGATGAGATGAAGGAAGCCGCTGCCTATGCCATCGCGGGTCTTGTCTCAGACGAAGAGCTCAGTCCAGAATATATTATTCCCAAGGCCTTCGATCCACGCGTACGGGACGCGGTTGCCAGCGCCACCGCCGAAGCCGCACGAAAGAGTGGTGTGGCTAGAGTGTAGGAGTGGAAGAGTTTGCATCCAGCAAACTCTGGAACGATATCCCACAGAGGAAACTTTCTGTTGACATCACTACTTTACCATGGTAGAGTGTTGAATCATAAGAAAGAGTTCATGAGGGGCTTGAGGAGGCCGTCTCATAGCACAGCAGTGTGGGAGGAAAATTATGAAAAAGACAGTTGCGATGATGACAGCAGCGATGATGGTGGCAGGTACACTTGCAGGATGTGGATCTTCGAATACAGCACCGGCGGCAACCACAGCAGCGACCGAGGCGGCCAGTGAAAAAGAAACCACGGCCGCTGCCACAGAAGCTGCAAGCGAAGCAGGAGATACAGGCAGTGCGGCAGCGTCGGGGGACATTCAGACGCCAAGTGGTAAATTCACGGTTGGCTTTGACCAGGAGTTCCCACCGATGGGCTTTGTCGGGGATGATGGACAGTTCACAGGCTTCGATCTCGATCTCGCAAAGGAAGTGGCTTCTCGTCTCGGACTCGAGTTTGTCCCGCAGCCGATTAACTGGGATGCGAAGGACATGGAGCTCGATTCCGGCAACATTGACTGCATCTGGAATGGCTTCACGATGCAGGGGCGTGAGGATGCCTATACCTGGGTTGGCCCATACATGGCAAACAATCAGGTGTTCGTTGTGAATGCGGACAGTGCGATTGCATCGAAGACGGACCTCGCTGGAAAAGCGGTCGAGGTACAGAAGGATTCTTCAGGACTGGCGGCACTGCAGGATGATGCAGATCTGAGCGCAAGCTTTGGCTCGCTGACCGAAGTGGCAGATTACAATACGGCACTGATGGATCTCGAATCCGGCGCATGTGATGCCGTCTGCATGGACAGCATTGTTGCAGGCTACCAGATCAAGTCCTCCGGAAAGAATATGAAGATTCTTGACGATACCCTTTCCGCAGAGGAGTATGGTATCGGCTTCAAGAAGGGAGAGGACGAGCTGGCCAAGGCGGTTCATGATACACTGATGGACATGAAGGACGATGGCACCGTTGCAAAGATTTCCAATGACTGGTTCGGCTCCGATGTATTTACACTGAAGTAATTCGGCGAAGTATTCCCATGAAACCTGACGGGAGAGGCTCTGGCGGCATCCGGGCCGGACACCTGTCAGGTTCATCTTTTCGTTTAAGGACTTTCCGCTTTGAATCTGAAAATTCAAAGCCGAGATGTCTCGCTTTTCAATCACCGTTTAGGGAGGACTTACCTTGGCACTATCACAGATTATTCTGGAACTTTTGAAAGGACTTGGCGTTTCCATCCAGATCTTCGCCATCACCCTGCTGTTCAGCCTGCCACTCGGCCTTCTCGTGGCCTTTGGGCGCATGTCGAAAAGTAAAATCGTAAGCAGCATCACAAAGGCCTATATCTCCATCATGCGCGGTACGCCACTCATGCTTCAGCTGTTTGTCGTATATTATGGACCGTATTATCTCTTCCATATGAAGTTGAGTCCGACCTATCGGAACTCTGCTGTATACATTGGCTTCATCATTAATTATGCGGCATACTTCGCGGAGATCTATCGCTCCGGCATTCAGTCCATGCCAGTCGGACAGTATGAGGCGGCGGACATCCTCGGCTATACGCGCGTGCAGAGCTTTTTCCGTATTATTTTTCCGCAGGTAATGAAGCGCATACTTCCATCCATCACGAATGAAGTTATTACGCTCGTGAAGGATACCTCGCTTGCCTTCTCCATCTCCGTGATGGAAATGTTTACGAAGGCGAAGGCGCTGTCGTCCAGCCAGACCTCGATGACACCGCTCATCGTCGCCGGCGTATTTTACTATGTCTTTAACTTCATTGTGGCCCTCGTCATGGAACAGGTCGAAAAGAAGATGGATTACTATAAGTAAGGAGGTTTCCTGTGAATTTACTTGAAATGAAAAATGTCAAGAAGAGCTTCGGCAGCCTCCAGGTGTTAAAGGACATCAGCCTGACGGTCGCGGACGGGGAGATCGTTTCGATCATCGGGCCTTCGGGTTCTGGAAAGTCAACCCTGCTTCGCTGTGCGACCCTTCTGGAAACGATGGATGCCGGAACCCTCCAGTATGAGGATACGATCGTTGCAGCCAATGCTTCCGACGGACATGCAGCGTATGCCGATCAGGCGACGCTTCGGAAGATCAAACAGGTTTACGGACTCGTCTTCCAGCAGTTTAATCTTTTTCCACACTGGAATGTGCTTCGCAATGTGACCGATGCCGTCATTCACGTGCAGAAGAAGCCGCGTGCAGAAGCCGAAGCCTTAGGCCGCGAGCTTCTTGAAAAGATGGGCCTTGCCGATAAGGTGGATTACTATCCATATCAGCTCTCCGGCGGACAGCAGCAGCGCGTGGCCATTGCCCGTGCGCTGGCGCTCAATCCAAAGGTGCTCTTCTTTGATGAACCAACAAGTGCCCTCGACCCGGAGCTGACGGGAGAAGTTCTGAAGGTGATCAAATCTCTGAAGGATCTTCATATCGCTATGGTCATCGTCACGCACGAAATGGCCTTCGCCCGCGACATCTCCGATAAGGTCATCTTCATGGCGGATGGTGTCATCGTGGAAGAAGGCACCCCGGATCATGTGTTCAATTCAGAAAACGAACGCATGAAGAGCTTCCTGGGACGATATAAAAACATATTATAAGAAACGAAGAGGCTGTCGCACGAAAGGGTGCGGCAGCCTCTTTTGCGTGAGCCCGTCCATCGTTCGCATGTGAATGGCTATAAGCTATTGACCCCACCCTTGCTCACGCAAAATTTCAACGTTTGACATTACGATTTTGAAATAGGAAAGTCCGTCTCTTGACAAGTTACCGAACGGTCACTATACTAAAAGTTACCGAGCGGTAACTTTTGAAAGAGGGGAGAAAAGATGGCAGAGAACACAAAGGAACAGATATTAAAAAGTGCACTTGCATTATTTGCAAAGAACGGATATCTGGGGACATCGATGAGCGACATCGCAGGGCAGATGGGGGTCACGAAAGCCGCGCTGTATAAGCATTATACCAGTAAGCAGGAAATTCTTGATCAGATTGTCGCATGTATGGAGAGGATGGATGCGGAGCAGGCGGAAGCACACGCCATGCCGGAAGCAGAACCGGATGCTTTTTCCGAAGCCTATCAAAACACACCACTGGAGAATATCTGCGTCTATAGTCTTGCCATGTTTGACCACTGGACGAGAGATCCTTTCGCAGCGGATTTTCGTAAAATGCTGACACTGGAGCAGTATCGTGATCCACGGCTTGCAAAGCTTCACCACGATTACCTGGCAGGTGGACCGCTCGAGTACATGGCCGCCATTTTTCGTAGTCTGACCGATTCGGATGAAGCTGCGATGCAGCTCGCACTGGAATTCTATGGACCGATGTATCTGCTCTATAGTATTTATGACCATGCCGAAGAGAAGGATGCTGTTCGACCGCTGCTCAACACATATATTCGCCACTTTATGGATACGCTGGTAGCAGCGAATCATCAGGGAAGAAAATAAAGATATCCGGCTATATACGCTTTCAGAGATCACCGATATTCTCGCACCTCTCAGAATGAAGGTCCTCGACAGCTATGCAGATTTTGAAGGGAGTGGTTCGTCTGATAAGCAGATGCAGCTCCTGATTTATGCTGAAAAAGAAAACCTTAACGATCAGCCAGCGCCTTCCGACAATGGCGAGGCTGGCGCAGTTGCTCAAATGAACCAGAAAACAGGCAGTAAGAAACAAGAAATAAGGAGGAAAACCATGTCAAATCACAGAATAATCATTCGCCCGGAAACCAGCGCCGATTACCGCACGGTAGAAAGCCTGACCCGTGAGGCCTTCTGGAATGTTTATCGTCCAGGCTGCATGGAGCACTATGTGCTGCATTGCTATCGGAAGGCCCCGGCTTTTGTGCCAGAGCTTGATCTCGTGATGGAACGAGACGGCGAGCTGATCGGACAGGTCATCTATGTTCGATCGGAAATTGACTGTGATAACGGACGAAAGGTGCCCATCATGACCTTCGGACCGATCAGCATTGCTCCTGCATATAAGCGCCAGGGCTATGGCAAGCAGCTCCTCGACTATTCCATGGAAAAAGCAAAGGAAATGGGCGCAGGCGCACTCGCCATCACCGGAAACATCGATTTTTACGGGAAATCCGGCTTTGTTCCGGCGAAGACCAAAGGCATCCACTATGCTGATGACCCAGATGCGGACTATTTTCTGATCAAAGAACTGACACCCGGCTTCCTCGACGGAATAAACGGCAGCTACAAAGACCCGGAAGGCTACTTCGTCTGCGAAAAGGACCCAGAGGGCTTTGAAAAATTTGAAGCCAGCTTTCCGAAAAAAGAAGAGATGAAGAAACCAGGCCAGCTGTTTTCCTGAAGGCTGGATACTATTCGTAAAAGGAACAGCTTTTTGGTTGAATATGGAGGTATGAGCCACAGGTATACGTTTGGATACATGGGTGCGGCCTGGGCAGGGGTGTGTGCCAGAAGGAATTTGCCCGAGGGCCGTAAAATCAAAATGAGCCCCCTTAGAAGCACTTGGTCATTTCTCCTTGGAACCCTCTGTCAACGGGGAGTTTTCATCAGGAAAACTCCCCGATTGCAGAGGGCCTAGTACTTCTTAGGGGGCTTATTTTAGATTTTACCACCGAGTGGCAAACTGGCTTCTGGAGCGGCTCTCC
>DJEQ01000047.1:0-1466 GCA_002431355.1 Oribacterium sp. UBA5894
AAGTACATGCTCCCAGGGGGCTTCTTCGTGAATGATCAGACCAGATTCCAGGGAAGGAACTTCATTTCAGCTGCCTGAGAGGGACTTCCTGTGGATCAAAAATTGACAGCTATGACGTGTTAGAGTAGAATGACGTCAGCGAAATGTTTCACGTGAAACATCAGACGTATGAAAAAACCGGATGGACGTGGAGCATAATCATCTTTATATGTTTCACGTGAAACAATTAAAACAAAGACGTCTCATCCTGTAAAAGGGTGGGGATGAATGTTTCACGTGAAACATTCATCTTATTTCAGTCCATCCATCACAGATGAGCCTTCATCATAAGAATACAATCTCAGGAGAAGAACATGGGAAAAATCATAGCAATCACAAATCAGAAGGGTGGTGTTGGTAAGACCACGACAGCTGTGAACCTTTCAGCAACACTGGCCGAAGCAAATCAGCGGGTTTTACTGCTGGATTTCGATCCACAGGGCAATGCAACCAGTGGATTTGGTGTTGAGCGAGATGAAATCGAGCATACCATCTACGATGCAATGAGCGGCAGCTGTACGATGGATGAGACGATCCTTGTGGATGTGATCGAAAATCTGGATCTGGTGCCGGCAGATATGAATCTCGCAGCCATTGAGGTTGAGTATGCAGAGCAGGAAAACAAAAATCAGATTCTGAAGGAGCTGCTGGCCCCGTATAAAGATCGTTACCATTATATCCTCATCGACTGTCCGCCGAGCCTTGGAACCATTACCGTGAATGCACTGACGGCGGCGGACTCGGTCATCATTCCGATTCAGTGTGAATATTATGCACTGGAGGGTCTGAATCAGGTACTGAATACCATCAGCCTCGTGCAGCAGGGTCTGAACCCATCCCTTGAGGTCGAAGGCATTGTCTTCACCATGTATGATGGTCGCAACAAGCTCTCGCAGCAGGTTGTGGAATCTGTGAAGCAGAATTTTCAGGGCAATGTCTACGATACGCTGATTCCGAGAAATGTGCGTCTGGCCGAAGCGCCAAGCCACGGAGTACCGATCACCGAGTATGAATCATCGTCGACAGGTGCGGAGAGCTATCGTCGGCTGGCTGCAGAGCTTATGAGTAAGGGGGACGACATTTATGGCTAAGGAACATGGATTAGGAAAGGGACTGGGGGCCATTTTCGGAACCAGTGCGACCGTGAATACGGAGCGTCCGAAGGTGGAGCATCGCTATAAAACGGTAGCGGAAGCAGCCGCAGAGAAAAAGCAGGCGGAGACGTCCAGAACGTCAGAAGGAACAACGAAGAGGAAGAGCAGTGAAAGGAAAAAGCATCTGGCTTCAGCTGAAGCGCTGAACGGAGGCGAAGGACAGACGTCAGGCTCCGTGGATACAGAGCGAAGCACAGCTGCTGTTTCTTCGGTACGGAGCATGGAAACCGTCCAGGATACGGAGGATGGCATGATGCTTGTAAAGCTCAGCCG
>DJEQ01000047.1:1569-5618 GCA_002431355.1 Oribacterium sp. UBA5894
GCAGATTCCATCCGGACCTATGGCGTTATTTCTCCCATCGTTGTAAAAAAGCGGGGAGCATTCTATGAAATTGTGGCTGGAGAACGTCGCTGGAGAGCAGCACGTATCGCCGGATTAAAGGAAATTCCGGTGGTCGTGAAGGAGGTCGATGAAAAAACGAGTCGTGAGCTCGCCATCATTGAGAATATCCAGCGAGATGACCTGAATGCTGTAGAAGAAGCGAGAGCGTACCAGTCGCTGATTGAAGAGTATGGACTCACGCAGGAGGAGGTTGCAGCGCGGGTTGCAAAGAATCGTTCAACCATTACGAACAGTCTGCGACTTTTGAAGCTGGATCCGGAAATTCTGCAGCTTCTGCAGGAAGAGAAAATTACGCAGGGACATGCACGGGCGCTTCTGTCGGTAGAGGATCCGGAGCTTCGCAAGAAAATTGCAGAAAAGTGCACGAATGAAAATCTTTCCGTACGGGAAATTGAGACCCTGGTGAAGCTGGACCGGCTTTCAAAGGAAAAAAAGGAGAGAAAATCCTCTCCGGAAGCACAGGAGCTCCGTCGACTCAAGGTCATCTATCGGGATCTCGAGAAAAAGATGAAAACGAAGCTTGGCACGAAGGTTTCCATCGTTCCGAAAAATACGGAGCGTGGAACACTGGAAATTGAATATTATTCACAGGATGATCTGGATCGAATCTTCATGATTCTGAATTCCAGTCACCAGAATTAAGGTGAAGAAAGGGAATTATGCTTGTAACAGACACACTTTTACTTGCGCTGGCGGCGGGAGGACTGCTGATCGGTGTCATTTCACTGATTCTGAGCATTCGCGCCAATGCAAAATACAAAAGACTGTATCGTCAGTATGATTATTTCATGCGGGGGAAGGACGCAGAGACCCTGGAGGATTACTTCGTGGATCTTCAGAAGCATGTCGAGGCTCTCGAAAAGGAGGACCTCAAGAATAAGGATGTCATGCGTGTCCTGAATAAGAACATTCGCGCTTCTTTTCAGAAGCTTGGCATCATCCGCTATAATGCCTTCGGTGGGATGGGCGGCAACATGTCCTTCGCCATCGCAATGCTGGACAGTACCAACAGTGGTTTTGTGGTGAATTCGGTACATTCAAGGGAAGGCTGCTTCCTCTATATAAAGGATGTGGATGCCGGAACCACAGAGGTGGAGCTCGGTGCAGAGGAGAAGCTCGCACTGGAACAGGCTCTGGGATATAGAGAGAAAGAACAGCAGCAGTGAAAAAACATACACGTAAAAAATTTGAAAGAATCATGACCATGAGTGCGGTATTCCTTATCGCACTCATCCTCTATTTTTACCAGTCGTATCATTCAATGGAACGGCAGAATACCGTGTATTCCACGATGGAGGAGCCGAGTCTGCCGATCGCCTACGTTTCGAGCAATGGCTATCTCATGAATCCCATGCATGCATATCTTCAGGACATGGGAAACCATGCCGCACGTGACATGATTACCGTGCTGCCCGAAAATCGAGAGCTCTCGCTGGTTGTAGAGGAATATGACAATATGGTGGCTTCCGTCCGCTATGAAATTCGTACGCTGGATCTCAGCCATCTCATCGAAAAGGGAACGGTCGCCGACATTGAACGAAGCAATGGACAGGCCAGCTTTACCCTTCCGATTCAGAATCTGATCAATAAGGATCAGGCCTATCTCCTGCATATGACGCTGGAGACCGGCGCGCATACACTGAATTATTATACACGGATTCTCTGGACGAGTCGGGATTATACGAAGTCCATGGAGGATATCGCCTATAAGTTTACGACGGGAAGCTTCAATCCGAGTGACAGTAAGGATATTACGACCTATCTCGAGACGAAGGATACTGCAGATTCATCGGATTTCGGACATGTGACGCTGAGTTCGAGCTACCGTCAGATCACCTGGGGCGACACAGGCATGCAGCCGACAGGGGCATTTTACATGACACTGAAGGAATTCGATGGCATGATGGGAGAGGTTGAGATCTGCTATGAATCCAGCATGAAGGACGAAAACGGAGAAGAGAAGCACTTCCTGAATGAAGATAATTTCGTTTTCCGGAATGATCCAGAGCGTGTTTATATGATGGATTTTGACCGCAGGACGAATGAAATCTTCGAGGGGACGGGCAGTGACTTCGAGGGGAAGCGTCTGACACTTGGTGTTGGCAATACCGAAAACTTCGAGGTGAAGAAGTCCGAAAATGAGCATTATATCGCATTTAAGACCAGTCTCAGCCTCTGGCGCTACGATCAGTCCACAAAAACCGGGCACGCAACCCAGATTTTCAGCTATCGCTCAGAAACGGAGGATGCGATTCGTGCAAATTATGACCAGCATGACATGAAAATCCTGTCGGTTTCCGATAAGGGAGATGTGGATTTCATGGTCTACGGGTATGTGAATCGTGGGCAGCATGAAGGAAATAACGGCATTCTGTACTATCGCTACGACAGCTCAGAGGATACGGTTACGGAGAAGTTCTTCATTGCCATTCCGGAAACCTATGAGGAAATCAAGTGGAATCTCGATAAGCTTTCCTATCTGTCTGGCGATGGTATGCTGTACCTCTATTATAATGGAAGTGTCTATGGTATCGATACCAACAGCCTGGAGGTCGTGACCATGGCGACGGGGCTTCAGGCCTCCGCCTTTGTAAGCTCGGATCGCCAGCAGTACATCGCCTACCAGAGCACAGAGGCAGAAGATATCAACCATTCCAGTAAGATTACACTGGTCAATCTCGAGGGAAATCAGGCCAGTGAGATTCAGGGAAGCGGCTATCTTCGCGTGATCGGCTTCAATCAGGATGACCTCATCTATGGAAGCATTGACCCAGGCTACGCAAGCGCCTATACGGAACGACATCAGATTCCGATCAGCGAGATTCATATTGTCGGACCAGATCTCAGCGAAAAGACGACGTATGCGAAGGAAGGACAGCTGTTTACAAATGTACGCGTCAGCGGTACACGCATTTACTTTGAGAAGCTGAGCCCGAAGGAGGGCGGCGGATACCAGGATCTTGGGGAGGACACCATCATTTCCAATCGCGAGGATGTCGACGAGCGTCTGCAGGGCGTGGACTCCTATAATGATACGCTTCTCCAGAAGTGCTGGTATATCGAGATCCAGGATGTAGGCACGAAGGCGATTCGCAGTACCACACCGAAAAATCTTTCCCTGGAGCGTGCCTCTGCGCTGGAGCTCAATGTCAATGACGAGGAGGATGGAGCACCGCAGTTCTATGCCTATTCTCTGGGCCATTTCCGTGGGGCTATGGAGACACTCGAGGAAGCCTATGCCCTGGTGTATGATGATTTCGGCTATGTGCTGACGGCGGATGGCGAATTTGTCTGGAATCGTGCGGATAAGAGCACGATGGTGACCCTGAAGGACCCGGCTGCACTGGCGGGGGATGCGCTTCAGAAGCTGTCGCAGCTCACCAGCATTGATACCTATGAGAATTACAGTATGGTCAATGCCTATGGCCTCGACCTGAACTCTGCCCTGTACTATCTGAATAAGGGGTATCCGCTGATTGCGTACCTGCAGGACAGCTGCTATCTGATCTACAGCTATGATTCCTTCAATATCCGGCTCATGGATCCGGCGAGCGGAACGCAGAATACGGTGGGAAGAGCGGATGCGGAAGCCATGTTCAAGGCGGATGGCAACCGCTTCGTCGGCATCGTGCCGCATAAGACCTGAGCTTGCTGAAAGCGGCAAGGGTAGGATGTCCAAATGCTTGACGCACTGCGGCGGTCAAAGCGTTTGGACATTCCTACCCTTGTCGCTTTTACTAATCTATGTTCTCATTCTGCTGTGCATCTGCGAATGCAATCAGTGCATCCGAGAGAGCGGCGAACTGTGCGAGGGTCAGGGCCTCGCCACGAATGGTTTCCGGGAGGGAAAGTGCTGTAAGGGCTTCACGCGTTGCGTCCTTCGGGACGGAGGCGAGGGAAGACAGTGCATTGAGGAGCGTCTTCCGGCGCTGTCCGAAGGCGGCCTTGATGATCTGGAACATCCAGCG
>DJEQ01000039.1:0-5310 GCA_002431355.1 Oribacterium sp. UBA5894
GATTCCGCCGAGTGGCCCGGAGGATTTTCGGTCTTCTTCATGTATTTTTCTGACCGCCTTGCCGATTCCTCTTTGTACCCAGGCTGTCCGCTGTCACATCAGGAGATGTAGCCGCCGACCTTCATCTTCCGGAGGCTGCTGTGGTGGAGATGCAGGATGAGGCCGAAGATGCCATAGACTAAGCCGAGCGTCATGAGCGCACCGGCGAACTGGTTATGTCCGGTCATCAGCATCAGTGCGAAATAGATCAGCAATGCCGACAGAATATAGCCGAAGAACTTGAAGCGGTTCGCACGGAGATGCTCCTTCGCGAAGCGCTCGAAGCCGAGCAGGCAGCAGTAGTACACGAACAGCATCCCGGCCATCCACATGGTCTTCGGGAACAGCGGCACCAGTGGCCGTGCAAGGAGCTCGAGTGCGATTGTCGTCGAGTTGATAGCGAGAATCATAATGACATGAATGGCCAGGAACCCGAGACCGGAGGTCTTCTTGTGGTGGTCAAGGACATTGTCATTAAAAAAGCCATAGCTCAGGAACATGCCAATGACGATGAGGAAGGCCATGATATTCAGAATCACATTTTTCCCCGTCTCGAAGAAGCTTGCGATACCAATGATCATCTCACCAAAGGTCAGAATCACCAGCAGGAGATTCCGCTCGGCGAGGTGCGGAAAGTCGCACGGTCTTGCCTTGTAGGCCCGATGCTCACTGAGCTTCGCCGCATAGCCGTAGATCAGGGCGAGCGGTGAGAGCACGACGCCCGTGTACTGATGCACCGGGATCGAGAGAAGGAGAATCCCGCACTCGATGAGGTTGTGCGTGACATTGGCCCGAAGAATCCGTCGGTCAATGTCATCGAGATGTGGCGCGAAGCGAAGCTTATCCCAGCTCCGATAGGCGAGATTCAGCATGATCAGCGCCCAGGCGCCATGGTAGCGCACATAGTGCTCCAGCCAGTGAAGATTGGAACCACTCGCCATATAATAAAGAAGATACATGTTCAGGAAAATGCTGAGGTAATCCCGCAGCGATTTCCGACCATAGCGGTTAAAGAACATGGTCGTGAACATCCATACCTGCATGACCACCGCCGTCAGGAGAAGGAAGGTTCGAATCGCACTCATCGGCGGGAAGGAATGCTCATAGGCATGGAACATCGCATTGATGGTACGAAGGCTGTAAACGAAAATAAGGTCAAAGAACAGCTCAACATACTCTACCTTTTTCTCTACGATCCCGGCCACGGCCTCTGCACTCTCGTGATTGACGCGGGACCAGATGCGATACAGCAGCGATCCCTCTTCCTCCGCATGGGAAGCACCTTCTGCCTTCAGCTCCTCATCTTCTGCTTCGCCGACGACCTTATTAAAGTACTCGCGGCGCGCATGCTCCTCATCGTCAATGTCTTCGCCGGTCGTGCGGACGAAAAACTCGGATGGTCGACGAATGCGCCCATCGTCGATATGCTCTGTGCGTTCGCCATCGGTATCTACCCCTGGAAGTGTAACCTCTTCCTCGTAGTTCTCATCGTAATGATCTGCCATGGTGGACTCTCCTTTTGTGTGAATGCCTGCGCTGATGCTCTGCCTTACGGAGCCTGGCACATGGGCCTTCCCTCTATGTGAGCACGCGCATCCCTGTCCAGAGACCGGAAGCGCTACGCTCAAGTACTATGTCTATATATAGAAAATTATACAGAAAAAGGGCGCGATGTACATCCATCGCGCCCCTTTGTATTTGAATTTAAGCATGCCTTCGTTCATTTCGTGGCATGATCCGTCATGTTCTGCCTCCAAAGCATGTGGTATGTTCAGATTTCTTTCCCTGTCAGCATTGTATAGGCTTCCTTGTAGAGGGCGATCGTCTGATCCACAACCTCCTGCGGAAGGGTTGCATTGTTGTCTGGATTTGCCTTCAGCCAGTTCCGTACGAACTGCTTATCAAAGCTTGCCTGGCCCTGACCTGGCTTATACTGATCGAGTCTCCAGAAACGGGAGCTGTCCGGTGTCAGCACCTCATCTGCGAGGATGACATTGCCCTCCTCATCGAGACCAAACTCAAACTTCGTATCGGCAATGATAATGCCCTTCGAAAGTGCATAATCCGCACACTTCTTATAAACTGCGATGGTTGCATCCTTGATCTTCGTTGCAATTTCTTCGCCTCTGCCAGGGAAGGTCTTCTCCAGTACCTTGATGGACTGCTCGAAATTGATGTTCTCATCATGATCGCCAAGCTCAGCCTTCGTGGATGGAGTATAAAGCGGCTCTGGCAGCTTCTCGCACTCAACGAGGCCCTCTGGAAGCTTCATGCCACAGATGGTGCCGTCCTTCTTGTAGTTTTCCCAGCCAGATCCCGTGATATAGCCACGTACGATGCACTCGATTGGGATCATCTCCAGCTTCTTGCAAAGTGTCGCTCTGCCTTCAAACTCCGGCTTCTGGAAAAATTCCGGCATATCCTTGTTATCCACAGAAATGAGGTCATTCGGGATCACATCCTTCGTAAGATCGAACCAGAACTTTGACATCTGGGTCAGAACCTTTCCTTTTTCTGTGATCTGGTTATGCAGAATCACATCAAATGCGGAAATACGGTCGGTTGCTACCATGATGAGCTTGTCTCCGAGATCATAGATCTCACGAACTTTGCCTTCCTTCACAGGTTTAAAATCTGCCATCTTTACCCTCCATATGAAATTGAACGTAGTAAATCAATAACCACCGAAATTAGTATAATGGATTTTCCTCAAATCACAAGAGTGGAAATGCACAGAATCGCATACTTTTGGTGGACGGTGCGGAGCCGCCGACTGCCAGGGGCGCGGAGGGCGGTCACCAGAAGTCAGTACTTCGAGTCTGGAAAAATCTAAGCCAGAACCCCTAAGCGGCACTAAGCCCTCTGCAATCGTGGAGTTTTCCTGATGAAAACTCCACGTTGACAGAGGGAGCTTAGGAAAAATTGCTCTAAGTGCCGCTATGGGGACCTGGCTTGATTTTTCAACATCCTCTTCGTATTCCTTCTGGTGACCGCCCTCCGCGCCCCTGGAAAGCCGCCGGCTTCGTCCTACCGCCTCAGAGAAGCGGCATCAGAACATTGACCCAGAACCAGCTGATCGGCATCACGAGCACCATCGCCGGGATCATGTCGGCGGTCGGGAACATCTTCACCTTGATCATGCGGAAGCCGGTCGCAAGCAGGAGGATGCCACCGCAGGCCTTGAAGTCATTGATCATCGTCGGGGTGGTGAGCGGATAGATGACACCCGCAAGGAGATACAGCAGCATAAAGATCACAAACTGAGGAAGCGCGATGAACGACACCACGGGGCCCAGGAGGCAGGCGAAAATCATCGCGGTAAAGAAATCCAGCACGGACTTCGCAATCAGGATGGTCTGATCACCGGTCATACCCGCGACAATGGAGCCGTAAATGCCGGTGCCGCTTGCACAGAAGAGCACAATGATGGTAATCAGCGTTGCGCGGAATTCCTCTTCTGAAATCGCAGATTCCTTCCTGGGGAGGACTTTCGACACCACGCCCTCCATCATGGCACAGCCCTTCGCAATGTGATCCCCGAAATGGATGGCGAGTCCGATCGCCGTGCCGACCACCGTTGCGAAAACGACGGCCGCCATGTTTTCCATCAGGACAATGCTGCCGATGCCCATCGTCATGGCACAGACGCCAAAGATCATGTTGAGGTTTTCCTTAAAATCCAGGCTCAGCTTGTGCCCCGCCACGGTACCAATGATGCCGCCCAGTGCGACGGAAAGCACGTTCACTATAATTCCTGTTGGCATAGTTTATTTCCTCCTTTACATAAAAAGACAGATGCCCCTGAGAGCATCCATCTATTTTCTGCATGATTCACGCAACCGTACACCTTCATGGTCTCCCAGCATCACGCCATTCAGAGCGGTGTACCTGCAAAATTTCTGCTGATTTTCTGATGTATTATAGCGAGTGGAGAAGAATGCCTCAAGCATCGATATATTATTAACGCTTTACAGTGCTTTTCATGGGCGTATAATGGAGTCCATCCGTTTTTTAACTTTATCAGAAAAGAGAATGCCATGAAATATGTAAAAGAAGTCATGTGGATCATTGCCTTCACTTTTTTCGGAGAGCTTCTGAATGCCCTGCTGCCACTGCCCGTACCAGCCGGTGTGTATGGAATGATTCTTCTGCTCCTTGCACTGATGACGGGGCTTGTAAAGCTTCCAGAGGTCGAGGGCGCTGGAAACTTTCTCCTGGACACGATGACCATGATGTTCATCCCTGCAGCCGTCGGAATCATGACTGCCATCCAGATCCTGCTGCCCGTGCTCCTTCCCTACCTTGTGATCATCGTGGTTTCCACTGTCCTCGTGATGGTCGTCACGGGTCTCACCGCTACCGTCATTCTGCGGCATACCGAGTCGAAGGAGGATGCGGAGCAGGAGGCCTCCGAGCTCTCCTTGGAGCCACATGAAACCTTCGGCCTAGGGCGCCGTGCATTGAGTCCGCATGGAGAAGTCGATGGTGCCAATGGCTATCGAGAGCTTCTGAAGGTAAAGGCAGGCGAACGATCCGCTTTTCCTTCGATGGGCAGCGGCTCTGACTCCATGGAAGCCTCCATGCCTGCGGAAGAACATAAAACAGAGGAGAACGCACGATGAAGGAAGCATTGCTCAACTCAAGCTATTTTGGTCTCATTTTAAGTATTTTCTTTTTCATGCTGGCCGTTCAGCTGAAAGCGAAGTTTCGTCTGGCCATTTTAAATCCGCTGCTTGTCTCCACGATCATGATTGTCGCCATTCTGGTCATCTTTCAGATCCCTTACGAGGAGTACAAGGCAAGTGCAAATCTGCTGAGCTATCTGCTGACGCCTGCAACGGTCTGCCTCGCGATTCCGATGTATAAGCAGCTTCGTCTTCTGAAGGACAATCTCGTTGCGGTGCTCGCTGCCATTACCGCGGGCACGCTGTCCTCGATTCTCAGTATTTTCCTGATGGGAAAGCTCTTTGGCCTGAGCCCAGAGCACATCTCCACGCTGCTGCCGAAGTCCATCACAACGGCCATCGGGATGGGGGTCTCTGAAGAAGCCGGAGGCATCGTCACGCTGACGGTCGCTGCCATTGTCATGACCGGCATCCTCGGAAACATGATTGCGGAAACGGTGTTCCATCTCTTTCACATCGATCATCCGATTGCCCGTGGACTCGCACTTGGCACCTCGGCACATGCCGTGGGTACTGCAAAGGCGCTGGAGCTCGGTGAAATCGAAGGGGCCATGGGCTCCATCAGCATCTGCGTGGCGGGTATCCT
>DJEQ01000039.1:5445-5611 GCA_002431355.1 Oribacterium sp. UBA5894
GGGCAGGAGGGGAAGCGCCCACTTAGTTCAAAGTACAGAACCTCATAAAGTGTCCGGGCCCGGAATGACAGACAAGTCTGTCTTCCGGGCCCGGACATTTTACGAGAACCTGTTCTTTGAATGCGCAAGCTGCTTCCCCTCCTGCCCCGGTGCTGCTGTGTTCTGG
>DJEQ01000074.1:0-3188 GCA_002431355.1 Oribacterium sp. UBA5894
TTTTTTCGTTGCTTTTTACGAAATCTGATTTCGTTATTGACATATTTTCAGAAGAAGCTTATAGTTTATGTAAGCGCTTACACAGATGGACGGATAAATTCTGCACAGGTAAGCTGCATATCGATTTTTGAGCATTTTACAGCTGAAAGGAACGAAGCAAAATGGAGAAGTTAAATTATCAGGTTCTTGAGAAGTCTGGCTATCAGGGATACGTACTGAAGGACGCACCGGTAAAGGTTATGCAGTTTGGTGAGGGTAATTTCCTCCGTGCATTCGTCGATTATTTCTTCGATATGGCCAATGAGCACGCAAACTGGAATGGCAAGGTTACCCTGGTGCAGCCGATCGCACAGGGCCTTACAGAGTATGTCAATGCACAGGAGGGTCTCTACACCCTGTACCTTCGTGGCTCTGAGAATGGCCAGAAGGTGAACCAGAAGCGTGTGATCTCCGCAGTGAAGGACTGCATCAATCCATATACGAAGGAGGGCTTCCAGGCACTGTTGGAGCTCGCAAAGTCGGATGATCTTGAGTACATCGTGTCCAATACCACCGAGGCCGGTATCGTCTATGATCCGGATACAAAGTTCGATCAGGAGCCGCCAGTTTCCTTCCCAGGAAAGATGACGCGTGTACTCTATGAGCGTTATAAGGCTGGTAAGGGTGGTCTCGTGGTTCTTTCCTGCGAGCTGATCGATGCAAACGGCCAGGTGCTGAAGCAGATCGTGAACCGCCACATCGATGAGTGGGGCCTCGGAGAGGACTTCAAGAAGTGGGTCAATGACGAGGTGCTGTTCTGCTCGACACTCGTAGATCGCATCGTTCCAGGTCGTATCCGCGATCCGAAGGAGGTTGCAGAGCTCGAGCAGGAGAATGGCTATGCCGATCCGCTGACGGATGTGGGTGAGGTCTTCGGCGTATGGTACATTGAAGGACCGAAGGAGCTTGAGGACAAGCTTCCGTTCAAGAAGGCAGGTGTCAATGTACACGTTGTTCCGGAGGTAGCTCCTTATAAGAAGAGAAAGGTACGTATCCTGAATGGTGCACATACCGGCTTCGTTCTCGGCGCATACCTTGCAGGCTTCGACATCGTGCGTGACTGCATGCACGATGAGACGATCCGTGACTACATGAACAAGATGCTCCAGGACGAGATCATTCCGATCCTTCCACTGGACAAGGAGGACTGCGAGAAGTTTGCAGCTGCCGTCGAGGATCGTTTCAACAATCCGTTCGTCGATCATCAGCTCATGAGCATTTCTCTGAACTCTACCTCAAAGTGGAGAGCCAGAAACATGCCTTCCTTCCTTGAGTATACCGAGAAGTTCGGCAAGCTCCCACAGGTTCTTGCCATGAGCTTCGCTGCCTACATTGCCTTCTACAGCAATGATATTCAGCGTCGTGAGGAGGATGGCCTCGTTTGCAAGCGTGCTGCAGGCAATGAGTACAAGGTGCAGGATGATGCTGCTGTACTCGACTTCTACTTCGCACATAAGGACGATGATGTGAAGAGCCTCGTACATGCCGTTATGACAAACACCGAGTTCTGGGGACAGGATCTCACAGAGGTGAAGGATTTCGAGGAAACTACCGTGAAGAATCTGACCCTGATCCGCACCGAGGGCGCAAAGGCAGCCTACCAGTCCGTGCTGTAATCTCTGCTGCAGGAATCAGACAGATAAATCAAAATCAGATTATTTTTCGTCGAACGCCATTTCTGGCGTCGATGAAAGAAGAATCATAGGACATCATGGGCCGGAACAGATGACTGCTCCGGCCTGTCTTTTCAGGAGGAATACTATGGCAAGAGCAAAGGTAGTGCATATCAGCCCAGAGGACAATGTTGTCGTGGCCATCGCTCCAATTGCGAAGGGGGACGAAATCAAGGTCGATGACATTGACCTCATCGCAGGGGAGGACATCCCACAGGGTCATAAGGTGGCCGTTCACACGATTCCAGAGGGCGGACAGGTCATCAAGTACGGCGTGTCCATCGGACACACCACGGAGGCGGTGGAAGCCGGTCGCTGGGTGCATACGCACGACATGAAGACGAATCTTTCCGGTGAAGTGGAGTATACCTATGCGCCGGCGGTGCCGGAGAAGAAGACGATGCCGGTCGAGACCTTCGAGGGCTATGTACGTGCAGACGGCAAGGTTGGCACGAGAAATGAAATCTGGATCATCCCGACGGTGGGCTGCGTCAATGATGTCGCAAAGCACCTTGTGGAGATGAACCAGGACATTGTGAAGGGCAGCATTGAGGGACTGTACACCTATACCCATCCGTTTGGCTGCTCACAGACCGGTCATGATCATGCAACGACACGAAAGCTGCTCGCCGATCTCGTTCGTCATCCAAATGCCGGTGCCGTCCTGGTGCTTTCGCTCGGCTGCGAGAATCTGACGCATGAGCAGTTCCTCGAGGAGCTGGGGCCGTATGATGAGCATCGTGTAAAGTTCCTTACCTGTCAGGATGTGGAGGATGAGTTTGAGGAGGGCAGTCGGCTGCTTCATGAGCTTGCCGATTATGCAGGCCAGTTCCACCGCGAGACCGTGGGCCTCGATAAGCTCGTGCTTGGCATGAAGTGTGGTGGCTCCGATGGTCTTTCGGGCATTACGGCAAACCCGACCGTGGGCCGTGTTTCCGACATGATCGTCGCTCAGGGTGGCACCACGATTCTGACCGAGGTGCCGGAGATGTTCGGTGCGGAGAGCATGCTGATGGGACGGTGTGTAAATAAGGAAATCTTTGAGAAGGCCGCCCATATGCTGAACGGCTTCAAGGATTACTTCATCAGTCACCACGAGGTGGTCTATGATAATCCGTCTCCGGGAAACAAGCAGGGCGGTATCACGACCCTCGAGGACAAGTCCTGTGGCTGCGTTCAGAAGGGTGGTAAGGCGGCCATTTCGGATGTGCTTGCCTACGCAGAGCCGGTACACACGAAGGGGCTGAACCTTCTCTATGGACCGGGCAATGATCTCGTTTCGAGCACGAACCTGACGGCGTCTGGCTGCACGCTGATTCTCTTTACGACCGGCCGTGGTACACCGTTTGGTGCACCGGCACCAGTTGCGAAGATCGCGACGAATGATCGTCTTGCCGAGCGGAAGGCAAACTGGATCGATTTCAACGCCGGTCCGGTCGCTTCCCAGGGCGAATCGGTGGATGACGCCGGTCGTCG
>DJEQ01000074.1:3285-3489 GCA_002431355.1 Oribacterium sp. UBA5894
GGCTTCCGCGAGATCTCCATCTTTAAGGATGGCGTCGTGCTGTAAGCAGACGCTTTCGCTGATGTGCCACCAGAGCGGGCAGTGAGGGATACCTGTGTGCCATGAGTCCCGGGAGGAGGCAGCATGGTTGAGCGGATTCCGGGCCCGGGGAGGGGTGCCTCCAGAAACCATACGCAAGGACCGTTGAAAAACCAAAATCGGACC
>DJEQ01000041.1:0-9279 GCA_002431355.1 Oribacterium sp. UBA5894
TTCTGAATGATTTTCTGGATATCCTCCGTATACTGCTCCGGATGGAGCTCCTTATACTTTTCTTCGAAGCGGCGTGGGTACTTCCCACTGTAACGCTTTCTGCGGTGATGAACAGGTGCCTGCTCTGGTGCCTCTGAAGAGGCACCTGCCTGGGCCATTCGGATATCATCCGGAAGAGAACGAAGCTTCTGCGCTTCCGTATCTTTATTCATAGGATCTGTTGTCATTTTTTACTCCACTTCTTTGATTGCATCGTGGCAGGGCTGCGCGAATGCTTTCAATGACAGCTTCTCTGCCAGGGCGCCTATGAATCCAGCGCCTTCAGGAGACGGACATTCCCCTCGTCGTGCTCTACTTCCTTTGAAAAAAGGTGCGACAGGTCGATGACGTCCTCTACCACGAGGGTTCCCTGTCGGGTCCAGCGCTCATACAGCATGAACAGAAGTATCATCAGACTTCGATGGACGAGACAGAGTTCGATTTCAATATCGCCATCAAGACAGGTGTCAATGAAATAGCGATAGATGAAATACACAGCCAGCTTCGTGAACCAGGCATCAAGCTTTGTACCTTCGGCCTTTATCCACTGTGGAAGTGCATTCATAAAATGCGGATCCTCACAGGCCTGTTCGTATCTTTTCACCAGTGTATCCCACTCCGAACGCAGGGAGTCCAGATGCTTCATGCGTTCTACAAGAGCCGGGAAATCCTCCTGCAGATAGCCGCGTTCCCGGTCTGCCACGGCCGGATCCAGTCCCTGCGCCGTGGATACAAGGGCACGAACATGCTGCATACGCTCCGGAAAGGGAGTATCTTCGCTCTGCAGCAGCTGTATGCATTGATTTCGAAGTGCCAGTACTTCGATGAGGGTCTCTCGCTCCTCCTCCGTGATGTCCTCGCCAGGCAGCTCATTTTCAGAACGAATATACTCGATGCGTTCACTTTCGGTAAAGAAGATCCGAGCGAGCTCCATGCAGCTCAGGCTCATGTCGATCTGCTCATAATCTCCAATGTCCATGAAATACCGTGGATACTCTGTGCAGGTCTGGCAGAGGCTTTCTTCCCCGAGGGCAATGAACATCTCACAGAGATGATCCTTCTGGAGAAAGGGACAGTTTCCTTCCTTCGTCAGTGGAAAATAACATGCACCCTCCTCTTCACAGAGATGTGCCCGAAGCTTCTCAGCGAAGGGACCCTTCAGGGAGCGATAATAGGCGCTGGACTCTTCATCGACATCCACCTCCCAGCCTGCACAGCAGGTATCCTTGCATTGACCGCCGATGCAGCGGAACTTTTCATAATACGATGGATATTCAATGATCATGTTGTCTCCTTCAGTGGGCAGCAGGCCATCAGATTTCGAACGGCTGCACGATAGCGCACGATGGTATCTGCCTTACGGATCTCCTTCATATAATGCTCACCACCCTCGAAGGATTGACTGAGCCAGTTCCAGTACTCCTTCATTTTAAACAGGGTGTTTCGATCACTCTGCATTTCCCTCTGGTAATTTGTAAGAAGCGTCTCATGAAAGCACCTGAGCTCCTGAAGCGTTGCCCCTGCACCGCCACGAATTTCCCGTACCAGGGCAGGATCCATGAGAAGTCCCCGTCCGATCATGATGCAGTCAACGGATGGAAAGAGCTTTCTGATGCGTTCATAATCCTCTACATGAACAATGTCTCCATTATAGACCAGGTGGTGCTTCGACTCTTCAACGAAGCGGCGAAAGACATCAAGATGAACCTCTCCACGGTAGATCTGCTTCTGCACTCTGGGATGAACAATCAGATCGCTCAGAGGATAGCGATTGTAGACGCGGATCAGCTCTGCCGCTTCACTGGGCTCCCATGCACCGATGCGTGTTTTGACAGAAATGCGGACCTGCTGATCCAGTCCTCTCCGATGCAGCAGTTCGAAGCTTTCCTCCAGAAAGGCGTCCAGCTTCGCTGGATCCCGGAGCAGTCCGGCACCCTTTCCCTTTGCAACGACCGTACTGCTCGGACAGCCTGCATTGAGATTGACCTCCGTATAGCCGAGCGCCACCATCTCCTCAATGGCCCAGACGAACATTTCTGCATGATTCGTGATGATCTGCGGTACCACCTCCATGCCGACATTGTTTTCCGGAGCGACATCACGTTCTTCACGATGGGTGAACTGAAAGGTATCATTGGCGGATAAAAAGGGGGTGTAGAAACGATCGATACCAGGAAATGCCGTCACATAAGCATTTCGAAAGCAGTATCCGGTGACACCCTCCATCGGAGCAAAATAAAATTTCATAGATTTCCTTTAATTAAGCTAAAAAGTCACGAAGCGCCGAGAGACGTGCCTTTCCTTCACTTCGTCCCAGCTGATATACCCGTTCGAGCTCCTCCGGGTCATGCTCTACGCGATGAATGCCAAGGGGCTCCGGCGGCTGAATCACGAAGACCTGCCCGTTTTTTTCTTTTTCATGTATATCCTCAAGCTCTTCATTATACATCTGATGCCGATGCTTCATGGCCTCATAGGTCAAGGGATACTGCCTCTGGATGGAATGGAAGGCCTGCAGGAACGGCTGTGGCTTCTTCCGATAGGCCCGATCCTGGGTGAGAATTACGACATTCCGTGTATACCCGATATGCTCCATGAAGCGAAGCGGAATGGCGTTTGAGATGCCTCCATCCAGGTAGGTATGCCCCTGAATGGATACCGGTCTTGAAACCAGCGGCATCGAGGCACTGGCACGAAACCATTCCATCTCCTCAGTATCCGCACTTTTACACTCATGGTACACGGGTCTTCCCGTATCGACATCCGTAACAACCATATAGAACTTCATCGGGTTTGCGAGGAAGCTGTCCCAGTCAAAGAGGTCCAGCTTCTCTGGCACCTCGTGATAGCAGAAATCAGCATTATACAGGTTCCCGGTCTTCAGGAGTGATTCAATGCTGCAGAAGCGTTTGTCCTTTGCAAAGCGTTTATTGTAACGAATCACACGGCCAATCTGCCGTGACTTGAAATTACAGCCAAAGGTGGCACCCGCCGATACGCCGACCATACCGTCAAAACGGATATCCTCTTCCAGAAATACATCCAGTACACCTGCGGTGAACATGCCACGCATCGCGCCACCTTCACAGATCAGTCCTCTCAGGGATCGTGTCTCATTCTCCATTGTCAAGCCTCTTCTCGATCAATCTGAAGGATCGCACTTAAAATGAAGCGATGGACGCCTCATCTGGTACGATCATGATATAACAGCCATTGTGGCACTGCTGAAGGAGAGAAATCATATCACGCTCCTCTACAGATACGCAGCCCGCGGATCCCCATTCTGACGGATTTTTGCAATGAAGGAAAATCGCGGAGCCACGCTTATAGACCGTCGGCTGGATGTTAAATCCGATGGCCATGGCATAGCGGTAGCAGATGGTATAGTCACTTAAGTGCTCCCCACTGATCGGTGTCATGCTTTCTACCCAGGTATTGTAGCTCTCCTTCTCGCCGGACCAGTAGGAATAGGGGGTTACATCCCGCCAGCTCATGGCTGTTCCCGGATTGCCGGCAATGCCAAAGGAAAACAGGATCGGGAAGGAACCCATCGGTGTTGTCTGATCGCCCTCCTGGCGCAGATTCCAGGCCTTGAGACCATTTCGGCCATAGCCGCAATAGGTATCCAGCGCACGCTTCCAGGAGCCATCTGCCTGCTGATTGTAAAGTGAAAGGCGATGGTCGACCACCAGAATAATCTGATCTGTGATTTTTGCAGTGAGTGTCCCTGCGAGTGCCTGCGCTTTAGTGTCCTCCATTGTTTCAGAAGCAGAAAGTGCACGGTCTGTATTCAGAGTAGCATCGATCAGGGAAGCACTACGGCCTGTGTCAATGGTGGCCTGTGCTTCCGTGACAACGGGAGTGCCTATGGGCCCTGCTGCAGCAAACGCAGAAAGGGTACCTGTAAGAAGCAGTGCAGTGAAAAATACCAGCGAAGAGTTCAGAATATGTTTCGTTCTCATTGACGTCCATCCTTTAATCATAATCTACCTTCATGAGACAGAGGCCTTTCGCTTCCATGGTTACCCCGGCCTTCGTACGATCTCTCGATGTCATTAGATCCGCAAGTGACTCCGGACGTCTTTTTCCGAAGCCCACCTCGAGCAGGGTTCCGGTCATGATACGAATCTGATTCTGCAGGAATCCCGTTCCGTGGAAATAAAAGCGAATATAAGGACCATTTTCCGTGATTTCGACGGTGTCAATCTTTCGAACCGTGGACTTCCTCATTTTGCTGTTGCCACAGAAGCATTTAAAATCATGCTCACCCAGAAGACAGGATGCCGCCTGTCTCATGGCCTGAAGATCCGGGTGCTTCGTAAGCACGGAAACATATTTTCGTTCAAAGACCGGCTTCTGCTCACTGTACCAGCAGCTGTAACGGTAGGTTTTTCCGGATGCCTTATAGCGACTGTGAAAGCGATCACCACAGAGCTTCAGCTCATTAATGCTGATGTCCTCCGGCAGATACTGGTTCATGTACCTGCGAATTTCATCTTCTGATTTATCTGTATCGAGCAGTACATTGGCCGTCATGGCCCGCGCATGAACACCTGCATCCGTCCGCCCGGCACCGATTACCGTAATGGGGAAAGAGGCCATGTCCCTGGGCTGATACTGTTCACCATAGATCATGCGGGTCAGCACCTGCTCAAGTTTCCCCTGTATGGTCAGATCCGTGTTCGGCTGATGCTCCCATCCGTAATAACGGGACCCATCATAGCTTACAATCATTTTATAGTTTCTTGTCATTTTGTACTCCAGACTTTCCAGCATTGATGTTCCGAATCATTGTAGCGCAGTGGGGGCACGAAGGTCAATTTACGAATCCATTAAACAGCAGCTGGAAAGTCCGGCAGAAAGTGAAAAGGCAGGCTGAGCGAATGTGCTTCGGAAGATAGAATGGCATAAAAAAAGAGCCTCGGGATTTCCCGAAGCTCTCCGGATAGCACCTTATCAGTTCTTCTTTGCAGCTGCCTGCTGTGCAGCAACCTCTGCGGCGAAGTCCTCGTTCTTCTTCTCGAGGCCCTCACCGGTCTCGTAACGAACGAAGGTAACGAGCTGAATCTTAGCGCCCTGTGCCTTTGCAACAGAATCTACATACTGCTGAACGCTCTGCTTGCCATCCTCAGCCTTTACGTAGGTCTGATCAACCAGGCAGATTTCCTTCAGCTCCTTATTCAGACGACCCTGAACCATGCCATTCAGTACCTTCTCAGGTGCGTTTGGCTTCTCGTTCTTTGCGGCCTCTGTAAGAATCTCAGTCTCGTGTGCAAGATACTCCTGATCCACTTCTGCACGTGTGGTGTACTTCGGGTTCAGTGCAGCGATCTGCATTGCGATGTTCTTCGCCATCTCGGTTACAGCGTCATTTACAACATCTGTCTTTACCTGAAGGATAACACCGATACGACCATTTGCGTGAATGTAGCCGGTAACGATACCATCGTTCTCTACAAGCTTATGGAAACGACGGATGTGCATGTTCTCACCGATGATGGAAATCTCCTCGGAAAGCTGCTCGGCAACGGTTCTGGTCTCATCAAGATTCCACTTCTCTGCAAGGAAAGCATCAATATCAGTTGCAGAAGTAGCCAGCGCCTGATCACAAACCTGCTCTACATAGGTCTGGAACTTTGCATTCTTTGCAACGAAATCGGTCTCGGCATTGACCTCAACCACAACACCGGTGTGCTGATCTGCAGAAACCTTTGCAAAAGAAACACCCTCTGCTGCAATTCTGCCAGCCTTCTTCTCTGCACCTGCAAGGCCCTGCTCTCTCAGGAACTCTACAGCCTTATCCATGTCACCATCCGTTGCAGCAAGTGCCTTCTTGCAGGCCATCATACCTGCGCCAGTAACGTCTCTTAACTCCTTGACCTGAGCTGCTGTAATTGCCATCTTTTTGTCCTCCTGGATCTATAACCATATGGGAGCCCTCATCGACTCCTTTAGAAACTAGAAAAGCCAGCATTCTTCAATTTATGAAATTGTCGAATGCTGGCGTTATCAATTCATTAAGCCTCAGTAGAAACGACGGTCTCATCCTCTGCAGTTGCTGCTGCAGCCTCTTCCTCTGTCATATCGCCCTGCTTAGCCTCGATTACGGCATCGGCCATCTTGCCAACGATCAGCTTGATAGCACGGATAGCGTCATCGTTTCCTGGGATTACATAATCAAGCTCCTCAGGATCAGCGTTGGTATCTGCAATACCGAAAAGGGTAATGCCGAGGTTATGAGCCTCCTTCACGCAGATCTTCTCCTTCTTCGGATCAACAACGAAGATCGCATCCGGAATCTGCTTCATATCCTTGATACCACCGATGTTTGCCTCGAGCTTCTCCCACTCCTTCTTGATCAGAGCAACTTCCTTCTTCGGAAGCACATCAAATGTGCCGTCCTCTGACATCTTCTCGATCTGCTTCAGACGCTCGATACGTGTCTGAATGGTCTTGAAGTTTGTAAGCATACCGCCGAGCCATCTCTCGTTTACATAGAACTCACCGCAACGAAGAGCCTCTGCCTTTACAGCATCCTGTGCCTGCTTCTTCGTACCAACGAAGAGAACCGTGCCGCCATCCTGTACAAGCTTCACCATAGCGTTGTAAGCATCGTCTACCATCTTTACGGTCTGCTGAAGATCGATGATGTGAATACCATTACGCTGTGTGTAGATGTACGGAGCCATCTTCGGGTTCCATCTTCTGGTCTGATGACCAAAGTGTACGCCAGCCTCAAGGAGCTGCTTCATTCCAATTGCACTCATTTTCATACCTCCTGGTTGTGTCTTCCATCTCATCGTGTGTGCTTACCGGCTTTCGCCCGCTTCGGGTACCTTCCGGTGTTCGGTGAGATGTGCTGTTTATCTGCTTCTGTAAAAGAAGTCGCGTCCCAAAAAGACGCGACTTGTAATATAACATAAAGATTGAATTGCTGTCAATACATCTTCCCGGAATCCGGTCTGAAATTTCAGGTCTGTATAAAGGACAGACCGATACAGAGAAGAAACGCGATCGACCTTTCACCTAGCCTTCACTTTTCGGCTCAGGCTCTCCGGAAGCCGCAACGAAAATGTCGCCATCCTTCTTCTCTCCGGTCTTGGCATCCTTCGGCTTGCTCCAGGTCATATAGGCACAGTCCGGATAGCGGGAGCAGCTGTAAAAGATGCGTCCCTTCTTCGAGCGGCGCTTTACGCACTCAGCGCCACATTCTGGGCAGGTGAAGCCGGCGTATTCAACGTACGGCTTTGTGTTTCTGCACTCCGGAAAGCCCGGGCAGGCCAGAAACTTCCCATGCGGACCGTACTTGATGACCATGTGGCGCCCACATTTATCGCACGGAATGTCGGTTTCCTCATCACGAATGGTGATTTTTTCGACCTCCTGCTGCGCTTTTGCCACCGCTTCCTCGAGATCCGGGTAGAAGTTTTCTACGATGGTTTTCCATTTGGTGTCTCCTGCGGCAACACTGTCCAGCAGGGACTCCATATTGGCTGTAAACGCGGTATCAATGATGGTTGGGAAATTCTTCCGCATCATATCATCGACAGCCAGCCCCAGCTCTGTTACAAAGATGTTTTTCTTTTCCTTCGCGATATAACGGCGTGCCAGCAGGGTACCGATGGTCGGCGCATATGTGGATGGTCTGCCGATTCCGTCCTCCTCCAGTGCCTTTACCAGAGATGCCTCTGTGTAATGTGCCGGTGGCTGGGTGAAATGCTGCTCCTTATCAAAGCGCTCCAGTGGAAGCTGTTCTCCGACGTGAAGCTCTGGAAGGGAGACATCTTTCTCTGCCTTGTCTTCTTCCGTCATATAAACCGACATGAAACCATCGAAATGAAGCTTCGACCCGTTCAATGTAAACACATACGATCCGGCCTGAAGACGGATGGACTCTGTGCTGTACACTGCGGCAGCCATACGGCTTGCAAGAAAGCGCTTGTAGATCAGCTGATAAAGTCGGAATTCATCGCGTGGAAGTCTGGCCTTCGCCTCCTCCGGATGCAGGTCCAGGCTGGTCGGACGGATGGCCTCGTGGGCATCCTGAATCTTCACCTCTGCCTGTGGCTTCGCCTTCATGTCGGTGCCCCCACTGACATAGCTTTCACCGAACTGAGCGGCGATGTAGGTGCGCGCTGCAGCATCGGCCTCTTCAGCAATTCGTGTACTGTCGGTACGAAGGTAGGTGATGTAGCCATCCTCATAGAGGGTCTGCGCCAGCTTCATGGTCTTGCTGGTTGCAAATCCGAGGGACTTCGCGGCTTCCTGCTGCATGGTTGAGGTTGTAAAAGGAAGAGGCGCCTTCTTTCGACGCTCGGATTTTTTTATATCATGTACGATGAAATCTGCATGACTGAGGTCACGAAGAATCGCATCCACATCCGCTTCTGAATGAAGTGCCATCTTCTTCTCATTTCCATAGAAGGAGGCATTCAGCTTCTTTTTACCATGAAGAAGCTGTGCATTCAGAGTCCAGTATTCTTCCGGAACGAAGGCGGAAATTTCAGCTTCCCGGTCACAGATCATTCGAAGCGCTACGGACTGCACACGACCGGCCGACAGTCCCTTGCGAATTTTCTTCCATAATAGTGGGCTGATGGTATAGCCGACGAGGCGGTCAATGACACGGCGCGCCTGCTGTGCATCCACCAGGTCCATGTCAATGGAGCGTGGATTCTTCAGCGCATTCTTTACGGCATTCTTTGTGATTTCGTTAAAGGTAATGCGCGTGATTTTCTTTTTATTGTTCTCGTCCTTTTCCAGCTCATTTTTCAGGTGCCAGCTGATGGCTTCTCCCTCACGATCCGGGTCGGTTGCGAGATAAATTCGATCAGCCTTTCTGGCTTCCTTCTTCAGCTTGGCGAGCAGCTCGCCTTTACCACGAATCGTAATGTATTTCGGCTCATAGTCATGCTCGACATCCACACCGAGAGAACTTTTCGGCATATCAATGAGATGGCCCATGGTCGCATCCACAGTATACTGCTTGCCAAGAAATTTTTTGATTGTTTTCACCTTTGCCGGTGACTCAACGATAATGAGATTGTTTGTACTTGCCATTCCAGACTCACCTTTTATGTATACTCATACTCTGCATACATCCGATGGAAGATGCAACCTGCTTCGGATGCAGCGCAAGCGATTCAACGTCCGTTTTGAAAGGGGTAAATCTCAGACAATATACAACACTCTATTTTGTTTTGCAAGCTGCGCAGGAGGAGCAACAGCGAATTTAGAGAC
>DJEQ01000041.1:9310-16013 GCA_002431355.1 Oribacterium sp. UBA5894
AATTTAGAGACGTCTTCGATAGAATCCGAGCTTCGGACTGTCTGAAAAGCCAAGTATTTCAAGCTCAATAAGAATTTCACTTAATTCCTGTACGGACATGGACAGCTTCCCGATCAGCTGATCGAGGTGCACCGCCTCTACCTCAAGGGCATCATAAACCTTTTTCTGCTTCTTATTCAGCATGGAGCAGTCCTTTTCGAGCATGCACTGCTCCTTATGATGTGTGAGATGAAGGTACTCGAGCACGTCTTCTGGAGATGCAAGAAGCTCTGCGCCCTGGCGAATCAGCTGATTACAGCCCTTGGACAGGCCATCGGTCACGCGTCCAGGCAGTGCGAAGATCTGTTTGCCCTGATCCAATGCATCCCCGACGGTAATAAAGGTGCCGGAGCGTTCGCGTGCCTCCAGTACCAGTATGGCATCCGCGAGTCCTGCAATGATACGGTTTCTGGAAGCAAACTGTGATCCAAGCGGCGGAGCATCGAGGGGAAGCTCTGAAATGGCACCACCGCCGTACTGCAGAATTTTATCATACAGAAGATAGTTTCGTGCCGGATAGCAGACATTGAGGCCACAGCCAAATACGGCATAAGTTTTCGCCTCTGCATCTACCGCACCCCACTGACCGGCACTGTCAATGCCGGCTGCCATACCACTTACGATGCCGACTCCCTGCATGGCCAGTGCGCGTCCGAAGGAGCGGGCCACCTGAAGTCCATAATCACTCGCGCTCCGTGCACCGATAATGGCCACTGTCGGCATCGAATCCGGTGGAAGTGTACCACGCACATAGAGCGTGCGCGGTGGATTTGGAATATTTCGAAGGCGCTCTGGATACTCTGCGTCCAGCGGTGTCAGCTCTCGTATTTCCTGCTTCATATGCTCGTCACGTACTGTCATGTTATTCTCCTTTTCTTCTTTATCCCGAGGACATAGCTTCCATGCATCGTTTCTATAGCTGCAGGAACTATATACGTTCACCAGCTCCATAGAGCTGATCCTCAATACCGCGATAATGTACAGCTTCACTTAAATGTGCGACCTGAATCCTTTCCTCTCCGGCCAGGTCTGCGATGGTGCGAGCCACCTTCAGGACCTTGTGATAGGTACGCATGGACATCGAACGAAGATGGAAGATCTGTTCGATGAAACGAAGCTCCTTCGTACCGAGCTCACAGTAACGCTCAATTTCTCGAATCCCCATCTCAGCATTGACCGTGATTCCTTCATCGTGCTGGAAGCGAGTAGACTGGACGGCTCTGGCCTTCAGCACCTGTTCGCGCAGCTCTTCGGAGCCCGGTCCCGGCTGCTTCGATACGGCATCCTGAAATTCCACAGGGGAGGCTTCCACACAAAGATCAATCCGCTCGAGAATCGGCTTGCTGATGCCCCGCTGGTACTGGCGTATCTGGCTTTCTGTACAGTGACACTTGTTTCGGTCCGGATAGTAGCCGCAGGGGCAGGGATTCATCGCTGCAACCAGTAAACAGTCGGCAGGATAACGAAAGGTCCCGTTTAAGCGGGAAATGATCACCTGCTTTTCTTCAATCGGCTGCCGCAGTGCTTCAATAGAGGCTTTTGAAAAAAGTGGCAGCTCGTCCAGAAACAGTACGCCGCGGGATGCCAGGGCGAGTTCACCTGGAACCACACCACCCTGGGCAGAGCCACCGACCAGTGCTGCGGTGGTAATCGTGTGATGTGGTGTACGGAAGGGGCGATGATTGAGGAGGGGCTGTCCCGGCGGCAGAAGTCCGGCTACAGAATAGACTTTCGTGATTTCAATGTTTTCCTCTCGGCGGAGTGGAGGCAGAATGGTCGGAATACGTTTCGCAATCATGGTCTTTCCAGAACCGGCAACGCCGGACAGAAGCAGATTGTGTCCGCCTGCCGCTGCAATCAGAGCAGCACGTACACCGAAGCTCTGACCGTGAATCTCTGAAAAATCAACCGGATAGGATTCACGAATATCGGTATGAATGGGCTGTTCTCGTGGGTAAGATAAAAAATGCTCTCTGGATTCAATCAGATGACAGAGATCGACAAGATCCTCGACACCAATGATGTCCATCTCCTCTACGACCAGTGCCTCCTGAATATCCACAAATGGAACCACAGCGCCGCGAAGACCGGCACGTTTCATCTCCGAGACCAGTGAAAGTACACCATTCACATGCTTGATGGAGCCATCCAGCCCGAGCTCTCCGATAAAGCCATAGGCATCCAGAGAAAAGCTGTCATTCAGAAATACGCTTCGCAGGATCCCGGTGATAATTGCAAGATCGAAATAGGTCCCATCCTTTCGCCGATCTGCCGGGGCCAGATTGATGGTGAGCCTTCGCGGCGGCATGGCGATCTGCGCGTTCCGAAGTGCAACTTCGCAGCGCTCCAGGGCCTCCCGTACAGAAGGAGATACATTTCCCACGATGATGGACCGCGGGAGTCCGTGGCTTTCATCCACTTCCACAGATACCGTGTATCCATCTAAGCCGGATAAGCCTGCACTATTGATTTTTGCCAGCATAAATGTCCTCTCTGGCAATTCAGATTCAGAAACTAAAAAGACCTTACCATGAAATAGCTTTTCTGGTAAGGTCGATAAGTCGACTATAGTCTGAAAACAGACATGAAAAAAGGACGGAATTCTGCGTGCTTATCCGCTTTATAAAAAATTTGAAAATTCTTTTGGTGCTTCTGCACGGATCGTTTTTCCAGAAAGGCTCTGAAGCGCACCGCCGAGCTTTGCAGGAAAATGAAGCTCATAGGCATGGAGAAGCTGTGTTCGAACGCCATGCGCACGCCGGTAGTAGGCATTGGCTTCCCGATTCCCGTATTTCGGATCCCCCAGGATGGGATGTCCTATGGAAGACAGATGGGCACGAATCTGATGCGTTTTTCCGGTGATGAGGTGCACCCTCAGCACGGTGAACATCTCTGCTGTTTTCAGTGGTGCGTAGGCCGTATGTATTTCTACGGCATCCTGAAACGCCTGCTTTCGGATGCATACACGATTGGTCCGCTCATCCTTCAAAAGATAGCCATCGATCCGCTCGGGCGCTTCAATGCGTCCCTGCACAACGGCCAGATAGTATTTTTCAAGCGTACGATCACGCAGGAGCGCTGCAAGCTCCTGTAAGGCAGGCAGCGTCTTTCCGAACAGAATAAGCCCGGATGTGTTTCTGTCCAGTCGATTCGCGATGCCCGGCTTAAACGTCAGGAGCTGGGTATCACTCAGCTGCCCCGTTGCCTCCAGATAGGAAAGGCAGTACTCATTGACGGAAGGGAGGGAGGAGCCGTCGGACTGGCTGAGCCATCCGGCAGGTTTATTGACAATGAGAAGCTGCGTGTCTTCATACACGATCCGTGGCCGAAAAGCGTCAAGTGAAAAGGCAGCAGGCTTTTTCTCCACGGTTCCGGCCATGATCGCGAAGGTTTCTTCTGAAAAGTACATCTTGACGGAATCCCCCAGATGAAGAAGCTCTTTTCCCTCTGCTTTTTTATCGTTCAATACAATGTTTTTCTTCCGCAGCATCTTGTAAATGAAGGAGGTCGTTGCATTTTTAAGATATTTATGCAGCAGCTTGTCCAGACGCTGGCCTGCTTCATTGGTTGAAACTCTGATCTCTCGCACTGAAACTCCTTTCTGAAAATGCGGAACCTGTGACGGTCCGGTGCTCTCCTGCAGCTTTTTTAATGGATGTACCTCGGTTAAGAAGACGAAGCACATACAGGATCAGCTTCGTTGGAAGAAGCTTCGACACGAGACGAAGAAGCTTCATGCTCGCACCATAGATGGAGAGCTCCTTTCCAAGCACGCTGTCCATCAGTGCAAGGTGACAGACCCTTTTCGGGTCGGCCATGAACAGATACTTGTAAAACGGAATCTGACCACTGGTCTCAGCCTTTGCAAAAAACTCTGTATGCACCGGGCCTGGGCAGACGGCGGTTACGCGAATGCCTGTTGCATGGAGCTCTTCCGCGAGACTCTGACTGAAGCTGAGTACATAGCTCTTACTTGCAGCATAGACTGCAAAATCGGGCTGTGGCAGAAAGGCGCCACTCGACGCGAAGTTGAGAATGCGGGATTTCTCTGCCATATAGGGCAGACAGAGGCGTGTCATAGCGGTGAGTGCACCCATGTTCAGGTCAATCATCCCAAGCTGATCTGTAAGGCTCAGTTCCCGGATCGTGCCAATCTGTCCGAATCCGGCCGCATTGACAAGAAAAAGAATCGATGGCTGTTCTTGCTGCAACAGGGCTGAAAAGGCCTCATACGTGCTTTTCTGCTGCAGATCCTCTGTAAAAAAGCGGCAGGGCTTTGTCAGCTGCTTTTCCAGTGTCTTCAGCCGTTCCAGACGCCGTCCGATCAGCCAGAATTCCTGAATGGCCCCGATGTAGTCATTTAATTCGATGGCCATACGACGACCCATCCCGGAGGTGGCACCGGTAATGATTGCTACGTTCATCTTTTATCCTCTCTGTCTCTTCTTCATGTGTACGAAGGCTGCATGTGATCTCGCCCCTGCTGTCTATGGAGATCTGACACCGGCCTGCTTCCGAAGAATATGCAAATATAAAGAAAACCGGAAGCTCATTCAGCTTCCGGTTCTTTCCTGCGGGAGATGGGACTTGAACCCACACGTCCTATCGGACACAAGATCCTTAGTCTTGCCTGTCTGCCAATTTCAGCACTCCCGCGCGACAAGGTGTATATTAGCACACGAAAGGCCGGTTGGCAAGAAGTATTTTGTTTTTTATGAAAGGGACTCGGTGGCTGTATCAGAAATGGCGGCTTCAACGGCTGGCTTCAGCTTCTCTTCTGCTGCCCCAGCTGTCCGATTCGGCTCGACTTCTGCTACACCTGCCACTTTCGCGCTTCGTGCAGAGGTACGTCTTTTCGTCTTCTGACCTTCACTCTTTTTCTGAGTACTCTGCTTTTTAGCTTCAGAGGAGCCCTGCGGATTTTCGGCGGTCTGCTCTGCTTTTTTTACCGGCTGCTTTTTCTTCGAAGCCGTTCCCTTCTTTTCTGCGTTTTCAGCCTTTTCAGAAGATGGCTTCTTCTCGGTTGCTTCCTTCTTCCGGGTGGATGGCTTCCTTACCGCTGTTTCCTTCTTTTCAGAGGAGGACTTCGCTTCGTCTGTTTCCTTCTTTTCGGAGGAAGTCTTCTTCTCGGTTTTTCCCTTCTTTTCGGAGGAAGTCTTCTTCGCGGCCTCTTCCTTTTTTTCGGAGGAAGGCTTCTTCTCGACCTCTTCCTTCTTTTCAGGAGGAATCGTCTGCGTATCCATGGTGCTCGTCTTCGGCTTTTCCTCCTGAACAGGCTCTGCTGTCAAGGTACTGAGCTCTGAAGCAGCATCCTCCGTCTTCGCAAGCGGAGCCTTCTTTTCCGTCTTTTCTTCCTCCGGGGCCCCGATTTTCTTCATGGAATGGCTGATCGGATCCCAGACAAACTGCACGCGATTCGGATCTGCTTTCACGACAGCCGTCGTTTTCGCTTCCGGGCGAAGCAGTGCCGTGGTTTTCTGCTCTGGCTTCGTCTCTTCCGGTTTCTTTTCTACCGTCTTCTTTTCCTGTGACTGATCCGTGCTTTCCGTAGACTCTGCCTTCAGCTCGTCTCGTTCCTGCCGTCTGGCCATTGCGATACGGGAGGCTTCATTGACCTTCGAAATGCCATCATAGCCGCCGAATCGCTCCCCCGTCACTTCTTCCGTCGTGCTTTCCTTCACAGGAAGCGGCTTGTGCGCGTCTCCTGAAAAATCCCGTTTCCGACCATTGCGACGATTACGGTCAGTTCGTTTCGCGTGCTCTTCCTGCGTGCCTGGGCCCTTTTCAGAAGAAGGTGCAGACTCCATTTCCTTCGCAGTCTCCGCTACTGGTGGTACGGATGCTTCGATCACCGTCTGTTTTTCTGACGCTTCTTCTGGCTTTTTTGGTACGCCCTTCTCATTCTTTACAGGCGCTTCCTCCGAGCCACTCTTTGTGGAGCCCTGAAGCTCCTTCGCCAGTTGATCCGCCGGCGTCTCCGTGACGAGCGGGTTTGGAAGAATTGCCACAGGATCGCTTACTTCCATAAAGTTTCGTGTGTCATTTCTGCGACGACGCTGATTGTTCCGGCTCAGGGTCGGACGTGTTGGAATAGTGTTCATCGTCGTAAAGGCATCCACGAGCGTTGCCTTCTGTTCCCGTTCTTTACAGAGGCGAATACGCGCTTCGTCATTCAGCTCTGAATTCAGGAGACATTCCTTAATGGTTTCACCCAGCAGAATCTCTGCGCCACGAAGGCTATGCCAGAAATCACGAACGGCTGCATAGCCACGATCCTTCGAGACGATACAGATTTTCTCGCCTGAATCCAGAAACATGCCCGTCGTCGATGCAATGTACATATCGAGCGCATTGCTGTGCTGCTTCAGCAGCTTAACAAGACGTACATGGACGCCATTGCTACGGAGATCCTGTACCACGCCCTTCGTTACAGCGCTGTTTTCATCGCTGTAGTACATCACAAGCGTATCGCTCTCGTTCAGATAGGTATATCCCTCGAGTCCCGACGCATGGGTATTTTCAAAATCAACTAAAATAATCACTGTGACTCCTTCTGTTCTGTCCATGAGCTCTCTGGAGCTTTCCTGCTGTATTCCTTCCGCTCTTCTGCATCATGGTCCATAAATCGTGATTAGTATAACAAAAAAACCGGTTCATATGAACC
>DJEQ01000041.1:16058-27297 GCA_002431355.1 Oribacterium sp. UBA5894
AGCGACGAGGATGAGACTCGAACTCACAACCCGCATACACGGGCACCAACTTTCCAGGCTGGCCGACTACCAATTATCACACCTCGTCATGTGCCTTAAATCAGCTTGTTTATAATAACAAACCGATACGGCTTCGTCAAGCATAAATTTTAAAAAAAATGAAACACATAAATCTCGAAGAAAACCGCAATGTATAAAAAACCAAACCGTCAGCGAGCGCGGAGAATCCCGGCGGCTCCTGACGGCTCATCTTCTATTTTATGCTCCGTAGTTCAGCGGCTCTCGATGAATCCAGGATGCAAACTCCTCATCGGTGCAGCGTACATAATGACTGCCCTCTACAAGATGCTTTGTACCCTTCGTGTAATCAATCCCTGAGGTTCTGTAATCATAGGTCTCAGCGACACGCTTTTTCTCCACAATCGGGTTTGGACTCGGAATCGCACTCAAAAGCGAACGCGTATATGGATGAATCGGATGATTAAAGATTTCATCGGTCGTTCCCGTTTCGAGAAGATGTCCGAGATGCAGCACACCGATCCGGTCTGAAATATACTTTACCATCGACAGGTCATGTGCGATGAAGAGATATGCCGTTCCGGTCTCCTCCTGAATGTCCTTCATGAGATTTACAACCTGTGCCTGAATGGATACATCCAGCGCAGAGATACACTCATCTGCAATGATGAGCTTCGGGTTCATGATCAGTGCGCGGGCAATGCCGACACGCTGACGCTGACCACCGGAGAACTGGTGCGGATACCGTGTCGCATGCTCCGGTGCCAGACCGACCTTCTTCAGGATCGCTTTGATCTTCTGGTCACGCTCGGATGCGCTTGAAAACTTATGATGGATATCGAGACCCTCACCAATGATGTCCTCAACCTTCTTTCGTGGGTTCAGGGAAGCCATTGGATCCTGGAAGATCATCTGCATTTCGTTTCGAAGAAGCTGCTGCGTTTCCTTCGGCATGCGGCCGCTGATGTCCTTTCCCTCAAACGTGATCTTTCCTGCTGTCGGATCATACAGACGAATCACCGAACGACCGATGGTCGATTTTCCGGATCCGGACTCCCCGACGAGACCATAGGTCTCCCCAGGGTAAATCTCAAAGCTGACGTCATCGACCGCCTTTACGGTAAAGGTACTGGATACCTTGAAATACTGCTTTAAGCCTTCGACCTTAAGGATCGGCTCCTGATTATAATTCACTGCCATCGATGCCGGCTCCTTTCTTCATGCGTTCAATTCTTGCCTTGAGCTCCACCGGCATGTCAACCTTCGGAGCACGTGGATCAAGAAGCCATGTAGCTGCATAGTGAGTATCACTGATCTTAAACATTGGCGGGTCGGCCTTATCATCTACCACAAGGGCAAACCTGTTTCGCGGCGCAAAGGCATCGCCAGCCTTTTCATGCAGCAGGTTTGGTGGTGAACCCGGAATGGTATAGAGACGTTCGTCTGCGGTGTCCAGATCCGGCATGGCACTGAGAAGACCCCAGGTATATGGATGACGAGGATCGTAGTAGATTTCGTTGATGGTGCCACGCTCAACGATCTTACCTGCATACATGACATTGACATAGTCTGCAACCTTTGCAACGACACCGAGGTCATGGGTAATGTAAATGACAGAAATGCCGCGCTCCTCCTGAATCTTTTTGATGAGCTCCAGGATCTTTGCCTGAATCGTCACATCCAGGGCCGTGGTCGGCTCGTCACAGATCAGAAGGTCCGGATCACAGGCCAGGGCGATGGCAATGACTACACGCTGACGCATACCGCCAGAAAGCTGGTGCGGATAGTTCTTCATCCGCTTTTCCGGCTCTTCGATGCCAACCTCGCGCAGAAGCTCTACTGCGCGCTTGTAGGCGTCCTCCTTCTTCACCTTATAATGCCAGATCATGCCCTCCATGATCTGCTTTCCGATGTTCATGGTCGGGTCCAGTGAGGTCATCGGATCCTGGAAAACCATCGAGATCCGCTTTCCATTGATATGGGTGCGAATCCACTTTTTATCCTTATCCAGGATTTCCACGGTTTCCTTCTGACCATCTTCATGCGTATAGGTGAAACGGATGGAGCCGGCATTGACCGTGGCGTTCTTTGCGAGGATGCCCATCGCGGCCTTCATGGTAACCGACTTACCGGAACCAGACTCACCCACGACGGCAACGGTCTCTCCTTTATAGAGATCGATATCCACGCCACGAATCGCATGCACCATGCCGGCGGTTGTCTTAAAGCTGATGTCGAGATTCTTTATTTCGAGAATTTTCTCATCGTGTTTTGCCATGATTACATCTCCTTCATCTTAGGATCCAGTGCTTCACGGAGACCATCGGCAATCAGGTTAAATGAAAGCATCAGAAGTGCCATAACAATGATCGGTGGCATGATCTGATAAGGATGGGTCGTAAAGCTGTTGTAGCCATCGGAAATCAGGGAACCGAGGGAGCACTGCGGTACTGGAATACCCAGTCCGACAAAGCTCAGAAAGGCTTCGGTAAAGATGGCCGTCGGAATGGAGAACATGACCTGCGTAATGATCGGTCCGATAATGTTTGGAAGGATTTCCTTGAAAATGATATGGAACGGTCCTGCACCGAGGGTTCTGGAAGCGAGAACAAACTCCTGCTCCTTCAGCTTCAGCATTTCTGCACGGGCGATTCGGCTCATGCCGACCCACTCCGTCAGCATCAGAGCAAAGATGATGGTTACCATGCCCGGCTGCAGCACAAGAAGCAGCAGGGTCACAATGACAAGTCGTGGAATGCCATTCATGATCTCCAGAATACGCTGCATGATGATATCCGTCTTTCCACCGAAATAGCCGGAAATCAGTCCATAGGACATTCCGATCACCATGTCAATGATGGTGGCGGCAAATGCAATGATCAGGGATACACGGGTACCAGACCAGGTTCTCGTAAAGATGTCTCGACCATAGCGATCCGTTCCAAACCAGTAGAAGGTGTCATAGAGCTTCTTCGCTGCATATTCATTGGTGATCTTCGTACCGGTCGTGGTCTTCATCTTTTCGGAGCCGTCCATGATGCCGAGGTTTTCAATCACCTGCATACGTGGTGCGAGGTTCTTTTCCTTCAGGTTCTGGGCGGAGTAGCTGTAGCCGCTCAGGCTCGGACCGATGATGGCCATGAGTGTAATCAGGATGACGAAGATGAGGCCGATGACGGCACTCTTCTTATGCTTAAAGCGAATGATTACATCCTTCCAGAAGGACTGGGAGGCAAAGTTTGTATCGATGGCGATCTCACCGGCATTGTCCTTCCGAACGAAATCGCTGTCGACTGGAACATAGGCGGCGACAGCAGGCTGTGCCGTCACGACCTGTTTTTTCTTTCCGAACATATTATTTACCGTCCTTTGCAAGTCTGATACGTGGGTCAATGATACCGTAGAGGATATCTACGACCAGCATGATGCCGATGTACATTGCGGAATAGATAAACGCAAGCGAAATGACCACATTGTAGTCATTGGACTGAATGGCGTTTACAAGCAGTGAGCCGACACCCGGGATGGCGAAGATTTTCTCGACTACGAGTGAGCCGGTCATGAGGTCAACGATCAGTGGCGCGAGAACCGTGATGATCGGAATCAGTGCGTTGCGAAGTGCATGACGGAAAATCAGTGCAAATCCGGAGATGCCCTTCGACTCTGCCAGCAGCATATAATCACTGTCCAGCACCTCCAGCATTTCGGAACGTGTAAAACGTGCAATGGAGGCCATCGTAAACATGGAAAGCGATATGCTTGGCAGGACGCTCGAGGAAAGTGCTCTCTTCGCATCGTACAGCATTGGAAACAGCTTCATGTTAAAGCCGAACTGGTAGCTGAGAAGAAGCGCGAATACATAGGACGGAACAGATACACCGATAACAGAAATCAGGGTGCAGAGTGTATCGGCCCAGGTGTCATGACGCAGCGCAGCGATCAGACCAAGCACCAGTCCAATCACAGCGCCAATGCTGACAGCAGCACCACCGATGCGGATGGAAATCGGAAGGCGGGTGGCAATCAGCTGAGAAATCGGTGTGTTCTTCGAAATGTTGTAGCTGACACCGAAATCACCGGAGAGCATGTTCTTTACATAACGGAAGAACTGCACGACCACCGGCTGATCAAGGCCATACTTTGCATAGAGTGCGGCACGCTGCGCATCATTCAGCTTCTCATCATTAAATGGCGATCCTGGCATCAGCTGCATCAGAATGAAGAGCACCAGTAAAATGACGAGGAGGGTGAAGATCGAGGTCAGAACTCGTTTGGTTACATACTTTCTCACATTTACCTCCATGGATGAGGGCGGCAGGAGCCTGTCCTGCTTCCCGAGTGATTACGGTTTAAGCCGTAGATATCCGCCAAAGCGCGAGGAACAAACGCTCTTCTGAGGATATCTATGACCTGAACCCAGAAATAGGCCAGGCCGCATTTTCATGCGGCCTGGATCATATCGGCTATATGAAAGCCGGACTTGGAGCTTAGCCCTCTGTCTTCACAGCGTTCTTATAAACACGGTTCAGAGCAACTGGATGGAAAGCAACACCTGTTACATTTGTGCTGACCATCTCGGCATTGCACTGTGTGTACAGTGGGAAGATCACGGACTGATCCATGATGATCTTCTCCGCATCATAGAGTGCAGACCAGCGGCCCTCTGCATCTGTAGCAAGCTCGCCTGTGGTGCACTTTTCAATGATGGCATCATAGTCACTGTCAGACCATAAGCCGTAGTTGTTTGAGCAACCGGTAGTCCACATACCAAGATAGGTCATCGGATCTGCATAGTCAGGACCCCATCTTGTAAGACCAAGCTGGTAGTTGCCATCCTGAAGATCCTTTACTCTCTGCTTCTTCGGCTCAACCGTCAGGTTGATGGTGAGACCTGGAAGTGCGGACTGCCACTGCTCCTGAAGAACGGTTGCAACCTTCTGAGGTGCATCATCTGCATCTACTACCATATCAAGTGTAAGAGATGTGATGCCGAGCTCGTCGAGACCCTTCTGCCAGTACTCGGCAGCCTTTTCTGTATCATCTGCACATACATCCTGGAACTTCGTCTGATCTGCAGAGAAGTCAGATCCATCTGGACCTGCTGCAAAATCCATCGGAACCGCTGTGTAGGTTGGCTTCGAGCCATCCTTCAGCACATCCTCACAGATCGCGGTACGATCAATCGCGAAGGTAAGTGCCTTCCGGATATTGTCATTGGCAAGCTCAGGAACAGCGGAGATATTCGGTGTTACGTACCAGAGGTAACCGGCACCAACTGCCTTGTAGGCAGGATCGTCCTTTACCTGATCGACCTGATCACCATTGAGAAGGGTCATATCCAGGTCGCCGCTCTGGTAAGAAAGAAGTGCCTGCTGTGAATCCTGAATTACCTGATAATCAATACCTGCAAGCTGGATCTTATCGGCATCATAGTAATCCGGATTCTTCGTGAGATGAATCTCGGTTGCTGCCGGCTCATAGGAATCGAGGATGAATGCACCATTCGAAAGTGTGGTTTCCGGAGATGTACCATAGGTATCCGGGCAGGTATTGAAGAATTCTTCATTGACCGGATAGAAGGTAGGGAAGTACATAAGGGACAGGAAGTAGGAAACCGGAGCATTGAGCTCTACCTGTAAGGTATTGTCATCGACCGCGGTTACGCCAAGCTCGGACTTGTCCTTCGTGCCATCAATGATTTCTGCTGCATTCTTGATCTGGCCGATATCGGAAAGCATGTAAGCATACTCGGATGCAACATCCGGATCTACGGCTCTCTGCCATGCAAATACGAAGTCCTTTGCGGTAACCGGTGTACCATTTGACCACTTCGCATCCTTCCGAAGATGGAAGGTCCAGGTCAGGGCATCATCTGATGTCTCCCAGCTCTCCGCGATGGCCGGAACAGCTGCACCACTGTCATCCATCTGTGTCAGACCATCGGTGTAATCCGCGATGACCTCAAAGGATGTACCATCCGTAGACTGCTGTGGATCCAGGGACATAACCGGGGTCTCCAGCATCACCTTTAAATCGGATGAGGAAACGGTGCCCGTTGCCTCAGCAGCTGCAGTACTCTCCCCTGCGGCTTCGGTTCCTGCAGCTTCGGTTGCAGAAGCCGTTGTCTCCTGATATGCAGAAGAACCACAGGCTGCAAGACTGAGTACCATCGTGCCGGCAGTTACGGCCGCAACGAGTGCTTTTGTCTTTTTCATAACTTACTCCTCCTTAAAAAGTAGAAAACGCAATGGAAGATCTGCCTCTTTTTCTAGCACTCCATTGCGCGATGTCACAAGTATATAACTTTAGAGCGGTAAAGTCCAGTGCGTGAATACGCCGTATTATAACGATTTGCAAGATGAGAAATAACTTTACGTAATAAAGCAATGAAGTAGCAGAGCGTGAACACAATATTCGACACATTTTATAAGTCTGTAAATAAAAAGTCCTAGACACCGTGGTCATACAGTGTCCAGGACCATGCAGGATAAAGTGTCGTCCTCTTCTATCCCTTATCAATTTTTTCCTGAAGATCGGATAAATAAGCCCATCGCTCCATCTTGGCGTCCAGCGCAGCTTCCTTTTCTTCTTTTTCTTTCGTCAGTTCATGAAGCTTCACAAAATCCTTCGCATACTGAAGCATCTCCTCATCAATGGCGCTGATCCGTGTTTCCAGCGCGTCAATGTCCTGCTCGATGGTTTCCCACTCCTTTTTCTCCTTATAGGACATGCGGAGCTGATGGCGTTCACGGTTTGAAGTCGAATTGGACTCCTCTTCGCCTGTTCCGCTCGGAGAGCTGTCGACTTTTCCAGCGCTGCCGACAGTGATTTTTCCGGCTGTTCCGGCATCCATGCCGACACCTGCTACAGAGCCTGCCTTTGCAAAGCCTGTTTCCTGCTCCGGATGTCGTCGAAGATACTCGACCTGGTAATCCGTATACCCGCCTTCGTACTGAGCAATGTGTCCATTCCCTTCGAAGGAAAAAATACGGTTTACAACGCGATCCAGGAAATAGCGATCATGTGAAACGGTGATGACGATTCCATCAAAGTGATCCAGGTAATCCTCCAGAATGGTCATCGTGCGGATATCGAGATCATTCGTCGGCTCATCCAGAATCAGGACATTCGGTTCCGACATCAGAACACGAAGCAGATACAGACGCCGCTTTTCTCCGCCACTCAGCTTTTCCACCTTCATGTACTGTACGGAAGGTGGAAAGAGGAACCGGTCCAGCATATTGCTGGCACTGATGAGACCGTCGACGGTATGCACATATTCTCCGATGGAGGTCATGGCATCGATCACCCGCTGGCTTCCATCCAGAGCCTCGTTTTCCTGACTGAAATAGCCGATCCGCACGGTCTGACCGATGCGGATTTCACCAGAGTCCGGTGTATCCCATCCTGTAATCATCTTGATCAGGGTCGATTTTCCAGCACCATTTGGTCCAATGATACCGATGCGGTCATTTCGAAGAAAATGATACGAAAAATGGTCCAGAAGGTGATGGTTTCCATAGGATTTACAGACCTCGTCCAGTTCTATGGTGGACTTTCCGAGGCGCGTTTTGATCGAGCTCAGCTTCAGCTCTTCCTCTTCCGTCGGTCCATGCATGGCGGAAAGCTTTTCATAGCGCTGCAGGCGTCCCTTCTGCTTCGTGGTACGCGCCTTGGCGCCACGCATGACCCACTTGAGCTCATTTCGAAGGATATTCTGTCGCGTCCGTTCCTTCGCCCTGGCGATATCCATGCGCTCCGCCTTCAGGGACAGATAGCCTGCATAATTTGCTTTATAGCTGTACAGCTTTCCCTGATCCAGCTCCACGATGCGATTACAGATTTCATCAAGAAAATAGCGATCATGCGTCACCATGAGAAGGGTTCCCTTATAGCGCTTCAGATAATCCTCGAGCCATTCTGACATCGCCCCGTCCAGATGATTGGTTGGCTCATCCAGAATCAGAAAATCAGCGGTACTCAGAAGAACGCTGGCCAGTGCCACACGCTTTTTCTGACCGCCGGAAAGCTCTCCGATTTTTCGACTGAAGTCATTCTCTCCTAGCTTTGACAGAAATTTCTTTGCTTCTGTCTCCAGATCCCAGACATGCTGATGGCCCTCATTGTCATGTACGATGGCCTCCAGAATGGTATCCTCCGGATCGAACGCCGGAGTCTGTGGCAGATAGCGAAGCTCCAGATCACGCCGCATGGCCATCGTGCCATCGTCTGGCTCCTCGAGGCCTGCCAGGATGCGGAGAAGCGTCGATTTTCCTGTACCATTGATGCCAATCAGTGCGACCTTCTCTCCTTCCTGTATAGAGAAATCCGTGTCATCAAAAATCTGCCGTTCGGTATAGACCTTTCGAAGATGCTCAATCGTTACGATATTATTCTGTGCCATGCTCGTCCTCCATCGCGCTCCAGTAGTAAATGCCATTTCGCTGAATACGGCGTGCAAATCCAAGATCATGCAGATACTCCAGAAGGCTGAAGGTCTTCGTGATCAGCATTTTATAGGTAAAGAAGCTTGCTTCATCCTCCGGATGGTCATCCATCTGATAAATATCCCGTGCAATGTCATGCACGGTCAGCTCCTGCGGAAGATGTCCATCTTCATTTTCTTCATCCTCCTGATTTCCGCAGGTGCGATTCATATTTGCTCCCAGAGCACCTTGCGCACAGGCCTCCGAACGCGCACGGAGGAAGTCGAGTGCCTTCGTGCTTTTGTTCAGATAGCTCAGGACAATGCGATCTACATCACGGTCGACATCGTGAATCAGCTCGCCATGCGCCGGAATGAGGGTCCAGTCACTGTAATGCTCCTTAATATCACGAAGTGAATGAAACAGGCCCTCCAGCAGATGCTCATCTGGATAGGTCGTTGCAACGATTGGAGAGACTCCATGAATCAGCTGATCCGCAACGAAAAGAATCCTTTTTGTTTCATCCAGGAGTCCCATCTGCCCATACGTATGTCCCTTCAGCGGATAGGTCGTAAAGTGATAGGCTCCATAGTCAAAATGGTCGCCGATCTTCACCGCGGTATATGGAAAGCCCATAATGGCCAGTACCCATTCTCCATGCTGCTGTACGCGCTCTGAAACCTGCATAAAGGTGCGCCATGCAAAGGGTGTCGTATTCGGTGTGATACCAACGGACTGGAGGACCGCCTTCTGGGCCTTCAGCGATTCCTCGCTCACCCGATAGGCGAGGCAGTCATATGGATGCCGCTCCTCTGCCGGATTCATATAAAGGTGGGCACCCTCCTTGGCGAAGATTCCTGCCAGACCCGAATGGTCATGATGCCGATGCGTCAGGAAAATATCCAGCTGATCAGTAGAAATCCCTAGCTCCTTCAGGGCTGCCTGAAGCTTCTGGAGACAGGCTTCCTGCTTAAAGCCGGTATCGATCATCAGGCTTCGCCCCTCATGTACATCCGGGTGTCCCTTAATAATGTAGATTTCAATTCGGCTGACGCCCTGTTCAATGGTTGTATCGCTTAAGCTTACGCGGTAAATGTCAGGAAGAATTTCAGTGTAAAGCTCTTCGGATTCTGTCATGATGTACTCCCAATTCAAGTATAAAAATAGGTACAGACTGGATTCATGATTGCACTCATGAAGATACTAAAAAAGGAACCTGACCATCGTCAGATTCCTTCCCTTTCGCAGGGGTTGAGGGATTCGAACCCCCATGAGCGGTTTTGGAGACCGATATCTTACCATTGGATGAAACCCCTGTATGAGTCGTCGTTTTGACGACTCGTTTATAATACTCATTTTGCTTCTCTAAGTCAAGCATTATTTCTTCAGAATTTTTACAGCTTCGCGAATGCTTCGCACCGGTATCAGCTCACAGCTGCTGAGATTCGGCTGCCTCAGTTTCTTCATATGGAATGCTGGCAGAACAATCTTATGGAAGCCCAGACGGCTGGCCTCTTCGATGCGCTGATCCGCATTGGAAACGGCACGAACCTCTCCACTGAGACCGACCTCACCGAAAATCATGACATCCTCTGGAATTTCGATATTCATATAGGAAGAAATGAGCGCCATGATCACGGCAAGATCCATCGATGGCTCGGCAATCCGAAGACCACCCGTGATGTTGACGTAGGCATCATAACGTCCAATTTCCAGGTTCAGGCGCTTTTCTACAATGGCAATCAGCAGGTTCAGACGATTGTAGTCAATGCCATTGGCCGTTCGTCGCGGAAGATTAAAGGCACTGGGAACCAGCAGACCCTGGATCTCGATAAGAAGAGGCCGCGTCCCTTCCATGCCACAGGATACCACAGAGCCAGAGGCACCCATAGGGCGGCCGGAAAGCAGAAGCTCTGAAGGATTCAGCACCTCATGAAGGCCTGAACCATCCATTTCGAATACGGCGATTTCGTTCGTCGAACCAAAACGGTTTTTCTGTCCATGGAGAATACGCAGGCTGCTTCCGGACTCGCCTTCAAAAAACAGTACCACGTCCACCATATGCTCGAGGATCTTCGGTCCGGCAACCGTGCCATCCTTCGTTACATGGCCGACCAGAAAGATGGCGATGCCATATTCCTTGGCCACACGAAGAAGCTGGGCAGCGGACTCGCGTACCTGACTGACGGAGCCAGGTGCAGTGCTTACGCTCTCCGTGTACATGGTCTGTATGGAATCAATCACGGCAAAATCCGGCTTTTCCTCCTGCAGGGTTTCGACAATGTTTTCAATATTGGTTTCCGTCATGAAGCGGAGGTCGCCTGAAATCGACTCAATACGCTCTGCGCGAAGCTTCATCTGCTTCAGGCTTTCCTCTCCGGAAACATAAAGGACCGATTTCTGATTCACTGCTGCAAGATTACGGGAAACCTCGAGAAGAATCGTGGATTTTCCGATGCCGGGATCACCTCCGAGAAGAACCATGGATCCGACAACGATGCCACCGCCCAGTACACGGTCCAGTTCCTGGAAGCCTGTCGGTATGCGGTCCTCCCTCTCGACGGTGATCTCATCAATATGAACCGGACGCTGACGCAGTGGACGGGTTCCTGTGCTTCGGCTGAAGCCCGTATTGCTGACGGCTTTTACGACCGGCTCCTCAACGAAGGTATTCCAGGCGCGGCAGCTTGGGCACTGTCCCAGCCATTTCGCGGATTCATACCCACATTCCTTACAGTAAAAGCGAGATGTACTTTTCGCCATATCCCTCCTTTCATCCGATCAGGCTATGCTTC
>DJEQ01000041.1:27401-105219 GCA_002431355.1 Oribacterium sp. UBA5894
CGCCCCTGTGTTGAGGACGATGGAAGACGTCGCCCTGTAAACTTCAGCTTTTTTCCATCCTTGTCGACCGTGATGCGTACGCTCGAATGCTTTACGATCCTTCCACTCAGAATTTCCTCTGCCAGAGGATCTTCGAGCTCGGTCTGAAGCACACGACGCAGTGGGCGAGCACCATATTTAGGATCATAGCCATGGTCAATCAGGAGATTTGCGGCATCCTTTTCCAGATGCAGATGAATTTCAAGCTCCTCCAGTGCGTTTCTTGTCATATCCTGCATCATGATACCCAGGATGGATCGAAGGTCTTCCTTCGTAATCGGCTGGAAAACAATGATATCGTCGATACGGTTCAGAAATTCAGGTCGGAACAGACGATGCACCTCTTCCATCACGCGAGATTTAATGAGTTGATAGTTCTTTGCTTTTTCATCTCCGCCGGTATCAAAGCCGAGACGCTTCGGACTCACGATCTGCTCGGCGCCAGCATTGGACGTCATGATGATGATCGTATTCTTAAAGGAAACCGTTCGACCCTGGGCATCGGTAATGTGTCCATCGTCCAGCACCTGCAGCAGAACATTCAGCACATCCGGATGAGCCTTTTCAATTTCATCAAAAAGAATAACCGAATAGGGATTTCGACGCACCTTTTCGCTGAGCTGTCCTCCCTCGTCATAGCCGACATAGCCTGGAGGGGAACCGATCATTTTCGAAACGCTGTACTTCTCCATGTATTCGGACATATCGACACGGATAAGATCGGCTTCAGATCCAAACATCGCCTCGGCCAGTGCCTTACTGAGCTCCGTTTTTCCCACGCCTGTCGGGCCAAGGAACATGAAGGAGCCAATCGGGCGCTTCGGATCCTTCAGACCTACGCGGCCTCGACGAATGGCTCTGGCCACTGCGGTCACAGCTTCCGACTGTCCGATCACACGACGATGAAGGGCTTCTTCAAGGTGCATCAGTCGCTCCGCTTCTCCCTCCGTGAGCTTTTCTACAGGAATTCGAGTCCACTCCGAAACAACCTTTGCAATATCGGCTTCAGTGACATGCAGCTTATGCTGTGTTTTTTCGTCCTGCCATTTAGCAAGCGCAAGATCCAGCTTCGCTCTCTCACGAAGCTCTTTCTTTTTCAGCTGGGAAGCTGCTTCAAAATCCTCTCGCCGAATGCAGTCCTCCTTTTCTGTATCCATCTGCTCGAGCTTTGCACGGATTTTTTTGATGGATGCAGGCTCACCGGAATGAAGGATACGAAGCTTCGAGGCTGCCTCATCGATGAGATCAATGGCCTTATCCGGGAGGAAACGATCATTGATGTATCGCTGTGAAAGAGCAACTGCTGCTTTCAGGGTAGCATCTTCAATGACGACCTGATGATGCTCCTCGTATTTCGATACGATTCCCTTCAGGATGGCGTAGCTTTCCTCCGCACTCGGCTCATCAATGGTGATGGGCTGAAAGCGGCGTTCGAGAGCCGCATCCTTTTCAATGTGCTTTCGATACTCTTCGATGGTCGTAGCACCAATCATCTGCAGTTCTCCACGCGCGAGTGCCGGCTTCAGAATGTTTGCGGCATCCAGTGCTCCCTCTGCGCCACCGGCACCAATGATGGTATGAAGCTCATCAATAAACAGCAGCACCTGTCCACTTTTAATCGTTTCAGCAAGAACACGCTTGATGCGCTCTTCAAACTCACCACGATACTTCGATCCGGCCACCATGCTGGAAATATCCAGTGCCATTACGCGCTTATGCAGAATGGTTTCAGGCACATCCTGTGACACGATGCGCTGGGCGAGCCCCTCTACAACGGCTGTTTTTCCAACGCCCGGTTCACCAATCAGACAAGGATTATTCTTGGTACGTCTCGACAGGATCTGAATGACACGCATGATCTCCCGCTCACGGCCGATCACGGGATCCAGCTTTCCATCCGCCGCCATAGCCGTCAGATCACGTGCATACTGATCCAGCGTTGGCGTTTCCGACGTCGCAGGCTGTGTACTGACGTGCGCTGCCTCCTCGCGGATTCCATCTTCTCCAATGACTGCAATGATCTGCTGATACATACGCTGTGCATTTCCACCCAGAGTGGCAATGATTCTGGAAGCAACACAGCTGCTGTCCTTCAGAATGGCAATCAGGATATGTTCGGTTCCGACCAGACGTGCACCGGCGCGGAGGGATTCCTGCATCGCATTTTCCATCACGCGCTTCGCCGATGGAGTGTACCCGCTCTGCTCGCGCAGAAGAACGGTATGATCGGAAGAAATAAATTTGGCAATCATATCCAGTATTTTCTGGTCGTCAATGCCGTTTGTCTCTAGCACCTTCGCCGCCACGGCCGTTCCCTCACGGCGCAGTCCCAGAAGGATATGTTCTGTTCCTATGTAATGATGGCCCAGCTCCTCCGATGCTTCGATTGCAAGCTGCAGAGCACGCTGTGCCTGTATCGTAAATTGATTCATGCTTTACCACCTTTCATGAAGGATATTTTAGTGCATTTAGAGGGGCGAATCAATGCGGAAGAAATGAAATTATGATAAACCGAGGTATAAAAGCCCGCAGCAGGGGCTGCGGGCTTTTTATACAGATTACAGATCTTCTATTTCGAGATCTGAAGCATGATCTGGAAGCGAAAAGGCCTTTGTGTGCTCAAGGTCTTCCGTTTCCTTCTTTTCAGAAGAATCTTCCTGGTGCAGATCCTTCAGATTGATGGTCGGCTCATCGATCTCGTCGAGATCCTCAACATCAAGTGCAGGACGTACAGAGGAAGGATGGGAAGAAGAGGAACTGCCGGTTCTTTCACCTGGATTCAGAATGCGGGTCTCCTCAAGGGCATCGTCCGCCTCTTCCACTGCGTCTTCCTGCTTCGGAAGGTTCCCCAGTGTATGGAGTGGAATCGTTTCCTCAAGATCCTCGGAAGAAGCTGCTGCGCCCTTCTCTTCACGTGCATGTGTCCGCTTCCTTTCACCTGCAGATTTCATTCCAGCATTCGATGGATGACGTCGGCTCAGAAGCACGATGACAAAGACAAGAAGTGCAAGTACCGCAACCGCCAGAACACAGGCCAGAATAAACATATGGTTATACTGTGTGACCAGTGTATCGTAGCGTGTCACGAGCTCCGGATACTGGGCGGCATCGGCCTTCAGCTGCTGTTCAACCGGATCCTCGAAGTACCGCTGCAGTGTCTTTTCAGTGAGATCATAGCGATAGAAGTTCAGCTCGCCTGCATCATTCATGCCATAGACAATGCAGTACTGATGATCCGTATCCTGCTTCCATACCCAGCCCTTTACCTGGTGCCCATCAATGTCAATCGTGCTCTCGGCGAAGCCTTCTGGAATTTCGACATCTGAGCCCGGATTCATGATCGTGATGGTTTTTTCCTTGGCACTGAGCTTTACACCCTCATTGGTGGTGGCGCTTTCTGCTGCTGCATCGTCTGCGCCTGTATTTGGACCACCCTCCTGCTTACTTACTGTCAGGATATAGTTCGCACTTGTGCCATCGGCAGCGGTCACGGTAATCGTCACGGTATTATCGCCCATGCTCAGCTGTTCGTTTCCACTGACCTGAACGGAAGCACCTGCATCTGCGGCAATGGCATTGACGGCAAGTGTATCAACATCCGTACCAACAATCAGAGAATAGCTGGTGGTGTCACTGGAAAAGGCTGGCGTCAGCGTGCCCGGTGAAACCACAAGAGAAGAAAGCTGCGCATTGCTGGAAGCCGTTGACTGAGCTGCAATGCTGACCGTAGAGGAGCCTTGATGAACCAGCTCAGCTACACTTTCGTCTGTATCATAAATATCATAATTCTGAACAGAAATGGCGGCCGTTCCGTTGGAAAGTGTATGGAACTTGAGATTGTACTCGAGCGTACCAGTGCCACTGCCATTGGATGCGCCATTGATCCGTACGGTTCCGGCTCCGCCAGATGCGTCCGTGCCACTGACAAATTCGAGCAGACTGGCATCATAACTGACCGTTACATCGGCACGGGCCAGTGTGGCATCGGAGCTCGCTACCTTCATCGTAACATTGACATCGGACCCCACCGTCACAGATGGGTCTGAAAATGAAATCGATGCCGTCGAGGCAAGAGCCTCCAGTGAGAACAGCAGCGTCAATGCAGCGGTTGTAATGAAATATTTAACGTGTTTCATGCGTACCTCTATTATAATACTTCGTTAAAACGTCGGTGATTTCACAGCGAATAAACATATATAGAAGCCGGGCAGAATACATCCTGCTCTGCCCAGCTGTCTTCTGTGTTTATTTTACATCGGGGTATTTGTTACTGCAACCACATCTGTCACCAGGGTGCTTCCAGGAGCGGCGCCAGCTACCGTCGTATTCGTGCTGCTGGCAATAGCTCCTGCCGTGCCGGATGGCACCAGACTGAGTCCGGTATCTGCTGTGCTGCTTATGCCCGTCCATCCCAGAGCTCCAAGCTGACCGCCGCTTGCCTTACTGATGGTAATCTGATAATTTCGCTGATCTCCATTCTCTGCAGTCACCGTCACGATGATCGACTTTGTCGGCTGATCCAGGAGGATCGTTCCAGTACCAGTAATCGTTGCAGCGCTGTGATAAGCAATGGCGGAGACATTGACACTGCTTACGGAAGGATCAACCACGAGTGTATAGGCACTGGTATCCAGGCTGAAGCTAGGTGTCAGTGTGAAGCCATCGACAGAAAGCGACTGGAGCTTGTTATTTGGATTTCCATCCTTTGTCGGCATCGGGCTGGCGGTTTCTGGCATACCACTATAGACCGGGATATTAAAAACGATCGCTCCTGCGCGCATCGTACTGTTGTAGGCCTTTCCGAGATTCCGGCCCTCTCCGGCTGCACCCTCCGTATTTGTCATGTACTGATGCTTAAACATGTTGGAGCCCTGTACATTAAAGCGCTTCAGATAAAGTGTATTCTGTCCTGCAGCCGTATAGTTCTGCGCATAGAACATCGCACCGCCGATGATGGCGCGTTCCGGTGTATTCCACGGACGATGATAGCTTCCGCTCTGTGAAGCATACCAGAGTCCACGCTCTACCGCCGTCATTCCATTGGCGGCATAGGCGCCGACATTAAAATAGTTGTAATAGCCACTTGCACCGGAAATCGAAGCAGAGCCTCCCTTGCTGCCCTGCTCCTGAAGAATCATGGCCGCAAGTACATATGGATTCACCTTCGTCTGCTCGGCTGCTTCCATGATGAGATCCGCGTACGATACCGTTACGGTCTGCGTAACTGCAGCGGCACTGACGGTAGAACCAGAAGGTCCACTGCCTGGGACCGGACCGCTTCCGGAAGCAGATGCTGTCACGGAATCGGTTCCCTCGAGTACATTTGCAGCTGTGATGGTGCTGATACTCTGAGATCCCACCGACGCCATCGAAGTGCTTTCATTCACAGCGCCGGGTCCTTCATATCCGAGAACAGATTCTGAACCGGTAGAGGTCCCTGCGGTCGTGTTTTCACTCACAGTAACCGTACTCTCTGTGCTGCCTGCAGTCGACGTGATTCCCTGTGCTGCAGCTGCCGCCACATAGAGTGGACTGGAGGCATCGATGGCAACCTGGCTGTCCAGGAAAGTTCCACTCAGCATGGAACGCAGTCCTTCGATGGTCTGCATGCTGGAGTCATAGTCATGGACTGCAAACTGAAAAACATAGCTGTCGTCCAGGAAATTTCTCGGATCCATATAATAAGAAACGATTTCCTTCGAGGCACCCACCCAGGTCGCACCGTCAAAGCCTGGCCAGGTTGATGTGGTCCAGTCAAACTTTCCATCCTCTGTAGATTTCCAGGAGGACTTTGCGCTGCTCTCAATCAGACTGGAGGTACCCTGAAGCTCTGTAGCGACTGCGGTATTCCAGTCGATCCCGGTCTGAACTGCATGAAAGATCCAGTTTGGGTACTGCGCATGAAGCGCCCGGAGCCCGGACTTATAGCTCTCCGGAAATCCCTGTTGAGTAAGATATGCTTCGAAATTTGCATCGCTGGAATAGGAAGTGTTCTGAGACGTAACGAAATCTGAGCGGACATAGCCTGTCACCCCGCCTGCAGAAATCTGGCACCAGACCTTGCCGTCTGCCCCTGTGGTCTGATTTAAAATCGATACAGCTGTATTATTTCCAAGAGAAGTCAGGGATTGACTCGAGGTGCTGGCGGCTGCACGGACATTTACGTTTGTTCCGCGGATCACTGCCGTCTGTGCCGCATAAACAGAAGAAAGAGAATTCATCCCCGATACGGCTGGCGTCAGCAGCATGCTGAGGGACAGCATCGTAGCTGTGAATGTTCGGCGGAACGTTTTTTTACTGTGTTTTTTCATGAATGTTTGCTCCACTTATCGGAATTCGGCATCAGCAGGATGCAGTATAGGCATGGAATTCTGCTGTATGCACGTGATGATTTGAAGTCATTGGAATTTCCAGAATCACGGATACAGTATATCGATTTATAGGGAGGCCTTCAATCATAAATCCAAATTATTAATATAACCGATAAGGATTCGTAATGAATTTGTGACAAAAGAAGCACCGGGCAGAACGCCCGGTGCTTCGATATGGAAAGGATAAATCAGTCTGTATTAAACAGGATAGGCCTTGTTCTCCTTGTCTCCTGCAGTGGCTGCAAAGCCTGTCTGCTGAGCGTCACGATATGCAAAGAAATCCTTTGCTACAGCCGGGAACAGTGCATAATCAAGAACATCTTCTGGCGTCGGATTCTTAACCAGCTTCTTTGTCTCCTCCGTGAACTGTGCCATCTGTGGAGCAATGTGATCTGCAGGACGATCTGTCATCTGCGTCTCACCTGGCTTCAGAACCTTCTTCATCATCTCAGGGTCCATCGGCTTTACTGTACGGCCGAACTCACCAGCAACCAGCTTGTGAGACTCCTTCGGAACCATCTTATAACGCTCGCCTGTAAGGACGTTCATAACGGCCTGCGTTCCTACGATCTGAGAAGACGGTGTTACCAGAGGTGGCTCACCGAAATCCTTACGTACTCTTGGAACTTCCTCCAGAACGGCATTCAGCTTGTCAATCTGACCTGCCTTGTCAAGCTGAGAAATCAGGTTGCTCAGCATACCGCCCGGTACCTGATAACGAAGGGTATTTACATTTACACCCAGAACCTTTGTGGACATAAGACCGGACTTCAGGCACTCCTCACGGTACGGTTCGAAGTACTTGGAAACCTCGATCAGCTTGTTCACATCAAGTCCAGTGTCGTACTCGGTGCCCTCGAACGCCTTCACCATAACGTCGGTCGAAGGCTGAGAGGTGCCCAGTGCAAACGGAGTTGAAGCAGTATCGATGATATCGGCACCAGCCTCTACGCACTTCAGATAGGTCATGGAAGCCATACCAGAGGTGTAGTGCGTGTGAATTTCAATCGGAAGAGACGTTCCCTTCTTCAGAGCCTTTACAAGATCGTAACCGGCCTGAGGAAGCAGAAGGCCTGCCATATCCTTGATGCAGAGAGAATCTGCACCGAGAGACTCGACATCACGTGCAAGGTTCTCCCAGTACTCCAGGGTATAGGCATCACCCAGCGTGTAGCACAGTGCGATCTGTGCATGACCGCCTTCCTTCTTGGTGGCCTTTACTGCAGTCTCAAGGTTCCGAATATCGTTTAAGCAGTCAAAGATACGGATGATATCAATACCATTGGCAATGGAACGCTCTACGAAATTCTCAACAACGTCGTCTGCGTAGTGATTGTATCCGAGAATGTTCTGACCTCTGAAGAGCATCTGAAGCTTCGTATTCTTAAAGTGCTTCCGAAGCATACGAAGTCTCTCCCACGGATCCTCCTTCAGGAAACGAAGGCAGGAATCGAAGGTTGCTCCGCCCCAGCACTCTACGGCGTTGTAACCGATCTGATCCATCGTGTCCAGAATCGGCTCCATTTCGGAGCTCGGCATACGAGTTGCAATTAATGACTGATGTGCATCACGCAACACAGTCTCAGTGATTTTTACTTTAGCCATTTTATCTCCTATCCTTACTTAACGCCATATACAGCCATGAAAGTACCGGCTGCTACGGCAGTACCGATAACACCTGCAACGTTCGGACCCATGGCCTGCATCAGCAGGAAATTGGTTGGATCCGCTTCGGCAGCAACCTTCTGAGATACACGTGCTGCCATCGGAACGGCAGATACACCCGCAGAGCCAATCAGAGGGTTGATCTTATGACCAGACAGAACGTACATTACCTTACCAAGAACAACACCGGCAGCGGTACCGAAAGCGAAGGCCACGAGACCCAGTGCCACGATTTTCAGTGTGTCCATGTTCAGGAAGGCTTCTGCGGAGGTAGCGCCACCAACAGAAGTACCCAGCATGATGACAACGATATACATCATTGCATTAGATGCAGTCTCTGTGAGCTGCTTTACTACGCCAGACTCCTTGAACAGGTTTCCGAGCATCAGCATACCAACGAGTGGTGCCGTGGTTGGAAGGAGGATACATACGATGGTTGTAACGATGATTGGGAAGAGAATACGCTCAAGCTTCGATACTGGACGAAGCTGTGGCATACGGGTCTTTCGCTCTTCCTCTGTGGTCAGTGCCTTCATGATTGGCGGCTGAATGATCGGAACGAGGGACATATAGGAATATGCCGCCACGGCGATCGGGCCCAGCAGAGACGTCTGACCGAGCTTATTGCACAGGAAAATGGAGGTCGGGCCGTCTGCACCGCCGATGATGGAGATGGCAGCGGCTGCCGCACCATTGAATCCCATGAAAATAGCAAGGAAGTAGGCAGAGTAGATACCAAACTGTGCTGCAGCACCGAGCAGGAAGGTGATCGGGTTTGCAATCAGCGGGGAGAAATCCGTCTGCGCACCAACACCCATAAAGATGAGAGACGGAAGAATCGTCCATTCATCGAGATGGAAGAAATACCAAAGCAGTCCGCCTGTTCCACTGATGGAATCCTCCGGGCTCAGCATGATGTCCGGATAGATATTTACGAGCAGCATACCGAAGGCGATTGGAACCAGAAGAAGTGGCTCAAATCCCTTGGCGATGGCAAGATACAGGAAAACGAAGGCGACGAAGATCATCAGAATGTTTCCCCATGTCATGCTTACAAATGCTGTCTGCTGGAGCAGGTTTGATAAGGTTTCGAATATATTCATATGTTTTTATAACCTCCAGTACAGCAAAATCAAATCAACACTTAAGACAAATACTGAATTAGTTCAGAGTTGCAAGTGTTGCACCTGACTCTACTGAATCGCCAACAGAAACGTTGATGGAAGCTACGGTGCCATCCTGAGGAGCGACGATATCATTCTCCATCTTCATGGCTTCAAGTACAAGGATCACATCACCGCTCTTTACGGCATCACCAACGCTCTTCTTCACAGCAAGAATCTTGCCTGGCATAGGGGACTCAACCTTTACGGAGCCCTGAGCGCCTGCAGGAGCAGCGGCTGGAGCTGGAGCAGCTGATGCAGCGGCTACGGCAGCCTTCGGAGCAGAAGAAACGCTTCCACCCTCTTCTACGGTTACGTCATAAGCGACGCCATTTACGGTAATTGTATACTTCTTCATTTTTCTACCTCACATTGATAAAGGGCCATCGCCCATCTTAGTTTAAAGTTGCCAGTGTTGCGCCGGATTCTACAGCGTCACCGACGGAAACATTGATCGAAGCAATCGTGCCATCCTGAGGTGCCACAATTTCATTTTCCATCTTCATGGCCTCAAGAATAAGGATCACGTCACCACTCTTTACGGCATCACCTGCACTCTTCTTCACAGCAAGGATCTTACCTGGCATAGGGGATTCTACTTTTACAGCTCCCTGTGTGCCAGCGGAAGCAGCGGCTGAAGTGGCTGCAGGTGCAACCGGTGCTGCAGGTACTGCAGATGTTACAACAGGTGCAGCGGATGCAGTTTCTACAGGTGCAGAGCTAACACTGCGGCCACGGAGCGGACGTACGAAGAGACCGTTCTGGAGCGTTGGTCCTGGAACGAAGCCGTTCTCTGAGGCTGTACCTTCGGTGTCTGCTTCATAAGCTGCAATCGCTGCAGCAATCACCGCCTGCATCACATCATCCTGCTTCGCAGCCGGTGTGGCAGGAGCAGCTGCCTTCGGAGCCTCCGTCTTCTTTGGTGCTTCCGCAGGTGCCTTCTGCTTCTTCATCTTATTTTCGAATACACTGATGTACTTGAACAGAGAGATTACCCAGGCGATAAAGATCAGTACAGCAAATACGGTACCCATACCAACAAGAAGGTTTGCACCTGCATCCTCCATCTGCTCTGCAAGGGAGTAATGCGGCTCAAAGGTCATCTCTGTTGTCTTTCCTGTTGTCTCATTGAGACCCAGGGTAAGCTTCAGGGTTCTCTTCTCAAAAGTTGAATCAATTACGATGGAATAGCCATCCTCTGTCTTGGATGCCACTGCATCATCTACACTTACGAAATCACCGAGACGTTCCTTATCATTAAGATAATTGGTCAGTCCATTATAGGTGATTTCATCCTTGGTCTTGTATGCAGACTGGATCTGAGATGCAATCTCCTCATCACTCAGAGCATAGATGCTCTGCTCTGCATACTGCTTGGCCTGCTCTTCCAGGGCGGTCTTGACGGATGGATCAATCGTTTCTACCGTATCCTTCTGAGAGCTTCCGCAAGCTGCAAGTGTAAGAATGGAAAGTGCAAGAGCAAAACAGAGAGCAGCCTTTCTAAACCACTGTTTCATTCTGTCTCCTCTCATTAAACGGTGCCGTTCTTCTTATCTGGTCTATATACGCTCTTATAGCCAAGCATCTGAAGTGCTGCAGCGATTCTCTGTCTGGTCTCTTCCGGAGCGATGATCTCATCAACATAGCCACGCTTTGCAGCAGCAAGTGCAGTATTCTCAGAAGCAAACTTCTTCTCAGCATCTGCATCACCGTTTGCAACGACCTTTGCAGCCTGCGCAGCATCCATGACACCGATCTTTGAGTTCTGGAATGCATATACGACATCAGCGCCGAGTGCCTTTGCACCGAAGCTGAGACCGGCAGTGCCCAGTGCATTCTTTACAACCGTAATCATCGGAACATCCGCGTTTGCATAGGCGTATGCAAGCTTGGCCGCAGCGGTCGGCATGTGACTCTCTGTGCACTCTGTATTCTTATAGGATGTAACATCAACAAGCGTCACAACAGGAAGATCAAATGCATTGGCAAAGCTTACAAGCTTCGCTGCCTTCTCTGCACCCTTCCAGGTAAGAGAAGCTTCCTTATTTGCAACGATGGCAACCGTCTCACCGCCAATCTGAGCGAAGCCTGTGACTACATCACGGGAATATCCCTTCTTGGATTCGATAAACACGCCATTGTCCGAAAGCTGCTTTACAGCTTCATCCGCAGAAAGACTGTCAAATCCAGTTACGGCACGGTTCAGATCATCGGTACACTCATCCAGTACGCCGCCATCCTCACAATTGCCAGGAAGAACAGAAACAAGCTTACGAATCTGGGCATATACTTCATCTTCTGTGCCATCGAAATCAACGAGGCCGTACTCTTCACGCTTTGCAGCCTTCGCAATTTCATCATTCTTGTTTCCCTGTACAGCATCCGGAGCATTGACATAAGCCTTTGCACCTTCTGCCATAAGAACATAGTCTGAAAGACCAGCGAGAACGGTAAGTCCACCACCACAGTTTCCAAAGATGGCTGTAATCTGCGGTACCTGACCACTTGCAAGGGTCTGCTTCTTATAAATGCGTCCGAGACCGAAAAGTGCATCATTTGCCTCTTCCAGTCTTACGCCTGAGCAATCAAGCAGTGCAATGACTGGTGCCTGATTCTTCATCGCCATTGAATAGATGTTTGCAATCTTTCTTGCATGCATCTCACCGATGGAACCGCCGAGAACGCCTGCATCCTGTGCATAAACATACACAAGATTTCCGTCAATGGTTCCATAACCGGTAACAACACCGTCGGATGGTGCTTTCTTTTCAGCGAGGTTAAAGTCTGTTGATCTTGCTTCTACAAGACGGCCAACTTCAACAAAGCTGAATTCATCGAGCAGTGACTGAATTCTCGTCAGAGCGGATGATGTTGACTGATTATCCATTTTTTATCCTCCATTTCATATCTAAACAAGGGGAAAAAATCCCCGGTTTATGACGAGTAATATTGTAAACGAACGACTCTTATAATTCAACTGAAAAAGCGCTCGTTTTTTGCACTTTGTTAAGACATTGACAGCAATAGGGCTTGTGCCATAAGTCAGTTCTTATAGTATATATAGTATTCCACTATAGAAAATCGTCCATAATACCGAAGAGCAGAGAAATGCTGTTCCAGCAGCAGGAGACGAATTTCACATAAAGCGCAGTCCTTTTGGAAAATGATTTTTAATCTGGCCATTCACAAGTTTTCCAAGGCCCAGGGATGCACCATCTACAGAAACAATGCACCACCCTTTTCCGTTGACACCCTCTGGTGCCGGAATCTGCATTCCGTGAAGATACTGATCGATGCGCGGGTCGGTCGCACTGTAATGACACTCCGTAAGTGAAAACTGCTGCTGATCTTCCGCTTGAAAGGCGGAATACACATGACTGAGCGCATGTGCAGGCTCCAGTCGATTCTTCAGCATGCTTTCCATCTGTATGCCGGCACGCAGACAGCGCAGCCCGCGGAGATCTGGAAAATGTTTCGGGATGAGATACAGCTGGTCCTTTACCTGCTTTTCAAGGTAATCTGAACGCCGGAGCGGCACATCCGGTCCCGACAGCGTTTCACCATAGATCGATGCCAGGGATGCGAGCGGATCCTCACCCTTCTTCTGAAAAACAGCCATATACTGTCCTTCTCCAGGCTCACGCTGTGGCCATACGCGTTTCTCATAAACGAGCTCGAGCTCAGGATATTCCTCAAGGAGCAGATCCCGGATGTCTTCATTCTCTTCTTTTTCAAAGGTGCAGGTACTGTAGCCAAGTATCCCTCCCGGTGCCAGCATCCGAACCGCATTGGCCGTGATTTCACGCTGACGTTCTGCACAGAGTCGAACATTGGCCTCGGACCACTCGGCGATGGCATGCTCATCCTTTCGAAACATTCCTTCACCGGAGCATGGCGCATCCACGAGAACACGCGTGAAAAAGCCAGGAAAATGATCGGCCAGCTTCGCAGTATCTTCATTTAGTACAGCAGCATTTGGTATACCCATGCGCTCCATGTTGGAGCTCAGGGTACGTGCTCGTAAAGCAACATATTCGTTCGCGATCAGAAATCCACCTGCTGCACTCGAGAGCAGATCCAGCGCCTGTGTGGATTTGCCGCCAGGACTCGCACAGAGATCCACCACACGATCAAATGGACGAATCTGCATGTGATGGACCACCTGCATGGCTTCCGGCCCCTGGATATAGTATAATCCAGCCTCGTGATATGGATGCTTCCCAGGGCGGATACCGATGGTCTGCAGGAAGGCGTCATCCAGATAGAAGGAGGTGTACATCGTTTCCCCATGATAAGAGATGAACGGGCTGTCCGGCAGTGGCTTTAAATGCCAGTCCGTCACCAGCTTCCGATAGGTGATGACATCGCTGCTGCCCCGCTCTTCCAGTTCCATCAGCTTATGAAGATTCAGCCGAATTCCCTTCACCGGCGCGTGTGCATAGCTGTCGATCAAGGCACGATACTCTTCGTCTGAAAGGAGATTTTTCATACGAGTGCAAAACTCAAGTGGTAACTGCATCAGATTTAACCTCGTTATTTCGATTTATAGACTGAGCGTATTTTATCAAAAAGCCGAAGGACTGTATAGAAAAAGAACGGTTCACCCTGCGATGAACCGTTCTTCTCGATTTGTCAATCAGAGGTTAATTCTGTACTCTGGCTTTCCTTCCCCATCTACGGTAAAGTATGCTGCCTTATCGTTGACATTTACATATACCTTTACGTCCTGGACGTCCTTCTTGATTCCTTCTGCAGCCTTTACTGCATCTGCAAGAATCTTTTCCGGATCATAATCCTGACCATCAATCTGTAATGTAAGTGCGGATTTCACTGCTACCTTCTTTTCAACCGGCTTCTTTTCTGCTGTCTTCTTCTCTACTGTCTTCTTCACTGGAGCTGATTTCTTCTCTGGAGCTGTTGCCTGCTTTACTGCCTTCTCCTTTAAGCTTTCCTTCACTGGAGCAGCCTTCTTCTCAACGGCTTTTGCAGTCTCTGCTACAGCCTTCTTGATCTCTGCGAAAGACTCTTTGAGAGCTGCATCCTTCTTTACTTCTGTAGCCTTGCTTTTCTTCTCCATTTAACATTCTCCTTCTAAATTCATTAAATAAATATTTAATTTCTATGAATTATATTTCGTACAATTTCATTTGTCAATGTCTTCACATGGATGAAGCGTCGTCCAGGTATGGTTTTTGCAGAAATCTTATATCTTTTCAGCTCCTGCACGCATTTCTTTAGATATCTTTATAAGAAAGAAATCAGTATCCGATAGAGTTCCTGTATCGACTGGATCATCTTGCGGAAAGCTCCATAGCGATAGAAGCACATGACAAGCATACCGACAGGTACAGCAAATATTAGACCCGCAAATCCGTAGAAACGATAGCCCAGGTACATAAACAGGATGGTAAGGAAGGGCGACAGCCCCATGGTCTCACCCATGATTTTCGGCTGCATGAACTGGCGCACGATCTGTGTGAGGGCATAAATCACCGCAAGCCACATGGCCTGCCACGGATTTCCGCTCAGGAGATCTACAAGAATCCATGGCCACAGAATAAAGCCGACGCCCAGCATCGGAAGGAAGTCCAGAAAAGCGGTCAATGCAGCAATCGGTAGTGCATAGCGGATGTGCAACAGCAGAAAACCGATGCAGAGTACGGAAAAAACAACAAACATGATCTTGAACTGTGCAAGCAACCAGCCCTGAAAAATCTTCTGAATATCCGCTTTTAAAAGATGAATATAATGCAAAAACTCTTTTGGAATCCAGCTCTTTACGGTGTCAACATAGCGCTCTCCATCTTTACAGAAGCAGTATGACGAAAAGATCGTAACCACAGCATATACCAGAAGATTCGGGATGCTTCGTACGGCACTGATGGAGACATTGGCAAGCGGTGCAGAAAATTTAGTGGCAAAGGAAAGCAGCGTATCCTCCAGACTGCTGTTCAGCTGATCGAGGTTCATGAGCGCTGTACCCTCTCCCGCTTTTCCAGGCAGTCGCTGAAGCAGATCCGGATGGGCTTCAATGAGGCCATGAAGACAGGTCGTGAAGCTATGAATCATATCCGGAAGCCCCTTGATCACATCGGCGCAGACATGGATCATGAGATGAATACAGAGATACAGCAGACCGCCGATCAGTATGAGAAGAAGAATAATGATGAAAACGGAGGCATGCTGGCGCTCCAGAAGCCTGGTTCTGGTATTGAGGAAACGGATCAGTGGATTCGCAATGAATGCAATGAGGGCACCAATCACAAAGGGGATGAAGAAAAGAAACATCCGCGGAACGAGAAGTATGGTGAGGACCAGGGCCAGAATCGGTACCACAATGTTTAAAATCAGCTGTATAATGCGCTTCATTTTTTACACTCCTTTTTTCTGTAAAACGCATAGGCAAGATACAGGATAAAACTTACGCCAAGGTAGAACCAGGTAGCCGGGTTACTGAACCAGGTCGTAAAAAAGGAAACGGTAAAGTAAAAGGCCAGCTGGGCATAGAGAAGCTTTGCAAACGGGTTCTGTTCTTTCTGATGTGCCCACGATACACAGCCTACCACCAGGCCTAATACGAATGCAAAAAGTACAATGCCAAAAAGGCCAAAATCATACCACGCATCATACAGCATGGTTACCGTCGTAAGCTCCGCCTTCGTCACATACAGTGGGAAGCCGGTGGCAAGCGCAGGAATGAAGAATTTGAGTCCAGTCAGGGTCACAAAGGGATAGAGCATGCGAAGTCCATGGGCATGGGTTTCCAGCTGCTGTGTCATTACATTGAAATTATCGTAATTATTTGCAATGTACATGTAGGGCTGTGTAATGAAAATCGGTGTCGTCGGATTTTTCATTTCGAAGATACTGTTCAGGTATTCGACAGAATGGGCACGCTCGATCGTAATGAATACATACGCAGAAATCATGAGGATAAGGAGAACGAGAAGCTGCCACCATGTATACTGCCGTCCAGACAGAATCGTCACAAATATCGCCAGAATGACTGCAAAGAGGAACTGAAAGCGCGATACCATGAACACAGTAAGAAGTAAAGGAAGAAGAATCCCTAGAATGGACAGCAGATCCGGTGCTTTCGCATGGCGACGGCGCTCTTCGATATAAAGCATGGAAATCGATGGGATCAGCACCGCCAGTGTCGTCACATAATGGACGCCCTTTACATGAAAGCAGCTGTAGGCATGTGGCATATCATGGGTAAACAGGGGTACAAATCCGAGCTTCCAGGCTTCGAAGAAAAAAGCGCCCCAGCTAAGAAGAAGCAGTATGGAGAGGCTCCATTTAAAAAAAGTATCTGCCTGTGCAGATGGAGCTCTGCAGATCTCAGACTTCTTCTGCGATGGGCTCTTATGCATGTCCTCGACCCATTCAGCCGTCAAATCAAAGATGAGGTAAAAGAGATAGAAGGAAAGCCACGTTTCCAGTGTCCAATCTGTGCTCAGCCGACTAAGCTGAAAGCGTGCAATCCCCTCGCCACCCAGAAGGCCCAGGGCAAGCAGTCCACGTAAATTGAGGGCTTCACTGGAGCGCCTGTATTCCATATGATATAAAAAGGCAGCAGCGCCAATCAGAGCAAGCCCGGACAGGGCGGGAGATCCCGCCTCTCCAAGCAGAAAGCTCATGATATACACTGCTGTATAGATTCCAAGTCTACGTACGTTGGTTTTCATACTGATGCTGCTGTTCTCCATTAATGCGTCCCCTGACTCAGCAGGGTTTCCTCATGCGTAGAGCTCGTCTCATGGGTAGCTGCACCTGCTTCTGTGCTGCTTTCCTCTGCACTGCTTTCCGGTGCATTCGTCTCACTTTCTGCGTCATGACTTCCACTCTGCGTGGTGGACGACGCAGAGGAGGCATCTGTATTCCCATCACTCTCAGAAAGGGCTTCTGTTTCCGGAATTTTCTCTATGCGTACGGTGACATTGACTTCCGCATCCTGTCCATCTGCCAGCTCTACACCTGCAGGCAGGTACTGCGTAAGATCGAAGCTCACTGTTTTCGTCCCTGTTGCACCACTGATGTCGATCTTCGGAAGCTCAAAGACCGTCATGCCATCGATGATATAGGTGGAAGCCGCCAGCTCTACACTGGCAGGGGATACCGCAGTGGATTCATACTGATAGCCGGCTGCCGGTGTACCCGTGACACTGGAAAGAAGGTTCACGGATTTTTCCTTATACAGCGTGACTGCATAGTGAATCGCACTGGTGGAAGCACTGACATTTTTTAAATCATAGAGCTCATTGCCGTTTGCATCATAGTATACAAGATCCGATACGCCATCCTCATTTTGAGAGATCCCCTCCACATTGATATTGATGCCGACCGAGGATACACGCCCGATTTCAGACTCCGGACCACTGAGATAGACATATTCCGGGCTCATGATCACGCTGGAAACCTTATATCCGTTTTTCGGCGTTCCGGTCAGCGTATGCTTGATCTCAAATTTTTTCTCCTGAATGTTTTCAATAATAACGCGTGTGACGGTTGGGCGCACTGTCACATCACCTATAAGTTCATCTTTATCATTCAGTACATCAACATAAATGGGTACAGAGCCCGTGATACTGTAGTCCTTTAAATCAACATAGGCATGAAAATCAGATGCGCTGATCATGGAGCGGCTGTTTGTACGAACGCTGTAGCTCACGGTCACACTGGTGCGATCGATTTCCCAGGATTTATTCTGTGATTCAAACGCGGACTGGTTTTCTACTTCGAGTGGTACGGTCTTTGTATCGGTTACCTCCGGATGAGATACATTGACAACCAGAAGCCAGAGGAGAAGGGCAATGAGCAGACTCAGCACTTTCAGCCATAGATTATCTGTAAAGAAACGTTTCATCATTCCCGGCTTTCCTTTCGGTTTGTATGGAAGATTCGAAGGAAGGCATTCTTATCTTCCGTCTTCTGCTCTCTGGTCGGAATCATGGCGCGAAGAGCCTCTGCATCCTGCGCCCGCTGAAGCTTTCCATGAGCAGCGACCGACACACGTCCGGTTTCCTCCGAAACCACAATGGTCACTGCATCGCTTGTTTCCGAAATCCCCAGTGCGGCACGGTGACGTGTTCCAAAGTCCTTTGAAATATCCGCATCCGAAAGCGGCAGGTAGCAGGTCGCCGCCGTCACTGTGTCACCAACAATTGTTACCGCACCATCATGAAGTGGCGTGTTTTTTTCAAAGATATTGATGAGAAGTGCAGACGAAACAATTCCGTTAATACGAATGCCTGTATCTTCGATTTCCTTGAGCGACTGATTCTCCTTGATAACGATGAGTGCACCGGTCTTTTTCTTTGCCATTTCAAAGGTCGCACGAATAATTTCGTCTATGGTGTGCGTACTGGCGTCAGCGGCTCCATTATCCGGAATCAGGTTTGTGATAAAGTTTCGACTGCCCAGCTGCTCAAGGGCCTTTCGAAGTTCTGGCTGAAAGATGACCACCGTAGCAATAATCGCTGCGGTTGAAATGCGTTCAATCAGCCACATGATCGTCGTCAGCTGAAGGATGGCGGCGGCTGTAATAAAGGCTGCAATAACAAGGAGGCCCTTCAGGAGCTCCCAGGCTCTCGTATTTTTGATCCAGAGCAGGAACTCATAGACGAGTACTGCGAGGATGATGATCTCGAGAATATTGGTATAGCCAATGGGTGGCAGCAGGCTCACCCAGCTTTTCATTTTGTCCATCATACCTGACATTCGATTCATTCCTCATTTCTTGCTTTTAACTTCGGAACTGCCTTTACATCATAAAAATAATCATCGTCTTCAAAATGAAGCCGTTCGGTGCCCCTGTAATCCGCGCCGTGGAAGGCCAATGCATACAGGAAAGAAATCACGAGAGACAGAAAAAGGCTTACAAGTGTACTGCCAAGGGAAAAGGCAACACCCATACGCGCTGCTCCTGCGGCAGATACGAGTAAAACAGAGCCAAGACCGATGAACAGTGCCACACTCCAGTTATACGAAAAGTCCAGCTGATGAAGAATGAAAACCAGCAAAATGCAGACAGCAAAGGCCATGATGGAAATAAGCATGGCAGCATTCTGAAAATATCCCTCAAACAGGGAAACATAGGCACTCAGCATGGCGCTCAGATCCTCTGTGGATGAAAGAACACTGATTTCACTTGCTGCATACTGAATCAGATAGTACGCCATCACTCCGATGGATACCGGGACGATGGACATCAGCCCAAGGCTAAGTCCCGCAATCGCCGGAATAACATATGGAATATGCAGGTAAAAAAACAGTGGAATGAGCGCAATGAGGATGCCGTGGCCAGCCCGAAATGCAGATTGCACCAGTGCGAGAAGGAGAATCACAAAAGCTGAAAGAAGGCAAAGCCCCATCGAGAGTCCGTAGGCATTTCCGAGCACAAAAAGTCCAGAGAACACCGTAATGGCTGTCCATGGCAAAAATGAGCAGAGTGCTGCGGCTGCGATGACAATCAGAAGACTTCCAAACATTGTACCGGAAGGAAGCTGAAGATGAATCATAAAAAAGCAGAGAAAGCCTGTCAATGCCTTCAGTAGCGGTGTGACCCAATATTCATTCTTTGTATAGAACTGCTGCAATGCTTCTTTTACTTCAATCAGCTGTGTCATTGTGTTTTCTACCTCATTGTTTTTTCTTGATTCTCATGAGCTGAATACCATCGTCGGAAGAATGTGTTTCATTCGGGAGAAGCTGCTCGTCCGTCACCGGATCATCAAGCCACCCCTCCTCTGGTGTCACCGGATCATCGAGCCACTCCTCTTCTTCTCCAGCCGAGTCGTCAGGCCATGCCGTATTCCTCTCTGCGGATGCAGGGGCGCTTACGAAAGTGCTTTTTACGTTTTCTTCTGTTACCGGGTTCGCTGACGTTGTCAGATTCACTGCCTGCTTCTCTGAAGGGGACGCTTCTGCCACTGGAGCAGGTGCTGCACCATGGTCTGCCTCCTCCATCTGCAGGAGCTTGTCCAGCTTCGCCATATAGTACAGGCTTTTCCGGTGCAGCTCATCATACGTTCGCGCATAACGAACATAGGTAAAAAGCAGCATCGCAGCCAGGCCAAGTACATACAGGAAGAGAAGGACACGAGCAGCGGCTGTAATGAACGGAATATTCAGGTGCATCAGAAGATTTTCCGTGTCCATCACCAGAACGAGTCCGACCAGCAGCAAAAAGCACAGCGTATAATGAACCAGCGCGCCGAACACCTTTCGGGAAATATAATCTCCTTTAAAATAGCTACTTACTTCCCGTATGGCCTTGCCTTCCTTTTTATCATACATCGAAAGCTTCGTCATGAGGCGAATTTTCTCAACATTCAGCATGAATCAATACCCTCTTGCTTGTCTCGCACGCTCAGCGTACGGGGATTCCGGATGCGTTCCGATTATTTCATCAAATAATGTATTTGCTTCGTCTGTTCGGCCAAGTGACTGGTAGAGACGCGCAAGCAGATACATGTTTTCGGGTTCCTTTCGAATGGCCAGACTCAGCGTATACAGCTCCACTGCCTCATCGGTACTGCCACTGTTCCAGTCTGTGGTTGCCTGATCTGCGAGCTCCTGATAGATGGAGCCCTCCATTTCCGTCTTGATGCTCTCCAGCTGCTGCAGCATGGTCGCATCACTGATACTGCTCTGGTCAAGGCCTGTATACAGCTTCGCTGCCTGTACGGTATCGCCATTATTTAAGGCTGAACGGATCTGATTCAGCGCCTGATACTGTCCCATAAAGGAAGCATTGGCATTTTCAAACTGAGAAACCTGATCGGAAGCTTCCTGATACTGTGATTCCAGTGTGTCATAGGACTGCTTCAGCTCATTGTACTGACGGTTGGATGCATCCAGCTTTTCGGTATAGCTGATGAGCTCTCGATTATTGGATGCGTTCAGCGCCTTGGTTTTCGCCGGCATAATCAGAAGGTAAAAGGCCAAAAGCGCAAGAATGACACCCACAAAAATATATCCGATGACCATCCATGGTGATACCTGCTTCACCTCCTGTGGAATCAGAACATCATCATCCGTCATCTTTCGATGGGAGAAGGCATTTTTCAAGCGGCTCTGCTCTACTTCCTTTCGTCCTGTATTATGCTTTACCTCGTCCATCAGTACAAGTGCCTTCGGATTATTACGATCAATCTTCAATACAAGATAGAGGCTGCGCCCGGCTTTTACCCAGTCTTCTCTCTTCATATATAAAAGAGCCAGCAGAATATGGGCCTTGATATAATTTGGGCTGTCCTGAATCACCTGATTCAACTGCATGATGGCGAGATCTTCGTTGTTATTCTGTGCGTAGTCCAGGGCCTGATTATAGCGCTTGACATTATCCGAGCAGATCCGCAGAATGGCTGGCTTTCGCTGAACCTCATCAAGGTAATGATCAGCCACATTATTATCTGGCAGAAGGTTCATGCTGATGACCCACTGCACCAGGGCATCCGCCGTTTCTCCGCATTCAAAGAAGATCAGCCCAAGAAGATTTCGAGCGTCCTTCTGATATTTATCAAATACAAGAGCCTTCTTCAGCAGCTCTGCCGCACCACTCAGATCGCGAAGACGTGCACGCTCCAGCCCGAGGTTATAGTAGCAGTTTGCAATCTGCTCCAGTGTTACATCATATTTCATCTGACACGCTCATCCTTTTTCTGTCCGATTGCCTCTTCAATCAGACCTGTCATGATATCGTTCATATCTGTCAGATCTACCTTGACAATGGCATCTTCAATCTGATCGACATCCAGGCTTGGCTTAAAGCGTTTGATTTCTTCTTCGTAATTAATCATTGTATTTCTGTCCGTCCATTCGTCTACTTGAAGTGATGCCTTTGCTTGACACAAAGGAAAGCAGTCGCTAGAATCGGCTTTGTGCCAGGAAGCGGTTCGGCCTATGCTGACGACTGTCGCGTTTCAGCATCTGCAGGAGTAAGACTCCAGAATGCATATAACGCCATTCAAATCATCAGTTAAGTCTATCACATTCCCCATAGGCATTCAAGAAAACTACATTACGAGATTATTAGGAATTGAGGTTTAAAATGGAAGCACTTGTAAGTTTCGTTACCACTCACCTGAACGGTGTTCTTTCAAAGGAAGCCATCGTCTTTATTATTTCACTCCTGCCGATTCTGGAACTTCGTGGAGGTCTTCTGGCAGCATCGGTGCTGAATGTTCCCTATTTTCACGCTCTGATTCTCTGTATCATAGGAAATCTCCTGCCCATTCCTCTGGTGCTTCTCTTTATTGAAAAGATTGTCGACGCATGCGAACACTTTTCACTGACACAGGGGATTGCGCGATGGCTTCGAGCGAAGGTTGACAAGAATCAGGAGGCAATACAGAAATATGATTTCTGGGGTCTGGTGCTGTTCGTTGGTATTCCGCTTCCTGGAACAGGAGCCTGGACAGGATCTTTAGTTGCGAGCCTCCTGCACATGCCACGGAAGAAATCGTTTCTGGCAATCGTGGTCGGCGTGCTTCTCGCTTCCGTCATAATGTCGCTTGTCTCCTATGGTGTGCTTGGGGCCCTGATTCATTGAGAACTTAAAAATATCCTGAGTGGAACCATTTCTGCTTCCACTCAGGATATTTTTTATGCACCTGTAAAAGCCCGACTTTGTATCCGGGTCTTTACAGGTGAGGGCTCTGAATCACGGAATCTGCGCTTCATGAAGGAAAGATTTAAACATAAAAAAAGATCGACTCTTTCGAATCGATCTTTCATGCGGAAGAAGGGATTTGAACCCTCAAGAGTGTAACCTCACACGGACCTGAACCGTGCGCGTCTGCCGTTCCGCCACTTCCGCGAACTCGTATATAATAGCATGATGAGCTGCGCTCGTCAAGTGCTGTTTTGATTTTTTTTGATTTCTTTCCGTCCGGAAAAAATCGAGAATGAAATGGATTCCACAGCTTACGCTTATGGGAAGCATACCTGTTCATAAAGCCGACAGGTCTGGCCTGTCGGCTTTATATCGCATTACTTTGTAAGGTTTGCCTTTGCAGTCTCTGCAAGCTTTGCAAATCCCTCTGGATCTGCAATTGCAATCTCTGAAAGCATCTTACGGTTCATGTCAATGCCGGCATTCTTCAGACCAAACATGAACTTGCTGTAGGAAAGACCATTCAGTCTTGCTGCAGCATTGATACGAGCGATCCAGAGCTGTCTGAACTGTCTCTTTCTCTCCTTACGGCCTCTGTAGGACTCCGTAAGTGCTCTCATTACGCTCTGCTTTGCTACTCTATAGTGCTTGGAACGAGATCCTCTGTAGCCTTTAGCAAGCTTGAGTACTCTATTATGCTTCTTCTTAGCGTTTAATCCGCCCTTAATTCTCATTTTAATTTCCTCCTCTAAAGTCTACAAATCAAAGATATGGAAGAATCTTCTTCATGGTCTTTACGTTGGTCTGATCAAGGACAGTATCCTTGCGCAGGCTTCTCTTACGCTTCGTTGTCTTCTTGGTGAGAATGTGAGACTTGTAAGCCTTATTTCTTACAAGCTTTCCTGTGCCAGTAACTTTAAAGCGCTTAGCAGCAGCTCTCTTTGTCTTCAGCTTTAACTTTGCCATAACAGCCTCCTGTGATTTTACTTTTTCGGGCTAATAACAATCGCCATGTTTCTGCCTTCCACCTTCGCCGGCTTATCCAGAACTGCAATATCCTTTAACTGCTCAGCGAAATCGTCAAGAATGTACTTGGACTGATTCATGCGTGACATTTCACGGCCTCTGAATCGAAGAGCAACCTTGACCTTGTTTCCCTTCTCAAGAAATTTACGGGCTGCAGAAAGCTTTGTGTTGAGATCGTTCTGATCGATATTCGGTGTCATACGAATCTCCTTCAGCTCAGTAACGCGCTGATTTCTCTTGGCTTCCTTTTCCTTACGCATCATCTCGTAACGATACTTGCCGAAATCGGCGATCTTTACAACAGGCGGTGTGGCCGTCGGGGCAATCTTGATCAGATCAAGGTCCTTCTCCTTCGCCATCATGTAAGCGTCCTTCGAAGTCATAATGCCGAGCTGCTCGCCATCGGCCCCAATTACTCTTACTTCTCTGTCACGGATCTGCTCGTTGATTTCAATGCTTGCGTTTTTCTTAATAGCCATAAACTCCTCTCCACATACACGGTAGAATGCAAAAAAATGGCGGATTGTAAGCCAATCCACCATAATGAAAATACACGAAGTAATAATCAAATATGAACCCGGGTCAGTTCTGACTGCCAAGGTGAGGTGGATACCTACTTTCCTATGTCTTTGCGACTTTCAAATGTTACCATTCATTTCAATGGATGTCAAGCAGATTTCCTGCTTTTGAGAATAATTTTGCACAATGTATGTGTCAGGATTATTCCGCGATTTCAGGGGCATCCATAATTTCATCAATGATTGTGTAAATATGTTCGAGTCCCTGCTTTGACTGAGAAGAGAACGGTATCATGGTACAGTTCTCTGTAGCGTGCAGGGCCTTCCGAATATCCGCTGTCTGCTTTTTCACCTGTGAACGCTTGATCTTATCTGCCTTTGTCAGAATCACAATCGGTTCAAAGCCGGTCACCTGCGTCACATAATCGAACATCTGTATATCCAGTTTCGAAGGATCATGGCGAATGTCTACAAAAAGAATAACCTCTTCAATATCATCCGAATTTTCGAGGTAGCGGTTGATCATCCGTCCCCACTTCTCCTGTTCAACGGCACCGGTAGACGCATATCCGTAGCCTGGAAGATCCACAAGATAAAAGCGCCCGTTAATATTATAGAAATTAATCGTACGTGTTTTACCAGGTGTGGAGCTCGTACGCGCAAAGTTTTTCCGATTGAGAAAGGCGTTGATAAAAGAGGATTTCCCAACATTGGAGCGTCCCGCCATTACAAACTCAGGCTTTCCAGTGACCGGAAGCTCCGACTTCACACCGAGCACACGCTCCAGTTCAACGGAGGTAATTTTCATACTTGCTCCTTCACTGCGTTCTTTCGTACAATAACCGGCTCGCCTGATCCATCGACAACATCTGCTGTGATCTCTACAGACTGAATATCCGGCTCAGATGGTATCTCATACATGATATCCATCATCATATCCTCCATGATGGAACGAAGGCCTCGAGCCCCGGTCTTCCGCTCAGCTGCCTTTTCGGCAATGGCGGTAATGGCTTCATCTGTAAACTTCAGCTCTACGCCATCAATTTCAAACAGCTTCTGATACTGCTTCACCAGTGCATTTTTCGGTGTTGTCAGAATCCGCTTCAGCGTTTCTGCATCATGCGACTGCAGTGTGACATCGACCGGTACACGACCGATAAACTCAGGAATGAGCCCGAAACGTACCAGATCCTCCGGCTGTACCTGACGAAGCACATCATCGTAGTTGTCCCTGTTCTTTTCGACAAGATCTGCACCGAAGCCCATCGAGCCAGAGGCAATGCGCTTCTCTATGATATGCTCAAGTCCGTCAAATGCACCTCCACAGATGAACAGAATATTCGTCGTATCAATCTGAATCAGCTCCTGCTGTGGGTGCTTTCGGCCGCCCTGTGGTGGAACGGAAGCCACTGTTCCCTCCAGGATCTTCAGAAGGGCCTGCTGTACACCCTCACCAGAGACATCACGGGTAATGGAAACATTCTCCGATTTTTTCGTAATCTTATCGATCTCATCGATATAGATAATGCCGATTTCTGCACGTTTGATATCGTAATCAGCCGCCTGAATAAGCTTCAGAAGGATATTCTCAACGTCCTCTCCGACGTATCCTGCCTCCGTCAGTGCAGTGGCATCCGCAATAGCAAATGGAACACCCAGAATCCGTGCAAGGGTCTGCGCAAGATAGGTCTTTCCTGTACCTGTCGGTCCAATCATCAGAATGTTGGATTTCTGAACATCAATATCCTTGATTTTTGACGTGATACGCTTATAGTGATTATACACTGCGACAGAAAGAACCTTCTTGGCTTCGTCCTGTCCGATGACATATTCATCCAGGAAATCATGGATTTCCTTCGGCTTCAGAAGATGAAGATCGGATGCAGCCTCTTCTTCCTTCGGCTCTCCTGTCTCTTCATTCAATATCTCCTCACAGAGCTCAACACACTCATCACAAATATAATTATTGTTTAAACCGGCAATCAGCTTATGTACCTGCTTCGCCGACTTTCCGCAAAAAGAACAGCGGATCTTGTCTTCTGGTTTCATCTGCATGAATTCAGTACCTCTCGATCTAGTATGTTCTGCAGCGCAGCTTATCTCTGTGCTTCTCCGAGCTCGCGTGACTCAAAAATATGATCTACAATGCCATATACAAGTGCCTGCTGTGCCGTCATCCAGTGATCCCGTTCGGTGTCTGCCATGACCTTCTCAACCGGCTGACCGCAATTTGCAGCAAGGATTTCTGCCATATGCTTTTTGGTGCGCAAAATCCACTCAGCTGTGATCTGAATCTCTGTGGCCTGTCCCTGCGCACCGCCTGACGGCTGATGAATCATGACCTCTGCATTTGGAAGGATCATGCGCTTTCCCTTTGTACCGCCTGCCAGAAGGAAGGCACCCATGGAAGCAGCCATACCAACACAAATGGTTGATACATCGCACTTAATATAACGCATGGTATCATAAATGGCCATACCATCTGTAATCACGCCGCCCGGACTATTGATATATAAGCTGATATCCTTATCTGGATCTTCGGATTCAAGGTAAAGAAGCTGCGCGACAACAAGGGATGCCGTATCGTGATTTACTTCATCGCCAAGAAAAATAATACGCTCATTCAGGAGACGGGAAAAAATGTCATAGGAACGTTCTCCTCGGGATGTCGACTGTATGACATATGGAATTGTAGTAATATCTCTAGGTGTTAAGTTCATGTGTTAACCTCCATACCTCTGTAAAAAAACGCGGTGCAGATGTCTGCACCGCTTAAATCGTTCACACACAGGATGAAGCGATGAGAATTATGCCTCTGTCTTCTCCTCGTCTTCAGCACTCTTCTTGGACTTCTTCTCTGGCTTTACGAGATTTGCTTCGGCAACAAGCATGTCGATGGTCTCCTGGAAGGCAACCTCTCTCTTCATGCTCTCCTTCTGCTCCTCGGATACGGTCTTCATCAGATCCTCGTACTCCATCTTGTACTGCTCAGCGATCTTCTTGAATTCCTCTTCTACGCGCTCGTCCTCAACCTTGATGTTTTCCTTCTCCATGATGGCTTCAATTACAAGGGAGGTCTTCAGATTCTTCTCAGCGCTTGGCTTCATCTGCTCCTTGAGCTGCTCAACCGTCTGACCGGTAATCTTCAGATACTGATCCATCGGAATACCCTGCTGTGCAAGTCTGGTCTGATAATCATAGAGCATATTATCAAGCTGTGCCTCGAGCATCGGAGCCGGAATCTCTACAGAAGCATTCTCAACAACCTTTGCAATGACATTGTTTTCATTTGTTGTGGTTGCAGCCTTCTCCTTCTGCTCCTTCAGGGTCTTCTTAAGGTCCTTCTTGTACTCATCAAGCGTATCGAACTCAGAAACCTCGGATGCAAACTCATCATCTGCAGCTGGAACCTGCTTCTCCTTTACGGCCTTAATGGTGGTCTTAAAGAGTGCAGCCTTGCCAGCGAGGTCCTTCGCGCCATAATTCTCTGGGAAGGTTACATTGACATCTACCGTCTCGCCTGCCTTATGACCGATGAGCTGATCCTCGAAGCCCGGAATAAAGGTGCCGGAGCCAATGGTCAGTGGGTAATCCTCACCCTTGCCGCCTTCGAACTCTACGCCATCCACGGAGCCAACGAAATCGATGGTTGCAATGTCGTCCTTCTTGATCTCACGGTCTACATCTACTACACGTGCATTCTTCTCGAGTTCAGCAGCCAGCTTCTCGTTTACTTCCTTCGCCGTTACTGTGGTTTCTGCCTTCTCTACAGTTACACCCTTATACTCACCAAGTGTAACCTCAGGCTTAACAGCAACGGTTGCTGTGTAGATGAGATTCTTATCCATTGCGATCTGCTCTACACCGATTTCCGGTCTGGAAACGATTTCAAGACCAGACTCCTTTGCTGCCTCTGGATAGGTCTGATCCAGAATCTCGTTGAGGGCGTCCTCAAAGAAAATCTGTGGTCCGTACATCTTTTCAATCATGGCCTTCGGTGCCTTGCCCTTACGGAAACCAGGAAGATTGAACTTGTTACGGTTCTTCTTGTATGCATTATCAATGGCCTTTAAGAAATCCGCATTGTCTACCTCAACGGTCAGCTTGGCCATGTTCTTCTCAAGATTTTCAACTTTAACGCTCATTAAGAGTACCTCCGAAACTTTCGTAAATATATATTATGTAAACGCACAGGGGAAATGCGCATACTTCTCCCATGAGTCAACATATCCGATGTAAAAGTATAGCACGGAAGAAATCTGTACGCAAGGATTTTAAGATCAATCGACGGATATAAATCTCCTCATTCTGTGACACAAAAAGAGCCGGGCAAACTGCCCGACTCTCCATATATCAGGATTACTCCTCGTCTGCGCGCTCAGCCTCAGCCTTGCCTACAGCCTCGATATCAACGTCTGCAACATCGAGATCTTCCTTGCGCTCCGGCTCTGTAAGTGCCTTCATGCTCAGAGAAATCTTATGATTGTCTACATCAAGATCGACAATCTTTGCCTCGATCTCCTGACCAACCTCAAGTACATCGGATGGCTTATTTACATGATCTCTGGAAATCTGAGATACATGAAGAAGTGCATCAATGCCCTTCTCAAGCTCTACAAATGCACCGAAATCTGTCATACGAGCAACCTTGCCCTTGACGATGGTGCCGACAGCAAACTTGGTCTCAGCGTCCTTCCAAGGATTCTCATCCGGGAACTTACGTGTAAGAGCAATTCTCTCACCGTTGATTTCCTTCACAAGAACCTTCACTTCCTGACCCGGCTTAAACAGCTTCTTCGGGTTCTCAATACGGCCCCATGACATCTCAGAAATGTGAAGAAGACCATCTGCGCCACCGAGATCGATGAATGCACCAAAATCTGTAAGATTCTTCACAACACCGGTACGAACATCACCAACCTGAAGCTCGCTGAAGAGCTTATCATGCTGCTCCTTCTTGGTTGCAGCCATCAGCTGCTTACGGTCACCGATGACTCTGCGCTTCATCGGATTAAACTCAGTGATCACGAACTGAATATCCTGACCCTGGTACTTGGTGAGATCTCTCTCGAAGGTATCTGAAACAAGTGATGCAGGGATAAATACGCGAGCGCCATTCACCTCTACATTCAGGCCGCCCTTGACAACCTGAACAACCTTACCTGTAAGAACAGTCTGGTTCTCAAATGCATCCTTCAGCTCCTCGGAAGCCTTTGATGCAAGAGCCTCTCTGTGAGAAAGAACAACCTGTCCTTCTCCATCATTGACCTTCTTTACCTTGCACTCAATTTCATCGCCGACATTGACTACTGTGGTGAGGTCTACAGTGTTATCTGCGCTGTAATCACTTCTGGTCATAATACCATCAGACTTGTACCCAATGTTGAGTGCAATCTCGTCAGGCTTTACACTAATAACCTTACCAGTAACAATCTCCCCTGCATGAATAGATTTTAATGATGCGTCAAGCATCTGTTCAAAACTCATCTCTGACATAATTTTGAACCTCCTCAATAATTTCTTTCGGGGTGCTTGCCCCAGCTGTAATACCTACGTTTTGAACCGCTTCATCCTGTACGAAGTTAAGATCTCTTACCGTCTGTATCAACTGGGTGTTTGTGCACTGGTCTTTACAAATCTCAAAAAGCTTCTTCGTGTTAGAGGAACTTCTTCCTCCAATAACAATCATCGCATCGGACTGCTTTGCCAGTTCCTTCGCTTCAGACTGTCTTTCAAACGTTGCGTTGCAAATCGTATTAATAGCATTAACATAATAATGCTTTTTTTTCAAAATATCAATCATTACTTTGAATTTATCGATATTAAACGTGGTCTGGGATACCACTACCACGTGTGCGCCCTCTCCATCTGGCAGATTCTCTGCACTTTCGATATCCGGAAGCGCAGAAATCCGACCTTCTGCCCAGCCCATGATACCGATAACTTCCGGATGCTCTGGATTGCCAGTGACAAACACGCGTTCTCCTGCACGCGTATGCTGCTCCGCCAGGCGCTGAATCTTCTGTACAAAAGGACAGGAGGCATCAACCGTAGCCACCTTCTTCTCCTTCAGCAGCTCATAGATCCTTCTTGGAATCCCGTGCGCGCGGATAATGACGATGCCCTCCGTCAGTGCGGAAAGCTCCTCTTCCGATTCCAGTACCTGCACACCTTCTGCGCGCAGCTTCTGAATCACGGTTTCATTATGAACAATGGGACCATAGGTGAAAATCGGACATCGTTTTTCTACCGGTTTCTTTTTTTCCTCCTCCAGCACGCGGTATACGGTATCGACCGCGCGCTGCACACCGAAGCAGAAGCCGGCTGTTTTTGCAAGTGTCACCTTCATATCCACCTCAATGCTTCATGCATATATCCAGGATTCGGTCGATTGTTTCGTCAAGGGTCAGGGTTGAGCTGTCCACGAGTACCGCCTCTGGCACCCTGACAAGTGGTGAATGCTGGCGATGCATGTCACGATCATCACGTGCACGGATCTCCTCCTCAACCTCCCGAAGGTCGCATGCTTCTCCCTTTTCTCGAAGCTCGAGGGCGCGACGCCGTGCCCGCTCTTCTACCGACGCCGTCAGATAGATTTTTGTATCCGCATCCGGCAGCACCTTGGATGCGATATCCCGTCCATCCATCACGACGGACGTATGCTTCGCGAGATTCTGCTGAAGCAGCACCATTTTTTCCCGCACAGCCGGGTACTGTGAAACCGTAGAAGCAGCATCTCCAACCGCCTGGGTACGGATCTGAGAGGAAACATTGCTCCCGTTCAGAAGTACCTGCTGCGCCCCGTCTTCATTATAGGAAATGGCGATGTCGATATCGTGCATAATCTTCGAGACCGCTTCTGCATCCTCGAGTGGTATCGCGTTCTCGAGACAGAAGAGTCCCACCGCGCGATACATTGCTCCTGTATCAATGTAGATATATCCGAGCTCTCTTGCAACCGCCTTCGCAATCGTCGATTTTCCAGCGCCTGCCGGACCATCAATAGCAATACTGTATGGCATACCTGCCTCCTTTATGTTCAATCAGTCAACGTCTCTTCTGCTGCTGCCTTCCCGGCAAGATGTCCCGTCGAGAATGCCATCTGCATGTTGAAGCCGCCTGTATATCCATCTACATCCAGAACTTCACCAGCGAAGTAAAGTCCCTTGATCTTCCGAGCCTCCATGGTTTTGGGATTCAGCTCCTTGACGGAGACGCCACCCTGCGTCACAATCGCTTCCTTAAAGGATCCGGTGCCGCGAATCGTGTAGCTGAAATCCCGCATCAGTGCCACTGCTTTTTTACGCGTTTCCCGATCCACCTCGGTCACCTTCCGATGGATATCAACCCCTCGCGCCTCCAGGCGTGCATTGAAGATCGGAATCAGCTGTGCCGGAAGAAGTGCGCCAAAGGCATTTCGAAGCTCCTTGTTTCGACAGGCCTCAAAGTCCCGGAGAAGTCGTCGATCGAGCTCCTCCTCATCGAGCGCCGGTTTCAGGTTGATATGCACGGTGAGAAGCTTCCATTTTTCAGGATCTTCTGCATTGACCAGCTTCGTGATCACCGCGGAGGCAGAAAGAATCACTGGTCCGCGCAGACCTTCCGCCATGAATTCCAGCTCACCGAAATCATGGTAATAGCTTTTTCCATCTTCGTCTCGCACATCAATAGCTACGTTTCGAAGTGTGAGTCCCTTCAGGCGATAGGCATCTGCCTCATGCACCTCCAGCGCAACCAGTGAGGGATAGGTCTCCGTCACCTGAAGCCCGGCCTCCTGTGCAAAACGATAGCCATCTCCCGTTGAACCTGTCGATGGATACGTACGCCCTCCCGTTGCAATAATGACGGCATCGGCTGTCTGAAACCCATGATCTGTCCGTACACCACGCACCTTGCCATCGCAGAGCTCGATTTTTTTGACTTCTGTTTTATACTGAATCTGAACGCCCAGCTTCTTCAGTGCATGCTTTAAGGCGTCCGTAATACTGTACGCATGATCAGACACTGGAAAGACACGTTCGCCACGCTCGACCTTCGTACGGCAGCCGTGCGCTTCCAGAAGAGCGATGGTATCCTGGTTGGTGAAATCATACAGCGCAGAGTATAAAAAGCGCGGATTCGAAAGGTACTGCGGAAAGAAATCCTCGATGGCGGCAGCATTGGTGAGGTTTCCTCGTCCTTTCCCCGTAATGAAAATTTTCTTTCCAAGCTTATCATTCTTTTCAATCAGCACTACGTCCGCATTTGCAGCGGTTTCCTTTGCGGCAATGGCTGCCATCAATCCGGCAGCTCCACCGCCAATGACTAAGATTCTCATCATATCCTCATAAAAAGCACCCGAGGGAATGCCCCGGGTGCGCTCGTCAGTTCTTTACGCTCATCACAAACATCTTATAGATGGCACGAATGGCTTTTTCAAAATCCTCATTCCGTACGCCAATGATGATATTGTATTCACTCGATCCCTGGTCAATCATTTTAATATTGATGTATTCATGAGCCAGAGCAGAGAACACACGACCGGCTACACCACGGGACGATTTCATGCCGCGTCCGACCACGGCAATCAGCGCAATGTCCGACTCCAGTTCGATGAGATCCGGATTCACCGAGCGCTGTATGCCATTCAGGATCTTCTGCTCACAGTGCTCGAGCTCCTCCTGATGGATCACCAGCGTCATGGTATCAATGCCTGATGGAATATGCTCAAATGAAATCTGATTATCTTCCAGAACCGACAGCACCTTCCGTGCAAAGCCGATTTCCGAGTTCATCATTGCTTTTTCAATATTGATGGCGCAGAAATCCTTCTTTCCACTGACACCCGTAATGATAAAGCGCGGCTTCTTCAGCGTATGCTGAACAATCATCGTGCCGTGATCCTCCGGGCGGTTGGTGTTCTTGATCTGAATCGGAATGCCTTCACGGCGTACCGGGAAGATGGCATCCTCATGAAGAACGCCCGCACCCATATAACTCAGCTCCCGCAGCTCTCGATACGTAATGTAATCAATAACCTCAGGATTTGGAACGATTCGAGGATCTGCCACCAGGAAGCCTGAAACATCGGTCCAGTTCTCATACAGGTCCACATGCTCTGCAGCAGCCAGCAGAGAACCCGTGACATCGGAGCCTCCACGGCTGAAGGTCACCACTCGGCCTTCCGCATTGGCACCATAGAAGCCCGGGAAAACAGCATAGTCAACATCCTTCAGTGCCGCCCGAATTTCTTCCTCGGTTTTTTCAAAGTCACAGCTGCGGTCCTCATTAAAGAAGAAGCAGCTTGCGGAATCAATGAACTGGAAGCCGAGATATGCTGCCATGAGCTTCGCATTTAAAAATTCACCTCGTGAAGCCGCATAGTCTCGATCTGCTCCGGCCTTCAGGTCCTGCTCGATGCGTGTGAAATCTTCTGTAAGACTAAAGGAAAGCTGCAGTCCATCAATAATCTCCTGATATCGACTCCGGATTTCCTGAAGTGTCTCCTGAAATCTCTCTTCATCATGTACTGCATCATACAGGCGATACAGAAGGTCGGTGACCTTCGTGTCCCCGGAAGCACGCTTTCCAGGTGCAGATACGACTATATAGTGTCTCGACTTATCTGAAAGGACGATGTCCTTTACCTTCTGAAACTGTTCTGCGGAGGCGCAGGAGCTTCCGCCAAATTTAGCAACCTTGATCATTTCATACTCCCTCTCAATATCTGGCTATGATTTTCGGATTATAGCATTCACCGTAGAAATACTCAACAGAATTAAAAATCATGGAAGACATTCACCTGTGGATTCCTATTCATTTCGGATGGCTGCCAGCGGACTCAGCTTCATTGCTCTTGCCGCTGGAACATATCCTGCAAGCATACCCACACCGATGGCAAAAACAATGGCAAAGCCAGCAAGCCAGAGTGGAATGCTGGATAAGCTGCTGCCCGCACTCGAGCCAAACATCATGGACCCTGCATTTTTTGTAAAGAAATTGATGATATACGAAATCAGATAGCTGAAGGCAAGTCCGACCGTACCACCCATGAGCCCGATCATGCCGGATTCGCAGAGAAACATGTTCCGAATATCCGGCATGGCACATCCAAGTACCTTCATGACACCGATTTCCTTCGTGCGCTCATAGATGGACATCATCATTGTATTCATAATGCCGATGGCCGCGACGAGAAGCGAAACGCCCCCTATGCCGCCGAGTACAAGCTGCACCATGCCGAGCTGCTGCTGTGCCTGCTTCAGCCACTCCATGCTTGAGCTCACATTAAAGCCTAGGTCAGAAAGCTGCTTCTGTACGGTACTTACATTGTCCATGTCATCGACAAATACATAGACATTGTCATAAATGTAATACGGGTACGGTTTTCCGTTTTTATTGGTTTTCGGATTCGGAACAAGTGCCTTCTTATAGATTTTCTTCAGAAAGCGCTTCAGACTGTCAATGTCCGTGTAGACATTGTAGGAGCCGGCAGACCAGTCCTCTGCACCGCCTTCGAGAATTCCGGCAACGGGAAGAATGTACTTTTTCTGCGGCCTGGCTGCCGTCGTACTGTCTCCATCACTGGCCGTGCTTCCCTGCGAAACACTGGAGGGTGGAAAGCTGATGAACATCGTATCCTTTTCAGGATCCACCTCGACGCTTTCATAGCTTTTCTGCTTATAAAAGCTGTTGTAGAGGATCTGATTTCCATAAATCAGTGCCGGCTGCTCCGCATTGGAAGATGGCAGCTGCCCTCCTTCTCGCAGCTTCAGCTGCTTCAGATAATCCTGGGTCACACCAACAATGCTGAAGGACCCGTTGTATCCCCTGCACTTCGCCTCGACCGAAACCTCAATGGAAGGGCTGACCGCGGTTACATGCGCAATATGTCGAAAGCTCTCGACGGTATCGTCTGTCAGCATCAGGGAAGGGTCCGTGCTTCCGCTGTCCCCATATCCCCCCTGGTAAACGGTAATCATGGTCAGCGAGCCCATATCCTGATAGGATTTCAGCATCATCTCACTCATGCCAATGCCGAGACTGACCATGACCACGATGGAGGCTGTACCGATCACAACACCGAGGACCGTGAGAACGGTACGCATTTTCCTCCGTTTCAGGTTGTTTGCTGCCAGTTTGATAAGATCAGATAGTCTCATCACGTTCCTTTTCCTGCTTCTTTTTATGAAGCCTCCTGATGATAAGGGCAAGCAATGCCACAAAAATCACAGCACCGGCCAGGAGCGGAAGCTTATACTTCTGGAAAAATCCCGGCTCCTCCGTCGGCATGGCATCTGCACCGTCCATCCCATCAAAATCATTCACCGGCTCGGTCACCATCAGATTAATGCTCTGATCCGAGGTAAAAACTTCCCCATTTACATTTTCATAGCTGATGCTTACGCTGATGGTCCCATCGTCCATCGTCGGAGCCGCACCTGTCAGCATGGCATCGACGGAGCCGGATTCTCCCGGTTTAATGTTACCAACATAGCTGCTGGTATCCTGGATGGAATCGCCCTTAAAGTTTGCAGTGACATTATAAAGAATGACTTTTCCTGTATTGTTGATATTAAAGGTTACATTTGCTTCATTTCCAACCTCAATCGATTCCGGCATAACATCATAATTCGAAACGGAGAGTCTGGCCTCCTGATTGACATTAATGTTCAGCGATACCTTTTCTTCCGCATTTTTAAAATCCGGAGAATCGTACTTTTCGTTGATGGTAAGCGCATAGGAGCGTGGATCCAGGCCCGCTGCTGCTACCATATTCCAGGAAAGCTCTTTCGTCTCCCCGGCGGCCAGACTGTTGATGACATAGGAATTCGCCCCGTTTTCTGTTGAAAGTGCAGCCGAATCACTGACCTTCTCAGATTCCAGGGACAGCATGATATTGCTTGCGCTGATGCCGGTACTTGCATTCTGCATCTCTACGACGAGCTTGAATGGCTGTCCTGCGAGTACTTTTTCCGGTTCCGTATGATAGCCTGCCACGACGATGCGTGCCTTCGACCGATCATTGGCATTGAACTCGCGCTGGCTGGTGGTTTCATCCGTGCTCGGGTTACTGATATGAACATAATAGGTATACTGTTCCGTCTTTGTGACCGTAGCGCCTGGCGTATCCTTATAGCTTACGGTAAAGCCGATGGCATGATCTCCTGTTTTCGAGTCCTTTGCAATGGCCATGGAGTACGGTGCCGAAATGGTCTGATCTGCTTCCACGGTTTCGAAGCTTCGATCATAGTTTTCTTCAGTCACACGGAATGGGAAGCTGCTCACATCGATGCGTCCAGCCTGTGTTGTGTTTCCACTGTCGCCCGTGGTCTGCGTCGCGCCTTTATTCATGCGTACCACAACATCATAGAGGGCTCGTCCCTTCTGATTCCGGAAATTTACAGCAAAATCCATCGTGCCAGGATAGGTACCACTTGGTGCCGCCTGTCCTTCCCCGATGGAAAAGGCCTGGTCCTTTGTGACTCCTGTCGGATTCGAAACCGTGCCCAGATCCTGCACATAGATGTTGATATACTCTGCGCGGCTCAGACTGCCATACTGTCCGGTCGAGTTGTATGGTACATCATAGTTCATCGAAATCGGAATCGCATAGTAGCCCTCTTTGATGTCATTTCGAATTTTGACATGAAAGGTTACTTCTCTGTATTCTCCTTTTTTCAGAGAGCCCAGAGACTTTTCCTGATTCATGCTGCTGGTACCGATTTCCAGAGGATACGTCCCGCCATCCACCGGATAGGTCTGACCGAGTGAAGCGTTATAGGCACGCGCAGCACCTGCCTGGTAGCCTTCATTGTAGGCATCATGCTGCAGTGACTCCTGCTCATCATCCGAGCTGTCATCATATGGATTTGATTTGTTGGCATTTGGGACAATGCCCCTGGTATTCACAAGCGTCTGGTCCTGACTCAGGCGAACGCGGACATTGTTAATGACATCCCCGGTCGGATTATAAAGACCATTCACCCCATTAAAGCCGACCTTTACTGTCAGCTGAAAATCCTGACCGATTCCGGCAACCGGTGTATCTGAAGCATCATGAATAAAGGTATTCAGGTTGGTATCGACATACGCGGCCTCTGCCGTGATATCCGGATGCACGGCTCCGCCCGATGCCAGCAGTGTAAGGATCAGGGCACCGCACAGGAACTTTCCCAGACTCTTTTTTTTATGGAACAGCTTCATAGTTTTTTACTCCCTCTAGAATGAACCGAAATCAGGTCAGTGGCGTAACAAGTGCAAACGGTGGCTTCCCAGTGTCCTCTTCGATTCGTTTTTCAACTGGACTTTCAGGATTCATTACGGTTTCAACGATTTTTCCATCGACGACCCGGAGCTGTCGATCCGCCCAGGATGCGATATGCGGGTCGTGCGTAACCATGATCAGTGTACGATGCTCTTCGCGTACGATTTTCTGGAGCAGGCGAAGAACTTCGTCCGTCGTATGGGAATCCAGGTTTCCGGTCGGTTCATCAGCAAAAATGATTTTCGGATCAATGACAAGTGCCCGCGCAATGCCGACACGCTGCTGCTGCCCGCCGGACATCTGGTTCGGCATATGGTCCTTCTGATCACCGATCCCGATGAGCTTCATGTATTTTACAGCTTCCTGAATGCGTTTTTCATAGGGGACCCCACGAAACATCAGCGGCATGGCCACATTTTCAACGGCATTCATTGAGGCGATCAGATTATAGCTCTGAAAGATAAAGCCGACATTCTGGCGTCGAAAGCTTACAAGCTCTGACTCCTTCATCTTATCAATGCGTTTTCCTGCAATCTGAATCACTCCACGGGTGGGAGCCTCAAGTCCGGCAAGCATGTTGAGACAGGTTGATTTTCCTGAACCCGACGTGCCTACAATGGCGACAAATTCACCCTGATATACATCAAAGGAAACTCCGTTCAGCGCATACACCTTATTCTCTCCGATTTTAAAGATTTTATATAAATCCCGCACCTTGATAATAGGCTCCATGATCGTCTCCTGTCTTTATGAGATGCATCGAAATTCTGAATGGAATTTCATTATATGCCAGCCACTCTGAATACACAATGGACGAAATCATTAATGTCCTGATCCAAAGCTTCATCCGCTCTGCCACACCAACGTTGCCCTGTTTCCATAAAAAAAGAACCGCCGAAGCGGTTCTCTTATTTATGCATTGGCCGGCTTTCCTTCAATGGAATTCCACTTTGGTGTCAGTACCTTCGTACCACCCATATACGGCTGCAGAACCTCTGGAATCGTAATGCTGCCATCTGCCTGCAGACGATTCTCAAGGAAGGCAATAAGCATACGAGGCGGTGCCACGCAGGTATTATTCAGCGTGTTCGCAAGATGAATCTTTCCATCCTTTCCCTTAATACGGATGTGCAGACGTCTTGCCTGTGCATCGCCGAGATTTGAGCAAGAACCAACCTCGAAGTACTTCTTCTGACGAGGAGACCAGGCTTCCACGTCACAGGACTTGACCTTCAGGTCCGCAAGATCACCGGAGCAGCACTCGAGCGTACGTACCGGAATATCCATGGAACGGAAGAAGTCCACGGTGTTCTTCCAGAGCTTCTCATACCAGCTCATCGCATCCTCTGGTTCGCAGACGACGATCATCTCCTGCTTTTCAAACTGATGGATACGGTAGACACCTCTCTCCTCAATACCATGTGCGCCCTTCTCCTTACGGAAGCATGGAGAATACGACGTCAGCGTCAGCGGAAGGGTATCGGCCGGAAGAATCTCATCAATAAAGCGGCCGATCATGGAATGCTCCGAGGTACCGATCAGATAAAGATCCTCTCCCTCAATCTTGTACATCATGGCATCCATCTCTGCGAAGGACATGACACCATCGACCACCTTTGAGCGAATCATATAAGGCGGGATGACATAGGTAAAGCCACGGTTGATCATGAAATCACGTGCATAGCTGAGAACCGCAGAGTGAAGTCGTGCAATGTCTCCAATAAGATAATAGAAGCCATTTCCTGCTACACGGCCAGCTGCATCGAGGTCAATGCCTCCGAAGGACTCCATAATATCCGTATGATACGGAACCTCAAAATCCGGAACCACCGGCTCACCAAAGCGTTCATTCTCAACATTATGGGAGTCATCTGGTCCAATTGGAACCGACGCATCGATCATATTCGGAATGACCATCATGCGCTTCGTAACCTCGGCCTGAAGCTTCGGCTCCTGCTCTTCAAGCTCCTTTAAACGAGCGGTAAAAGCGCCAACCTCGGCCTTTACCTCTTCGGCCTCTGCCTTCTTTCCCTGAGCCATAAGAGCACCAATCTGCTTCGATACGGCATTCTTCTTTGCACGAAGCTCATCGGCCTCCTGCTGGCACTTCCGTGCTTCGAGATCATACTTGATGACTTCATCCACTAATGGAAGCTTTTCATCCTGGAATTTCTTTCGGATGTTCTCCTTGACAAGCTCCGGATTTTCTCTCACAAACTTAATATCTAACATAGGATTTTCTCCCCTTCCACGAATATACAATTGTAGCGTTAGACGCAACACTTACTATAGCTTGAATTTCAGTGCTTTTCAAGTCATTCTGACGGAAGCCGTGTTCTCAAGGGCAGTTCCACGAAAAAGTGTGCCCTGTGAATGCAGCGTTTTTCATGCTAAAGCGCTCAGAATATCCTCGAACTGTACACCATACAGAATTGGAACCCCGGCTTCGTCGCTGTGTCGAATGCTGAGCGAAATAAAATCCCCCGCACGCTGAACCGCCTCTTCCAGTTTCTCTCCCCTGAGATACAGGCTGCCGACAATTGCACTGAAGGCATCGCCTGTTCCAGGTCTTCCCTCTCCTGTCCGAGGATTTTTAATAAAGCGAAGATCCATCGTGTCTTCAGACAGCACATTGATGAGTGTGTCGACTTTCGTGGCAGCATCTGGAAGTGCACCTTCCTTTGCCGCCTCCACCCCTGTAATGATGATGGCACCCTGGGTTTCATGGTGCAGCTCTGAAAGCAGCGCATGCATCACCATGCCTCTTGCCGCATCCGTCGTACAGGTATCCAGCGTTTCCTTTAAGCCCGCATAATCAAAGTCAGCGAGAAACGCGGCCTCCGTAAGATTCGGACAGATAAGATCTGCCTTCCTGCAGAGCGTGCGCATCGCTGTAATGTGCTGCTCGGTTATGCCACGGTACAGCTTTCCATGATCGGCCATCACTGGATCGAGAATGACCTTCAGTGAAGGATTTCTCTCCTTTTCTTTTTCAATATAGCGTTCCAGCGCAGTCAGGTCTGTACAGTCACCGAGATAGCCGATCAGGATACCATCAAAGTGAATGTGATTCTCTTCGAGGGCAGAGAGACACCCAGCCATCTCCTGCCCAAGCCCCACGCTGTAACCATGTGGAAATGCCGTATGGTTACTGAGAACCGCCGTGGGAATCGGGGATGCGGTGAGCTTCAAGGTCGAAACAATGGGAATCTGAATGGACAGTGAGCAGCGTCCGACGCTGGAAAGATCATTGATCAGTGCAAGTGTTTTCAGCACAACATACTCCTTTAAGAATGAAGAATTTCATGAAAGGCCTTCACATGGTCTGCCATTTTTTCATGTGGCCGAAACACCGCAGAGCCTGCAATAAAGAAGTTCGCCCCTGCATCCTTGATTTCCTTCACATTTTCCAGTGTAACTCCGCCATCAATGCCGATGTTTAAATCGATCCCGGCCTCCTCGGCCTCATGTCGCAGCGCGCGGATCTTATCGATGGTATACGGAATCAGCTTCTGTCCGCCAAAGCCCGGATTGACCGACATGATCAGAACGAGATCAACCATCGGAAGAATGCAGTCAAGCGTGCTGATCGGTGTGGCCGGATTCAGGGCTACCCCCGCCTTCAGCCCATGCTCCCGAATCTGCTGCAGGGTGCGATCGAGGTGCGTACAGGCTTCCTGATGGACCGTAATTCCATCGGCTCCTGCCTTTGCCACCTCATCAATATAACGGCCTGGCTCAGACACCATCATATGGACATCAAAAAAGCAGTGATTGTCCTTTCGTACCGACTGAATCACCGGCATTCCGAACGAGATATTCGGTACAAAATCGCCGTCCATCATATCAAAGTGAAGATACTTCGTGCCCGCCATTTCCAGTACGTGCAGATCCTCCCGAAGATTTCCGAAATCGGCCGATAAAATCGATGGAGACAGGTTATAATTCATCTTATTTCCTCTTTTCTTGTCATCATTTGTCTTAGGACGCGTTCCACAGGAAAGGAATCCTAATATCGTTTCTGTTCCTTCAGCTCCTGGTAAAGCATGACATAGCTCTCATAGCGCTCGCGGGCAATGCTTCCTTCCTGAACCGCACGCTTAACCGCGCAGTCCTTCTCACCGATATGAACGCAGGTGTGAAAGCGACAGGCACTGCGGTACTGTTCGAATTCCGGAAAGTAATACATCAGGCGTTCAGGCTCAATGTCCATGACATAAAGTGATGTGAAGCCCGGTGTATCGAGCACATAGCTGTTGTCGTCCATGTAAAAAAATTCCGAATGGCGGGTTGTGTTTTTTCCGCGTTCAATTTTCCGGCTGAGCTCACCCGTTTCCATATGGGCATCCGGATGAATAAGATTCGTTAACGATGATTTTCCAACCCCGCTTGGGCCCGAAAGGACCGTCGTTTTGCCACGAAGCACCTCCATGATTTCCGGCAGGCTTTCCTTATTCCGCGTGCTGATTTCCAGCACACGATAGCCTGCTTTCCGATAGATTTCCGGAATCAGCTCCGGATGCTCTGCATGAATCTCCGGTATGCTTTTCGCTCTCGCCCGTTTCTTTTTCCAGGCATTCCGGTCTTCGGACAGAATTTCCTCTTCTTCCAGAGAGCTTTCCGAATCGGACGTCTGCACGAGGTCCACCTTATTAAAGAAAATGGTGACCGGAATATCCCGCTGTTCCATATTGATGAGAAAACGATCCAGCAGGTTCAGGTTAGGATCTGGATGACGAAGCGCAAATATGACAACCGCCTGGTCGACATTGGCTACCGCCGGGCGAATCAGCTGATTTTTCCTCGGAAGGATGCGAATCACCGATCCCTCATGCTCCTTTTCAGAGTCCTGCACGGGAGAAATCTCTGCATTGTCTCCGACCAGTGGCTTTTCATTTCGATTGCGAAAGATTCCCTTCGCTCGACATTCATAATCGCCCTCCGGCGTATGGACATAATAGAAGCCCCCGATTCCCTTATATATTTTTCCTTTCAGTATCATCCGTCACCTCAAGCTCATGAATTTCTCGGTGCAAAATTGACCGAATACGACGCGATTACCGTATCATTCGAAGCATCGACAATTTCCACGGTTCCCTTCGTTACACCCGTCGCGCCCTTGATGGATGGTATAACCACCTGAAGCTCTGTCCCTGCTGCATAGGAGCGTGCCTCCTGCAGTGTCGTATACCGCTCGGTCCCATCGATATCCTGGCAGAGACGGATCAGAATCACACGGGTATTGGATGCCGCCGGACTGGTTTCACCACCGATCTTCACGGCGGTATTGATGGAGCCGTACCAGGCATTGTCGGTTCCACTTACCAAAGCCCCCGTCGTGAAGGGTTCTCCGGTGCTGGAAGCTACGGTGAGGCGAATGGCCGTACCTCTGGATACTTCCGTTCCAGCGGTCAGGGACTGGTCCACAACGACGTTCTCGCCTTCTTCACTTTCCACGTAGTCGATGCCCTCCAGCTGAAGCCCCGCATCCTCCAGCGTCGACATGGCTTCCTCGAGCTCCAGATCGTGAAGCTCCGGTACCAGAACAGGATCCTCCACCTGCTGAGTGCCACTCGACCGTGTAATAATCAGCATCGATGTTCCGCTTGTGTCCGGCTTATTTGTGCGGATTACATTGCCCTTCGGAACCGTATCGGATGCCTCGTCCTCGACCTTATACGTTATTTTCCGCTTTTCCAGTTCATCCAGGAGCGACTGGCACTTCATGGTATGAAGCGCCTCCAGATTTTTCGTGTCCGGATCATAAAACTCAATGGTTTTTGCACCGTCAGACAGTGTCAGGTCGAGGACATTGCCCTGCCCGCTCTTTTCCTTTTCATACGAAAGAATGACACCTGGGGTTGGATACTTATCCGAATAGTCCTCCTTTACGGTTTTCAGATGTACATTGTACGCCTTCAGATACTCCTCTGCCTCTTCCACGGTCTTTCCCACAATGTTTGGAAGCAGGTTGTCCAGGGCAGAAATCGTAATATTGATCGTCGCGGCCTCTGTCACGGTGCTGCTTTCTTCCGTTGCCTGGGTGGTCTCCAGTGCTGTTTTACTCTCCCGGAGGAAGGAAAGCATATTACGGCCAATGATGACAACCAGAACAACGATGAGCAGGACGCACACCGCTGCAATCAGACGATAGAGCTTTGTCATATGGAAGCCCGGTCCTTCATTTGCTTCCTCGTCCTCCTCCCCGGCCTCCAGACCTGCGACCTTCTGTCGCAGCTCCTGCCGATGCTTCAGGAGTGCCAGCTCCCGTGGGGACAGCACGCGTGTTTCACTGAGATCCTCCGGCATTTCTCCCGCCATAAAGGAGCCACTCGGATCCTTCAGAGCCCTTCGAAGATCCTCCATGAGCTCCCCGATGTGCTGATAGCGCAGCTTTGGCTTCTTCTGCATGCACTTATAGACTGCCATATCCAGTGCAGGATAGACATCCGGTACGAGATCCTTTACATGCGGAACCGGATTTTCAAGATGCGCAAATACAACCGAAACGGAGGTATCTCCGTCATAGGGCACCTGTCCGGTCAGCATTTCATAGAGTGTGCAGCCGAAGCTGTAAATGTCCGAGCGCTCATCGGACTGTCCAGAGCGCGCCTGCTCTGGCGAGATGTAGTGGACGGAGCCCATGACAGTTGCATTGACCGTCTGCTGCGTGGCGGCACGTGCAATACCGAAATCTGCCACCTTCACATTGCCCTCACTGTCCACGATGATATTCTGCGGCTTGATGTCCCGATGCACGATGCCCATCTTATGTGCGAGCTCAATGCCGGCTGCCGCCTGCAGTGCGATGGCGATGGCCTCCTGAGAATCCATCCGACCGGCCCGTTTAATATAGTTCTTCAGCGTAATCCCCTCCACGAGCTCCATCACAATATAATGGAGCTTCGTCTCGAGATTATCGACAATGTCATACACTGCAACGATGTTCGGATGGTTCAGCTTCGCCGCTGCCTGTGCTTCATTCTGAAACTTGCGGATGAAATCCTCATCCTCACAGTACTCCTCCTTCAGCACCTTAATGGCCACTTCGCGCCCCATTTTTTTATCATTTGCGCGATAGACATAGCTCATGCCGCCCTGTCCGATCAGTGTGTCGATCTCATAGCGATCATCCAGAATCTGTCCCTGTACAAGCATCATGCGGTTGCCTCCTCTCGGTATGGGCCGGTCAGAACGATGCCGATATTGTCTTTCCCGCCGTTGATATTTGCCATATCGATCAGTGCCTGCACCTTTTCCTGCACCGTTGTCTCCTCACGGACGATGGTGCGGATGCTCTCATTGTCCACCATGTTGGACAGCCCATCCGAACAGAGCAGAAGGTAATCCCCTTCCGACAGCTCTACCTCAAAGAAGTCCGCCTCCACCTCCGGCTCGATGCCGACGGCACGCGTAATGATGTTTCGGGAGCTCATATACTCCTGTGAGCCCCGCCGCATCAGACCTCTTCGAACCATTTCCTCTACATAGGAGTGGTCCCGTGTGATCTGCCGAATGCTGTTTCCGTGAATCAGATAGGCCCTCGAGTCGCCAATGTTTCCGACGGTCAGACTGGTTCCATCAATATAGGCAACGACGAGTGTGGTTCCCATGCCATTCAGATTCTGATTCTGCTCAGACATCTGAAAAAGGCGCCGGTTTACCTCGCCGATGCCCTCCTGCAGCAGTCGGATTTCCGGCATCGGCTGCTGCCGTTCCATGATATAGTCCTTCAGAGTGTCTACGGTATACCGGGAGGCATAATCTCCTGCCTTATGGCCACCCATGCCATCCGCGAGAAGAAAGAGATTCGGCAGCTCTCCGATTGGCTGATTCGTAGCATAGACATAATCCTGATTCATATGTCGTCGCTGCCCCTTATCGGTTTTTGCAAAATAGTCCATCATACGTTTCCTCTATGCTCGATCCATTGTATTCGGCCTCGTCCATCCAGCAGTCTGTAAGCCGCTCAGTGGTATGCCTCCTTACGCTTTCGAATGAACGCCCTCGGTCTCCAGGTAATCCCGTCGAAGCTGTCCACAGGAGCCGGAAATATCTGAACCCATCTCACGACGGATGGTAGCTGTAATGCCATTTCGCTCCAGGACATGCTGGAAGGCCTCTACCTTCGAGCGATCCGGTCGTTTCCAGTCACGCTCCTTGATCGGATTGACCGGAATCAGGTTGACATGGCACTGCAGCCTTCCGCCATCCTTCATGCCACGGATCAGTCGAACCAGCTCCATGGCCTCCTGCTTATTGTCATTCACACCTTCCACGACCGAGTACTCAAAGGTAACACGACGTCCGGTCTTTTCAAAATAGTACTCTATAGCCGGCATGATTTCTGAAAGGGAATACTTCTTTGCAATCGGCATCAGCTTCTGTCTGGTTTCATCGTTTGGCGCATGGAGACTCAGTGCCAGCGTGATGCCTGCATTTTCATCGGCCAGCTGACGGATTCTGGGAACAAGCCCACAGGTGGAAACCGTGATATTCCGTCTGGAAATATGCAGTCCGTTTTCATCTGAAATCATCCGTATAAAGCGGGTAAATTCATCATAATTATCGAGGGGCTCTCCAGAACCCATGATAACAATATTGTCTACCCGTACGCCGGTCGTACGCTGAATCTGATAAATCTGTCCCAGCATCTCGCCGCTCGTCAGATTTCTGGCCAGTCCATCGAGGGTGGAAGCGCAGAACTTACAGCCCATACGGCAGCCAACCTGCGAAGAGATGCATACACTGTGTCCATGCTGGTATTCCATCCAGACCGATTCGATCACATGGCCATCCTGCATTCGAAAGATAAATTTCTTTGTACCATCGATTTTTGATGTGAGTACCTCCACCGTTTCCGGGAGAGCAACGCTGTAGGATGCACGCAGCTTCTCTCGAAGTGATTTCGAAAGATTCGTCATCTCATCTACATCGGTCACCAGATTCTGATGCAGCCAGGTATAGAGCTGCTTTGCGCGGAAGGGCTTTTCACCCATATCCTCCAGCAGCTTTTTCATATCCTTCAGTTCTATGTCTCGTAAATTTTTCATGCTTTTCGAAATACCGTAAGATAAAATCCATCCGAAGGCTCTCCTGGAAGGAACTTGCGCTCCTTTTCAAGTGAAAAGCCAGGCTTCGTCAGAATATAGTCCCGGTTGTCCTCATTTTCTTCCTTTGTCAAGGTACAGGTGGAGTAGAGGAGCTTTCCTCCTGGCTTGACATACTGACATACGGTATCGAGAATTTCCCGCTGGAGCTTCTGAAGTGCCGCGATATTTTCGCGGCTTGCACGGAAACGGATGTCCGGCTTCTTTCCCAGAATTCCAAGACCCGAGCAAGGAAGATCCGCTACCACAATGTCGGCGATGCCCTGTCCCTCCGGATCGAGAAGCGTCGGGTCCAGGGTCCGTGCATCGAGTGCCTTTGCTGAAATGTTCGTGAGCTTCTGCCGCTCGATATTCTGACGGATCAGTGCAACCTTTCCCTCGCTGAGATCCCGTGCGTCCACCTGTCCGGTTCCTTCCAGCAGCGCTGCGATATGGCAGCTCTTTCCGCCAGGCGCCGCACATACATCCACGACATAGTCTCCTTTTTCCGGTGCAGCTTCGATCCCCACCTGCTGCGAGGCATAGTCCTGAATCGTCAGTTCACCATTCCGAAAGGCATCACTGTGGACAATGTCGCCGCTTCGTACCTCGGTATGGCCATCCTGGAAACGGACATAGTTGGTCTTTTCACCGTGCAGGAACCAGTCAAGCATACGCTCGGTTTCTTCACGTCCATAGACCTTTCGAAGATCCTCATACAGCCAGAGGGGCACACTGTAGCGAATGTAGGCGGGTGTTTTCCCTGTATGTGCAAGGTTCTGAAAAATGATGTCCTTATCTCTCGCCACACTGCGCAGTACACCATTGACAAAGCCACTCAGGAAAAAGAGCTTATCATCCTGACTCTTCACAAGCTCTACCGCCTCATTGATGGCTGCGCTGTCCGGCACCTTGTCCATGTACAGAATCTGGTAGCTTCCCATACGAAGCACGGTACGGATCAGCGGCTCCATGTTTTTCGTATGGACCTTACTGATCTGGTTCAGAATAAAATCGAGCTGAATCGTATATTCGAGGGTTCCCTCCACAAGACGTGTCACGAAGGCCGCGTCACGTGGATCGAAGTCCCCATGCTGTTGAAGGGCTTCCCGCAGTACAATATGGGAAAGCTTCTTCTCCTCTAAAATTTTCTGAAGGCTAAGTACAGCAATAGACCGCGGCGTTGCTGCGGTCTTTTCTCTGGAAAGTTCCGATATTTTTTTCTCTTCTTCCTGCATTCCGTGCGGTCGCGCATTCCAGACTCTATAATCTGCATGCGTGCTCCGGGCGTCTGGAGTTCTTCCTTTTCGTGCATTGGAGCTCTGCTTTCCGGCATGCATGAACTTATGGAGTGGTCCCTCCTGAGTGTTCTTTTTATTTCGTAGATTTTTCTTATCCATTAGTCATTATTTCTGCGGCTTCCTCTCGTGAGAATCAGGAGTCGAAGCAGCTGTAAAAGTGATGCGGTCGCGGCAGCAACATAGGTGAGTGCTGCTGCGGTCAATACGGCCTTTACGCCATTCAGCTCCTCTTCTGTCAGTACCTGATTTTCACGCAGGGTCTTTACGGCACGTCGTGAGGCATCAAATTCAACCGGCAGGGTTAAAAGCTGGATGGAGATGGCAACCATAAATGCGATGATGCCGATCCGGATGAGTGGTGACCAGCTGATGAGAATCCCGAAGAAAACGAGAGGAATCGAGATCTTCGAAGCAAACGCACAGGCTGGCGTGATGGTTCTGGTCAGAACGAGGGGTACATAGGCCTCCTTATCCTGAATGGCATGACCACATTCATGCGCAGCCACCCCAATGGCAGCAATGGACCGGCTGTTGATCGTTGACTCGCTCAGATTCAGTACCTTTTTACTCGGGACATAATTATCTGTCAGATTTCCGGCAATTCCCTGAACGCGCACGTTCGTAATCCCATTTCGATTCAGAATAAGACGTGCGGCATCTGCACCCGTGATGCCTGCACGGGAGCCCACCTTTGCATATTTCTGAAAGGTCCGATTGACATGCGCACTGGCCAGCATGGAAAGAATAATGCCCAGCAGCACCAGAACATAGGTCGGATCATAAAACATCGGATATCCATAATAACCGTACATGACGTTTCCTCCTATCGTGATCATGTCTCCAGTGTAGGGCATCCTCGTGACGAGATCATGTTGAAATTCTGAATTTTATATAAAGATTCAGAAACGATGACCACGGAGAAAATCCTCCGTTTTCATACGCTTCTTGCCCTCAAGCTGAAGCTCATGGATGCGCAGTGCGCCCTTTCCGCAGCGAACGATGAGCTGTCGCTGATCTGCATAGACCCGTCCGGCTCTCATCGTCTCTGGCAGCGTTTCATTGCGATCCGGCATCAGCCTGGCAACTTCCGGAATGGCATACTTTTTACAGTCTTCCTCCGTCAGCACATCGGCATCCCAGAACTTCAGCTGCTTACCATTCAGAAAGCTGTAGGCGGATGGCCATGGATTCAGGCCACGGATTTTCCGCTCAATCACGACGGCATCCTCCTGCCAGTCGATTCGTCCTGAAGTTTTCGTGAACAGTCCAACCTTCGTAGCCTTTGATGCATCCTGTGGCGTCGGTGTAAGTGTCCCCGCCTGAAGCCCGTCCAGCGTTTCGAGAATCAGCTCCCCACCGAGTTTCGCCAGCTTGTCGAAGAGGCTTCCCCCGGTTTCCTTCGGATCCAGTGGAATCCGTTTTTCCAGGAGAATATCGCCTGTATCCAGGCCTTCATCCATCTGCATGGTCGTAACACCGGATTCGGCATCGCCATTCAGCACGGCCCACTGCACGGGTGCAGCCCCACGGTATTTCGGAAGCAGCGAAGCGTGTACATTGACACAGCCATATTTCGGAATATCCAGAATGTCCTTCGGCAGGATCTGTCCGAAGGCTGTAACTACAATCACATCCGGAGCGATGGTACGCAGTCTTTCTTTTAAGCCTTCATCCTTTCGAATGCGCTCCGGCGTAGCCACTGGAATCCCATAGCGTTCTGCCGCAGCACGCACATCGCTCTTCTGTACCTCTCCATGTCGTCCCTTCGGTCGATCTGGCTGGGTAATCACCAGTGGAAGCTCATGTCCCGCAGCTGCCAGTGCATCCAGTGTCGCTACCGCGAAATCGGGCGTTCCCATAAAAACAATCTTCATGGTTCTCCTCCGTTTTTCCGACGAACGTCTTCGTCGTCTGCTTACTCGAAGTCCTCGAGATCCTCTTCCTCGAGGCTCTCATAATTCACGTCTTCAAGCTCTCCCTCGACCTTCGACGTATAGAGGATGCCGGACAGATGATCATTTTCATGTGCCATGGCACGCGCAAGCAGTCCCTCTGCATCGAAGGAATATGGCTTCATATCCAGATCGTAGGCATCAACATGTACCTTCATGGCACGAGTAACAACGCCCTGCTTTCCAGGTACGGAAAGACAGCCCTCGTCACCGGTCTGCGTCTCATCTCCAATCGCTGTGACCGTCGGATTGATGCATACATATCGCTTTCCATCGCCAATGTCGACAACAAATAGCTTCCGAAGAACACCCACCTGTGGTGCTGCAAGTCCGACGCCATTGGCATCGTACATGGTTTCAAACATATCCATAATGAGCTCCCTGGTGCGCTCGGATACCTTCTTCAGCGGCTTGCACTCCTTCTCCAGAATAGGGTCTCCAACAACTCGAATGGTTCTTAATGCCATAACACTCTCCTGTATTCACTGTAAATCATAATTCAGCAGCACGAGTCCTCGACGGTCGTGCTGTCGTACACGTTCTGTAAAATAATCCCGTAACCTGATAATTATATCATGAGACGGGTGTTTGATATAGACGATTTTTCGGTAGATATCCTTGATGCGGTACACGGACGCCTCCAGTGGTCCGATCAGCTCCGCCCCTGCCGCACTGCAGTCCGGCTGAAAGCCCTCCGTCGCTGCCTGACTCACCATGCTGAGAAAATCTTCATCCTTCGATGCGAGCTGAATCGTCATCAGCCGTTCGGTTGGAGGATATCCCATCAGCTTTCGAAAACGGAATTCTTCCGCATAGAACGCTTTATAATCCTGCCGTTTCGACAGCACGATTGCATAATGGTCCGGCTGATAGGTCTGGATCACGACGGTACCAGCCTGTGCACCACGTCCGGCACGTCCAGCAGCCTGAGTCAGGAGCTGAAAGGTGCGTTCGGATGCCTTGAAGTCCGGTGCCGAAAGGCTGAGATCCGCTGCAATGATACCGACCAGCGTCACATCCGGGAAATCATGGCCCTTGACAATCATCTGGGTACCAATCAGAATATCCGCCTGATGACGCCGGAATCGTTCCAGAATTCTCTCGTGCTCTCCCTTTCGACGGGTTGTATCGGCATCCATCCGAAGGACAGACGCGTTCGGAAACAGCTTCTTTACATAGCTTTCCAGCTTCTCTGTGCCGAAGCCAAACGGCGCGAGGTAGGGACTCCCGCAGTGTGGGCAGAGCTTCATGAGACGGATCTGATAGCCACAGTAGTGGCAGCGCAGCATCCCGTCGCGATGCAGCGTCAGCGTAATGTCACAATGCGGGCATTTCAGCGCTTCTCCACAGCTTCGGCAGGACACGAAGCTGGAATATCCTCGACGGTTCATGAATAGCATGATCTGCTCATGTCGCTCCAGCTTTTCCTGCATAAGCCCATAGAGACGTGCCGAAAGAATGCTCCTGTTTCCATTGGCCAGCTCTTCCCGAAGATCAATGATTTCTGTCTCTGGCAGCTGTGCCCCGGTATGAGCACGTGTCGGGAGCTCAAGAAGTGATACCTCGCCCGCACGTGCAGCCGTATAAAGCGTGAGCGAAGGGGTGGCAGATCCATAGAGCACAGGACAGCCTGCCATTCGCGCACGCATATAGGCGACGTCCCGCGTTTCAAAGCGCGGGGCTGTTTCCGATTTATACGCAGACTCATGCTCCTCGTCCATGATGATGAGCCCCAGATGTTCAAAGGGAGCAAAAACTGCAGAGCGAGGTCCAATGAGTACATTCACCTCTCCAGACGCACACTTCTGATACTGCTCATAGCGTTCCCCGATGCTCATACGGGAGTTCAGAATGGCAACCCGTCCCTGAAAGCGCGTGGAAACCCGCCGTACGGTCTGGTAGGTGAGGGAAATCTCCGGAATCAGCAGGATCACCTGCTCTCCATGCTGAAGCACCTCGTTCATGATATGAAGGTAGACCTCTGTTTTCCCTGAGCCTGTAATGCCATGAAGAAGATAGCGCGGCGTCGTACTCATTGGCTCCTGTCCGCGCCTCCGAAGGCAGGCCTCATATCCTTTACGTACAGCCTCTGCCGCCTCCGCCTGTGCCGGATTCAAATCATGATACTCATCCCTTTCTTCCTGATAGTGAAGAAGCGGATCGATACGGCGGGCATTTTTTCGAACGGTTCGCCGCACCGGCAAAACCGTTTTCAGGCACTGATTCATCGTTGTGCCATATTCCGTTGACATCCAGGCAGCCAGCTGAATCAGCTGCTCCTGTGCGGAAATGGCATCCGGAATGACCGTAAGGATGTCCTTCACCCTGGACGGATCATAGTCAAACTGCTCTACAAGCTCGATCACATAACCGGTTTTTTCCTGATTGGCGCTGCCGAAAGGGATCGTTACACGATTCCCGACCTGCACCTTCATGCCCTCCGGAATATGATAAGTGTAGGCATGATCCAGGGCATCGCTCGAGATATCGATGATGATGGCTGCGTACATTATGCCTGGTCCTGTTTGAATTCACGGACAATGTCAGAAAGATGCATGCTGTTCGAGCCCTTCAGGAGGATCACGTCGCCACGTGTTGCGATGGCGTGGAGCGTATTTCGAAGCTCAGAAAGGTCAGTAAAATATTCAATGCTCGGAAGGGTACAGGACGGTACCTTTCCACTCGCCTTCTCCTCTGCCACTTCGCTCTGAATGCCTTCTCCGATGGCAGCTGCACGCTCGCCATACAGAAAAACCGCATCCACCGGAAGATGTGCCAGGTATCTCCCGACCTCGCGATGATAATCCAGGGTCTTTTCACCGAGCTCAAGCATGTCCGCAAGCACTGCAATGTGCCGTTTTCCATCGAGTGCGGCCAGCGCATCCAGTCCTGCCTTCATGGACGCCGGAGACGCGTTGTACGCATCATCAATGATAAGAACCCCTGCCTTCGTCCGGAAGCTGGCGCCACGACCGGCTAGACCGGAGAACTGCTCGAGAGCCTGCTGCGCACGCTCCATCGGTACGCCGAGCCGGGTCGCCACATGCATGGCAGCGGAAGCATTCTGCAGCATATGTGCTCCCTTTACCATGAGCTTAAGCGTATAGTCGTCCACTCCATAGAACTGAAGCCGGATGTCCTTCCCTTCGGCAATACCGAAACGATGAATCTCGTCCAGGCTAAGCTTCGACAGAATTGGATCCTCTCTGTTCAGATACAGGATGCCATCCTCTTCCATGCCGTCGAGGATATGCAGCTTCTCTCGAAGAATGTTTTCCTGCGTCTTCAGCTGCTCAATATGTGCAATGCCGATGTTCGTCATCACTGCCATGTCCACACAGGCAATCTGAGCGATTTTCGTCATCTCTCCAGGCATGGACATGCCAAGCTCAATGACGGCCACCTCTGCATCCGAATGTGCCATCTGAAACAGCGTAATCGGAACGCCTACCTGCGAGTTCGCATTGCCTGCCGTCTGAAACACCTTTTTTCCGGCTCCGACGGCTGCTGCAATCATGCTCCGCGTTGTCGTTTTTCCAACAGATCCCGTCACACCGATCACCGTACCATGGAATTTTTTTCGTTCCATGTACCCGATTTCCTGAAGTGCTTTCGTTGTATCCTCCACCTGATAGAAACGAACCTGCGGGTATTTTGTCTGAAGCTCCTCGACAGGGCGTGCGCTGAGTACGGCGACCGCTCCATGTGCGATCGCCATCTCGATGAAGTCATGCCCATCACTGTGCTCGCCGACAATCGGCACAAAAAGTGCATTTTTCATTTCCTTTCGGGAGTCGAGGACGATTTCCTCGATGCCCGTATCACTGAATCCAAAGCTGATGTCCGCTGATTTCATGCTGTTCTCCATTAAAGATGATATTTTTTCGCTGTTTCGAGAATGACCTCGCGGTCGAGAAAATGCGTACGTACGCCCTTCACTTCCTGATAATCCTCATGTCCCTTTCCAATCACGGCAATCATATCGCCTTTTTCTGCATGCGTCATGGCATATTCGATCGCCGCACGACGATCTGGAATCTCGACATACCGGCCACCGGCAGGAACCAGCGTTGACTTGATGTCGGCGATGATATCGGAGGTTTCCTCATCGCGGGAATTATCAGCTGTCAGTATGCTGAAATCTGCAAACTGTGCCGCTGCCTTTCCCATGCCGTAGCGGCGATCCTTTGCCCGGTTTCCGCCGCAGCCGAAGACCACAACGAGACGTCCCGGCTTCAGCTCCCGCAGGGTGCTCAGCAGATTTTCCATGGCCATTTCATTGTGCGCATAATCGACCAGTACGGACATCGTCTCATTTTTAAAGACGATCTGTGTCCGTCCGTCGACATGCACTCTTCGAAAGGCATGGATGATGGCGCGGTGAGGTATCCCCATGAGTGACAGTACAGCGATGGCTGCCATCGCATTGTAGACATTGTACTTTCCTGGAAGATCCATCTGGATATCCAGCTCCGCATGCCCGGTTACGTCGAAGCAGATGCCGACAAAATCCGGTCGGTTAACATGTTCGATGTTCTCCGCCATGAAGTCTGCCGGACGGTCAATGGCATAGGTGAACATCTTACATGGCGCACCGGCAATGAGCTCCTCTGCATAATCTGCATCGCGATTGATGATGCCCACACGGGACTGCTTGAAGATGCAGCTCTTATAGTACTTGTACTCCTCGAAATCGGCATGCTCATGTGGACCGATGTGGTCTGGTTCAATATTCGTGAAGATGCCATAGTCAAAGGTAATGGCGTCCACACGATGCAGCTTAAAGGCCTGGCTTGAGGCTTCCATGACCACATAGTCGCAGCCGGCGTCCCGCATGGTACGAAAATACTTCTGAAGATCATAGGATTCCGGCGTCGTGTTTTTCGTCGGAATATGCACATCACCATATTCTACGCCTGTGGTACCAATGCAGCCGGCCTTCAGGCCTGCATCCTCCAGGATCTGCTGAATCATATGCGCGGTCGTCGTTTTTCCCTTCGTACCGGTAATGCCAATGATGGTCATTTCCTTACTTGGATATCCGAAGCGTGCCGCACTGAGCTCTGCAAGTGAAACGCGCGCATTTTCAACACGGATGAGCACCACATCCTCTGGAAGCTTCGAAGGATCCAGCCCGAATTCCGCCGGGTCCTCTTCCACCACAAGGGCCTTACAGCCCTGTGCGAGGACCGCAGGAATAAAGCGGTGCGCATCGACATTGGCTCCCTTCATCGCGTTAAACACTGTGCCTTCGACTGCTTTTCTCGAGTCAAAGACCAGCTCCTGCACGTCCAGAGCTGCTGGATCGCCATGAAGAAGCGTATAATTCAGATTTTTCAGCCAGTCTACAAATTTTGCCATAATTCGTCTCTTTTCGTTTATTGAATCTTCGTTCAGGACCCTTCCGGGTCCTGCCTTCCCCATCAGAACAGACCGACGATTTTTCCGTCGATGACATCAATGCCAAAGGCGGCCGGCTTTTTCGGAAGGCCTGGCATTGTCATGACATCCCCGGTCAGGCAGACCACGAAACCGGCACCCGCAGAAACATAGGCATCCCGCACCGTGATGCAGAAGTCCTTCGGCCGTCCGAGCTTTTTCGCATCATCACTCAGGCTGTACTGGGTTTTCGCCATACATACCGGAACATGCGTGAAGCCAAGCTCGATCAGCTTATCCAGGGCCTTCCGGGCCTTCGGCTCATAATGCACGCCGTCTGCACCATAAATTGTGCGGGCAACGGCTTCAATCTTTGCATAGAGATCATCGTCCAGCTTCTGAACCGGAGTGAAGTGTGCTTCCTTGGTTTCCAGCGTATGGAGGAGGGTTTTCGCCAGCTCCTCACCGCCTTTACCACCTTCTCCATGCACCTTTGACAGTGCAAATTCTGCACCTCGTGCGCGGCAGAAGTTTTCTACAAACTGAAGCTCCGCCTCGGTATCGGTGGCAAACTGGTTGATGGCGACAACGACCGGCACGCCAAAGGACTGAAGATTTTCGATATGCTTTTCAAGGTTTACGATGCCCTTCTCGAGTGCCGGAAGATTTTCCGCTGCAAGCTCTGTTTTCGGAACGCCGCCATTATACTTGAGTGCCCGTACCGTAGCGACCAGAACTGCTGCATCCGGGTGGAATCCCGCCATCTGACACTTGATATCAAAGAACTTCTCTGCGCCGAGATCTGCGCCGAAGCCAGCCTCGGTCACGGCAATGTCTCCGAGCTTCAGTGCAAAGCGCGTCGCCTGTACCGAATTGCAGCCATGTGCAATATTCGCAAATGGTCCACCATGCACGATGGCCATGTTATGCTCCAGTGTCTGAATGATGTTCGGCTTGATGGCATCCTTTAAAAGCGCGGCCATCGCGCCTACCGCCTGCAGGTCTTCTGCCGTTACCGGCTTTCCATCCACATCATAGGCGACGATGACACGTGAAAGGCGCTTCTTCAGATCCTCCATGTCATCTGCAAGGCACAGAATGGCCATAACCTCCGATGCAACCGTAATGACGAAGTGGTCTTCCCGCACCACACCGTCTCCTCGGCCACCGAGACCGATCACAATGTTCCGAAGCTGGCGATCATTCATGTCCTCGCAGCGTTTCCAGTTGATGGCCTTGAGATCAATGCGGAGCTGATTTCCCTGCTTGATGTGATTGTCGAGAAGCGCAGCAAGAAGATTGTTGGCACTGGTAATGGCATGAAAGTCACCAGTAAAGTGAAGGTTCAGATCCTCCATCGGAACCACCTGTGCATAGCCGCCACCGGCGGCTCCGCCCTTGATGCCGAAGCATGGTCCAAGAGACGGCTCTCGCAGCGCAACCACGGTTTTCTTCCCGAGACGGTTCAGCGCATCGGTCAGTCCGATGGACGTGGTGGTCTTTCCTTCTCCGGCCGGGGTCGGGTTGATGGCCGTAACAAGCACCAGCTTCCCATCCGGTCGGTCCTTGATCTTCGCCCAGAGATCATCGCTGAGCTTTGCCTTATATTTACCATACTGCTCCAGCTCATCCGCCTCGATGCCAAATCTTGCTGCAACATCTGTGATGCGGCTCATACTTGCTTCCTGTGCAATCTCGATATCCGACTTCATCTTGTACCTCTTTCTTTCATGTATATGGAAAATGTAACCTTATCCCTTTGACAGAAGCTCATCAAATTCAGAAAGCGTCATGATGATCTTCCGCGGCTTCGTTCCCTCTTCCGGGCCGACCACACCGGCCTCCGCCAGCTGGTCCATGATGCGCGCTGCCCGGTTAAATCCGATGCGGAACTTTCGCTGCAGCATGCCAATCGACGCTTTTTCTGTTTCGATAATCAGCTGTCCGGCTTCCGTAAAGAGCTCATCACGATTTCCGGCACCACTGCTTCCGCCCTCACTGCTCGTACCGGACTGTACCTGTGCCTGTATGCTTTCACTGTATTCCACCTCGCCCATTTCCTTCTTGATGAAATCGACGACGTCTGAAACCTCCTGGTCAGAGACAAACGCGCCCTGCACACGAACAGGCTTCGGAATTCCCTGTGGGAAGAAGAGCATATCGCCCTTTCCCAGCAGCTTCTCTGCACCGTTCATATCGATGATGGTACGGCTGTCGGTTCCAGACGAAACGGCAAAGGCGATACGGCTCGGAACATTGGCCTTAATAAGGCCCGTGATCACATCCACCGTCGGACGCTGGGTTGCAATCACCAGATGCATACCTGCCGCCCGGGCCAGCTGTGCAATCCGGCAGATGGCATCCTCGACCTCCTGGCTGGAGACCATCATGAGATCGGCAAGCTCGTCAATGATAATCACGATCTGCGGAAGCTTTTCCGGCTTCTGATCCTCCGGGATCTCCGGGTCATTCCGCACCGCCATGATCTTTTCATTGTAGCCCTTCAGATCACGGGAGCCGCTTTCCGCGAATTTCTTATAACGATCCGTCATTTCAGCCACGGCCCAGTTCAGTGCCGAAGCCGCCTTCTTCGGATCCGTCACGACCGGAATCAGAAGATGCGGAATGCCGTTATAAACGGAGAGCTCAACTACCTTCGGATCGATCATGATCATACGTACATCCTCTGGCTTATATTTAAAGAGCAGTGACATGATCAGCGTATTGATGCACACGGACTTACCAGAGCCGGTCGCACCTGCAATCAGAAGATGTGGCATCTTCGCAATGTCGGTGACGATGGTTTTTCCGGCAATATCCTTTCCGACACCGAACGCAAGCTTGGCCTTCGCTCCCTGGAATTCTCCGCTGCCCAGCACATCGCCCAGGAAGACCGTGGCGCCATGCTTATTCGGCACCTCGATGCCCACGGCCGATTTTCCGGGAATCGGTGCCTCAATGCGAATGTCTGCTGCGGCAAGCCGCATCTTGATGTCATTCGTCAGCGATACAATCTTGGAAACCTTTACACCAATTTCCGGCTGAAGCTCGTACCGTGTAACGGCCGGTCCGATGGAGATGTTCGTAATGGTGACATTGACACCAAAGCTTTTCAGTGTTTCCTGCAGTGTGATGGCATTCTGACGGATTTCCTCACGGGTATCGAGGTCCTGCCGTACAGGCTTCTGAAGAAGGCTGAGCGGCGGAATTACATAAGGCTTCTGGACCTTCTTCTTTTCGAGAATTTCCTGCTGCAGCTGCGCATTATCCGCCTCCGTCGGTGTATTTTCCTTTTTCTCACGATCCAGCTGAGATTCGATTTTCTTTTTGACCGGTTCTACGTCGGCATCGATGACCTGTCCGTTCGATGCTACAATGTGCCGTGTTCCCTGCTCCATATCACCGCGCCCAATCGTGGCAACCCCGGATGTCGAAATCTGTACCTCCGAATCTCCCTGATAGGCTTCTTCCATCCGTGGCGCAGCTGAAGCTTCATCTGCTTCAGCGGATACAGGCGTCCTGTCGGAAACGTTGACGCTTGCTGGCACCTCTTCATAAGGAAGCACATCCGACAGCTCGTCCGATGAAGCTGTGCTGTAAGTCTGTTCGGAACCTGCGGTATCCGCCTTCTCCGTTGACGCAGCAGGCACTGCTTTTTTTCCATTGATCAACGGAAGGTCCACTGTATTCGCCGCATATTCATCTGGCCCCAGAAGATCATCGAGTCCCTCGATGGTTGGTTCGGTATGAAGCATTCCCGTTGTCATCGGCTCTGCGGTCGAAAGCGGTTCCTCGGTCGTTACCGGTCCTTCCTGCACGACTTCACAGGGCGCACTGTCTTCGAGATCAGGAATCGTAAACATACGATCCGGTGATTTCGGCTTTACAGAAAGCTCGGAATTCTGGGAAGGTACTGCTGATTTCGTGCTCTTTCCATTGAGTGGAAGTGAAATTTCCTGCGCATCGGACGAAAGACCATCGGACTGCAAAGGCGAAGCCGAACGAAGGTCCTGAAGCGCCTGATTCGATGAGAGATCGGTCGCACGGAGATCGATGCCCAGCTTCCGTGCTCGCAGCTCCTCTTCTTTTGCAAGTCGCCGCTCCTCCCGATGAATTCGTGCCGACTCCGTCACCTGAGAAAGATCTTCCCGTGCGCGTGCCCTTGCGTGGGAGGCTGCCTGCGCAGAACGCTTCGCCAGCATGCGTGCGAGAGGCTTTCCAGTCGTATAAATAAGACAGATGAAGGAGGCAACGATCAGTATCAGTGCCGCTCCTACGGTCCCTGCCATCGTATGCAGGACCATAGCCAGCGCGCCTCCGATGATGCCACCTCCCAGGCCTTCCTCGGCTCCCTCGCGGTAAAAGTCCATCAGGGTCATGTTCTGTACACCACCGCGCGTAAAGAGCTGTAACAGTGCGGATAAGAAAATCAGCATGAACAGTGCCGAGGTCATCCGCAGCGTTGCATGTGGGTTATCAATGTTTGAAAGAATAAAGGCCACCACAAAGCTTAAAACGATGGGAAACAGATAACCAAGTATGCCAAAAAGGCCGAGCTGTACGGCCTTCAGCGCAGCGCCAATCGGTCCGCAAAGACCGACATTGGACAGAAACAGGAAGATCGACACGGCAAAGGTGATGATCACTGCCGCCTCGTCGCCCATCAGCGGTGCATCGTACTCCTGTGCCTTTCCTGTCGACTTTGCCTTCGTTGTGCCTGTCGTTTTTGTTTTATTTTTGCTTCCCTTTGGTCTACCCATGTTTCCTCACTTACTTCAATATTAAAATGAACCTAGCCATTATACTCTAAACAACGTACAAAATCCATAAGGAAAACAGATGTTCGGAAAGGCCATTTCGTTTTCTTCCTCGATCTCGTGTACCGGAACTTTTAGGCACCTGTCCATGCTCAGAGCAGCGCATCTCGGAAGGCCTCCGGTCGGAAGCGATAATAGTGGGAAGGACGTCCCTGCCGTGGCGCCATAGGATTCTTTCCCTTTTCCTCGAGCTGAATCAGATCCAGCTCATAAAGCTTCGCCAGGATACGACTTGCAGAGCGCATCGTAATACCCAGCTTTTCTGAAAGCGTATGCGAGCTGATGAGCTCATCATCATCCTGCTCATAGATGCTGATGAGCTTCAGAATATTGGTTTCATTGATGCCGTTTTCCCTTGCAAAGCGAAGTGCCTTTTCATTGGAATAGTTGTACATCAGCTGATTATCGGCACTGAGTGGTCCTGTAATCTTATCCTCTTCGTCCATAAAGAAGGCATCATTACGTCCATAGCGATCCGCCTCCATGAGTGCATGCTCCGCGAAATAGCGTGATCTCTCCAGCGTCGGACTCACACCTGCGCCTATACGGAACGGGAAATTCAGATCCTTCTTCAGGGTCAGGAGGAGGGTTCGCAGTGTGTTGAGCTGCGATGCGCCGCTCGGAACCTGTACATGAATTTCAAACTGATTAAAGCCCTGTGAAATGGAAAAATGAAGATGGTTTACCTTTCGATAATCGGCCAGGAGCTTATACACGGTCGCTTCCCGATACTCCTGCTCCTCCTGCTCGACATCCTCATCAAATGGAAGACGCATCAGAATACTGAGCTCATCCTTCATCTTCATCGTGTCGAGGCGAAGCTCATTGAGCGCTGAACGAATGGACTTGACAATCATTTCTTCCGACGGAAAAACCGCCACATATGGAATATGCAGCTCATCGAGGCGGGCAAGATTATTAATGGATCGGGACAGAATGAGGTCAATCTTTCCCTCATCCCACAGACGCTTCGCATATGCCGTGATATGACGATAATCATAGTGCGTATCCTCGAAAAAGTAGGGACAGTTCTCCTTTCGAAGATACTGCGGAACCTGCATATAGTGATTCGTTGTGGTCAGAAAGTCACAGAACACCCGATTCAGGGATGTTTCCGGATGATCAATCTGAAACTGTAAAAGAATCGATAATACATCGATGGGTTCATACGCCGTAAAGGTACACGGAATACGATTATCTGGAAATTTATGCTTTATATAATGATAGCCGAGCTCGCCAGAGAAAAAAATGACATCGCACTTTCCCTTCAGATCCTGATAGATGGCATCGATATCGCTCATTTTACGATAAATGTACTGATAGAACTGACAGCCGAAATCATGCTCTGCGATTACCTTTTCTACCGGCTCCAGGGAATGGTCCGGGCTTACGATGGCAACATTAATCATACCTTCCCCCATATTTTCTGCTGCTGCAGATGTTCTGAAACACAGGGCAGCTAAATTAAGACACACGTCTTTATTTGCAGATTAGCACCAGCAAAAAGGAAAGTCAATTCAAAAAGAAGACGCTCCTCCTCAGAAGAACGTCTTCTCCATGCCCTTTTTACGCCCCGTTCCTTACCGTATCCATTTTCTCGAAAAATGAACATCAAAGAAGGAAATAAACGGCCCAAGTCCGAAGGCACAGACCAGCGTTCCGAGGCCAATGAGTCCACCCAGAAGGAAGGTCAGAAGGGCCGTCAGTGCATCCGTGAAAATACGACATCCAAAGTACGGAAACGAGCTATGATCCGTGATGCCGATGGACAGGTAGTCATACGGCGCAATGCCCAGATTAGCTGTCTGATACATGGAGCAGCCCAGGGAAGTGACCAGAACACCAATCATCACAAAGAGAAGCTGTGCCGGGAACGATGTCGTTACGCCAAAGATCGCTTCGATGTGCTGGTAGAAAAAGGTGACAATATACCCCACCGCAACCCAGTTAAAGAAGGTGCCGAGGCCAATGTACTTTCTGCCCCAGATGATTTCCGCGGCAAAGAACAGTGTGTTTGCCATCAGATTCATGCGTCCGAGAGAAATGCCCAGCAGCTCGGACATCCGAAGGTTCAGTGCCGTGATGGAGTCATTGCCGAGGCCCGACTGCTTAAAGAACGCAATCCCGAGGGAAATAACGACACAGCCAAGCAGCATTCCAAGGATGCGGTTTACAGATACGTGTTTTGTTATCATCTTTTAATCTCCAATCACATTGCGAATCGCCACAGGCGTACGATAGTTCCAGCGGTAAATACGGATTCCAGAGCGTGTGGAAGCGGCATTGACCACCTGCCCATTTCCAATGTACATGCCGACATGATTGATGGTTCCCCGCCGGTTCGCATAGAAAATAAGGTCTCCTGGACGCATGTCCGCGCTCGTCACCTTTTTCCCCGTGCGTGCCTGATCACGGGAAACACGAGGAATCGAAATACCAAAGTTTTTCAGTACCGACTGCGTAAAGCCAGAGCAGTCGCAGCCATGCGTGAGCGAGGTTCCGCCCCATACATAACGGTTTCCCACAAACTGGCAGGCAAAGTTTACGATCTTATTTCGGAAGGCCATTGCAGCGTTGGCTGCCTCCACTGCAGGATAATATTCAATGGCCTGCTGCAGTGCATACTGTACGGTCACATTGTTGTCCCGTGTGGAGACATAGGCGCCCTGCTCTTCATTATCATCATCACCGGCATCCAGCTCAAGCTGTACCCATCCATCCAGCTGATTCAGAACATTGTAGCGCTGACCCGAGGTCACCGCCGTCCACGCCTTCGAATCCGTCGAGGCTTCCGAACGTACATTGAGGGATTCGGTATTGACGATGGCCATTACCTGTGCATGCTGCAGTGCCAGATTCTGTGCCGTCTCCCCTGTTGCAAGCAGATCCTTTCGTACATAGCCCGTGACGCTGCCCGACTGGATTTTATACCAGCCCTCTTCTTCTCCAAGAATATTGCAGCCAGCATAGCCTGGAAGCTTTCCGACAATGTTCTGGATGCCATCCTCCTTCGGAGAAGAACGGACATTAATGTAATCGCTCGCGAGTGATACGCCGAGATGATCGTACATATTCAGTACCTTCGCCCGAAGATTCAGCGTTCTTGCCTCATCCAGTCCATAGTCAATGTCTACATAGGCAGGATCGGCGGACATATAGCAGGTATCGATGGTATCAATGTTGTCTGGTGCGATCTTGATCCAGCTCTGCCCTTGACGCTCCAGGACCTGATACTTTTCTCCCTTTGCGGCTGATCCAACCGTATTGCCGTCCTCGATGGACGGGCTTCTACGCATGCGAAGATGATCCGTAAGGACCGTGGCACGGGCACGGATCAGACCAGGAACCATCGCTTTCGCCTGCTCTCCTGTGAGAAGAAACTTCTTCGAAACATATCCATCCATACCGCCCGACTGTACATGGGCCCAGCCCTCATAGCCCTCCGGATCCAGTTCTACAATATTAACGGCTGCACCATTTGACAGCTCCCCCATGATATTCGTAAGATCATTCTGATTCGGTGCCGAGCGAAAATTAATATAGCTGTCGCACTGTACGATGCCCAGATTTGAATACTGTGAAAGAACGCGCTGGACCGTATCCGCCTTCAGCTGGTCCGTCAGCTTCTGTATCTCCGATGCGGTTGCAAAGGAAGCTCCGGACGTCTCCGCGACGATGGAAGCACTGGACTTCTCCATCTCCGGCTCTACGGTATTCTCCGAAGGGAAATGCTGCATTCCTACGGCAGCAAGGATCATAAGGAGCAGTATGCCACACACCCCCAGTGAAGCCTTCAGTTTCCTTCGCTCAGGCTCAGAAAGCTCCCTTCGTACAAGTTTTATCTTCGGTTTTTCCATAAAAAATGTCCCTGTCTATAAGCTGAAAATCATAAGCATTATAGCACAGGGACCTGTATTTTACATTTCCTTTTTCTCTAACGGACAGCACCTTCCGTTCCGAGCGCCTTTTCTTCTGACGTAAGGAGAAGCCGATCTCCCACGGCTTAACGCGCCAGCATCATACGGTCGTTTGAGAATGTACCGCCGGAGGCCTCTTCAAACTTCTGAAGAAGATTTTCAACCGTCAGCTTCTTTTTCTCTTCTCCCGAGACATCATAGATGATTTTTCCATTATCCATCATGATAAGGCGATTCCCAATACGGATGGCATCGTTCATATTGTGGGTAACCATGAGCGCAGTCAGTTGGTTTTCCTCAACGATTTCCTCCGTGAGCCTGAGTACCTTTGATGCTGTCTTCGGATCCAGTGCGGCCGTATGCTCATCAAGCAGAAGAAGCTGTGGGCGCTTGAGCGTCGCCATAAGGAGTGTCAGCGCCTGACGCTGACCACCGGAAAGGAGGCCGACCTTACTGGTCATTCGACTCTGCAAGCCAAGTCCCAGGCGCTCCAGTGCATCCCGATAGAACTCCCGCTCCTTCGGTGTTACCGCCCAGCGGAGTCGCCGACGCTCTCCTCTTCGAAAGGCGAGTGCCATGTTCTCTTCAATCTGCATGTCGGCTGCGGTTCCCTTCATCGGGTCCTGAAAAACACGGCCGATGTACTTCGCCCGTTTATATTCCGGCTGCTTCGTAATATTGACGCCATCAATTTCAATGATACCGGAATCGACCGGATAAGCACCCGCAATCATATTGAGAAGCGTCGACTTTCCTGCGCCGTTGCCACCGATAATCGTCACAAAATCGCCATCCTGCAGGGTTAAATTAATGCCGCGCAGTGCCTTTTTTTCATTGACCGTTCCCTTGTTAAAGGTTTTCCGTACGTTTTTTATGATCAGCATGGCTTATGCCTCCTTCTTTTCGATTTCAGCAGCGTCTTCCTCATCCTCAGATACGCTCTCGCGATAGCCCATCTTCTCCTTATATTTCTGCATTGCTACAGGAACACAAAGCGCCAGGGCCACAATAATGGCAGAAAGAAGCTTCATATCGTTTGCCTTCATGCCCAGGCGAAGAACAATGGCACGAATCAGGAAATAGATGACACAGCCGATCACCGAGGCACTGAGCTTCATGGCGAAATTTCTCGACCGTGAGAAAATGACTTCACCAATCACGATGGAGGCAAGACCGATAACGATGGCACCGGTACCCATGCCGACATCTGCATATTTCGTAGACTGGCAGACCAGTGCACCCGAAAGTCCGCACAGCACGTTTGCAAGGACTAGTCCGAGGAGCTTTGCATGATTGGTATCCACGCCCAGCGCCCGGATCATATCTTCATTGTTACCGGTGGCCCGAAGTGCAGCACCAAGCTCCGTACCGAAAAACCAGTATAAAATAGAAACCAGTGCGACTGCCACAATCAGTCCGACGATCAGCGTCGCCTGCGACTGGGTAATACCGAGTCGGTCTACCCAGAAGGTAATATCCGATGCAATTTTATTAATGGACTGGTTCGATTTATCTGCCATGATACGAAGATTAATGGACCAGAGCGAAATCTGTGTGAGAATTCCTGCAAGAATCGCCGGAATGCCGAAGAAGGTATGCAGAACACCCGTGACGGCGCCCGCTACACCACCGGCAAGTGCACCACAGAAAAGAGCGATCGTCGGATCCACTCCCTTGATCATCAGCATGGCGCATACGCAGCCGCCAAGCGCAAAGGATCCATCGGTGGTCATATCTGCGATGTCCAGTAATTTAAACGTGATATAGACGCCGAGTACCATCATGGACCAGATCAGGCCCTGTGAAACTGCGCCCAGTAGGGAAGTAAGTAAACCGCTCATGAGGTTCCTCCTGAAATTGAAAATAAGATTGTATCACCGCTTCAAGCATCTCCCAGGCTGCCTTCCTATTCTGTCGCATAGACGCTTTAAAGTGTTGATACAACCTTCCATATCATAAGACTTCAGTGCGTTAAAGTCAACCAGGATCGCAAAAGGGGTGAGGCTTCCGCCCCACCCCTGGTTTTTAATGATCTGACTTCTGCAAGCCTTTTCGTTGAAAGAAATCGAACGAAACAGTTTACTTGGTCACAGAAGAAACATCGACACCCAGAAGATCTGCTGTCTCCTGATTTACCGTAATCTCGCACTTGTCTGCGCTCAGGTATCCGATCGGGATATCGGCCGGGTTCTTTCCATCCTTCAGGATTTCTACAGCCTGCTCACCTGCCATGTAGCCAAGCTGATAGTAGTCGATACCATAGGTGGCAAGGCCGCCCTCATTGACCATGTTCGGCTCACCGCAGATAACCGGAATCTTATTGTCGTTTGCCACAGAGGCAACGGTTGCCATACCAGCCGCAATGGTATTATCGGTTGGTGCATAAATGGCATCAACCTTTCCAACCATCGACTCTACCACGGTCTGAATCTCATTCGAGCTGGAGACGGTATAGTCTGCATGTGCAAGACCAGCCTTGTCACAGGCCTCTCTCGCCATCTCTGCCTGAATTTCAGAGTTTGACTCTGCTGTACAGAACAGAATACCTACAGACTTGGCATCTGGAAGCAGCTTCTGCAGAAGATCGATCTGCTCGTTCACGGGTGTCAGATCCGACATACCGGTTACATTTCCACCAGGAGCATCATTCGATGCCACAAGACCAGACTCTGCAGGATCCGTAACGGCTGAAAGTACGATCGGAATGGTGGTGGTTGCAGCAGAGGCTGCCTGCGCTGCCGGAGTGGCAATCGCATAGATCAGGTCATCTCCATCATTCACAAACTTTTCAGAAATGGTCTGGCAGGCGGACTGCTCACCAGATGCATTCTGCTGATCAATCTCATAAGAAATACCGGAATCATCCAGTGCCTTTACGAAGCCTTCATTGGCCTTATCAAGAGCCGCATGCTGTACAAGCTGAAGCACACCGATCTTATAGGTTTTTCCATCCTCCGCAGCAGCTGCGGTGGTTTCTTCACCAGCCGCCGTTGTTTCTGCAGCTGCGGCCGTTGTATCGGCGGGTGCTGCCGTCGTGCTCTGGGTTGAGCCTGATCCACATGCGGTCAGGGATGCCACAGCCATCATGGCAGCCATGGAAAGTGCTGTAAATCTGTTCATTTTTTTCATGATACTCTCTCCTCTTTTCATCCTGTTTTTCTCTTTAAGGTGCCGTGACTTTAACGCTTTAAAGTGGATGAGTTATGGTTGTATTATAGCGCGTATTTCATGAAATGCAAGAACGAATTATAGAAAAAGCCGTGGCTATAGCCACGGCTTATATCTCGTATAATCAGAAGGTCACAACATCGTCAATTGGTCCCGTTCGAACAATGGACTTGAGCTGAAGTACAGGACCTTCGCCACTGTATTCCTCGCGCTCCTCCATCGTTACGGTTGCAGTGAGCTTCGCCCAGTCTCTTGTTTTGAAGGGTGCAATCACTGCAGGATCGCCCTTCGCCACAAATCCAAGGAAGGTCATGTCCTGTGCACAGCAGGTCATGGCCATACGCCCCGGGATAAACTCATTGGCCGGAGACCCGTTCCGCTTCAGGATCATGGCTGTAAAGCTGATATCCTTTCCGATATATCGATCCGGGTTGTCCATGCAGTCCACGAACCAGATGCCATAATCCTCCGATGTCAGGGTGATACTCGGCTCATGAAGATCATATGGAAGATCCTCCGGAAGCATATCCTGCGGAATCTCTCCATTCTTATCTTCCAGAATCAGCATGGCTCCCTGTCCCATCGCACGAATCTTCCGGCGGAAGTCCACGAGCTGGTCCTGTGAAACATTGTCACAGCGATTGACTATGGCAAGTTCCGCATTGCGCAGCATCTGTCCCAGGAAGCTTCGCATGTTGGTGTTATTGATGTAGACGCCCAGGGTAGATCCATCCATGATGGTGATGACCTGATAAATCACCCAGCTTTCCGGCATGGAAAGTGTATAGTTTGCCGGACGTCCCTGTGCCTTTGCGAGCTCCGGCTCCGACATCGGTCCCTGGTAAAGGTCATCCTGGTTCCAGACACCATTCCACTCAATGATGACACGTTCCGGATGATACTGTGCCTGGAGCTTTGAAAGGTAGGCCTCATTAAAATCGGTTTCCTTTTCCATAGGAACTGCTACCGTATGATACTTCGCAAGCAGCTCTTCTTCATACTCGGATTCGCCCTCCTCACATAAGAGAAGAAGCGTCGTGCCTTCTGCCTGAAAATACTCCTGCGCCATGGTATATTTGATGAATTCGGTTTTTCCAGCTTCCAGGAAACCGTTAATCAGGAATACCGGAATCTGGTCATCCTGCAGCTCGTAATTATCACTTGTTGCCATACATACTCCTATTTATTCGCAGAAAACCTGCTTCAATGCATCTTCCTTAAGATGAGCGCCGATCACAACCACCTTGCCCGTGAATTCAGGGGAGCCCTCACGCACCTCCGTCTGGCCCGGTACAAGGTCAAAGTACATCCAGTGACCACGATTGTCTGCATCTTCCAGCATACCCTTGCAACGGATGACGGTACCATAGGTCTCGCTCTCTGCCATTTCCTTCAGGATGCTCTCCAGCTTCGTCTTAGAGAATGGGTGCGGTGTCTCCATGCCCCAGTTCGTGAAGACCTCATCCGCATCATGATCATGATGATGGTGATGTGCGTGTTCCTCATGGTCTTCATGCTCCTCTGCCTCATGATCGTGATGGCAGCAGCAGTGTCCCTCCTCATGATCCTCATGATGGTGCTCATGCTCTTCGTCATGCTCATGATGGTAGCAGTGCTCCTCGTCGTGCTCGTCATGGTCATGCTCGTCCTCATGATCATGGTGACAGCAGCAGTGGTCTCCGTCATGATGATGGTGATGGTGGTGATCATGGTGATGATGAATCGTGATACCATTATCGAGCGTCTCAATCACATCGTGATCATCGTCAGCCTCTTCCTCACCCTCATGCGCATGCACACGCTCCATGACTTCCTTCATCATGGACTCCTCCAGATCGTCCTTTCCGGAGATGATGCGGATCAGCTGCTCGCCGCTAAGCTCTGCTTCCGGCGTGGTCACCACCTGTGCCTTCGGATTGATTTCCTTCACAATCTTCACCGCCGTGTTCGTCTTCTCCTCCGGTGCAATATCCGTTCTCGAAAGAACCACCGTGCCCGCATACAGAATCTGGTTGTTGAAGAACTCACCAAAGTTCTTTGAATACAGCTTGGCCTTCTGCGCATCCACGATGGTGACTGCTGCATCGAGCTCCACATCCAGGTTTCCGGAAACGGCCTTCACGGCACCGATAATATCGGAAAGCTTGCCGACACCGGATGGCTCAATGATGATACGGTCCGGATGGTAGGTCTCCACCACCTCTGCCAGCGACTTCTCAAAATTCCCGACCAGAGAACAGCAGATGCAGCCCTGATTCATTTCCCGGATTTCAATGCCGGAATCCTTCAGGAAACCGCCATCAATGCCGATTTCACCGAATTCATTTTCAATAAGAACAACCTTTTCCGTCTTTAACGCCTCATCTAACAGACGCTGAATAAATGTGGTTTTTCCAGCTCCCAGAAAGCCGGATACAATATCTATACGTGTCATATGATTACTCCTTCCAATCATCCTTCTGTGATTTGGGACAATGCAAACGGCCTGCAGGCACATCGCTCTTCGCGCACTGAAAAGGCATGAAGAGAACGGCTCTGCTCATTAGCACTCTCTTAATAACACTGCTAAGTATAGTCAGTGCCCTTTCTCTTGTCAATGAACGCTCGTACGCATTTGCGTGCGTTTCAAAAGATTTCGCACTTTCATATCTCCTCAGCAACATGCATTTCCATGCAAAAATGGTCCCGCGATGTTTCTACTCCGAAAGATACTCGATGGCCTTTCGAAGATCCTCTGCCTTTTCAATGCAGATCGTCGCGCCACTCTCTTCGAGTTCCTTCTGATCCCGGAAACCATAGATGCAGCCGATGGATGGAATTCCGGCACGCTTTGCCGTTTCCATATCGGTATTCGTATCTCCGACATACAGGCAGTCCGCTGCCTGCTTTCCGATATGTAAAAGAGCATCCTCCACGACACCAGTATCCGGCTTTAAAGGGTGTGTACCATCATCGCCGGAGATATAGTCGAAGTAGCCCGGTCCATACGCCGCATCGAGCACCTTGATGGCTTCGTGCAGTGACTTGTTCGTAATGCAGGCGATCTTCCATCCTTCTGCCTTCAGCGCATCGAGGCAGGTCTTCAGTCCTTGATACGGTTCTGCCTTATAGGTGCAGTTATCCTTAAAGAGGTTCATGTACAGACTCCAGGCGTCATCGTAAAGCTCCATGACCTCATCGGCCTTCTGATCCAGATCGAAGGCCTTCTCTTCATCCTTTTCTTCCCATTTTTCCGCTTCCCGGTAATAGCGGTCTGCAGTCGCCGCAAGGGAACGTTCCACAAACTTTTCGCCGCCATTGCCTACATATTTTTTCGTCTGCTCCATCGTGATACGATCGAGTCCCAGCTCATCCATGGTTTTATTCATGGTATCCTGCAGACTGTACAAGGTGTTAACGAGTGTTCCATCGAGATCCATCAAAAGTGCGCTGTATTTCTGTGACATACACTACCTCCATCCATAAAACAGAAAAATTATAACACGAAGAAACTGCAATCGAAAGCAAAGCATGCTAGAATAACGAAAACACAGGGAGGAAACGAAGCGATGAAATTTTATTATGGAGTCCAGAAGGGCTGTCATCCAGGTGTATATGAAAGCTGGGACGCCTGCAAAAAGGAAGTGATAGGGGCAACCGGTGCCATCTATAAAAAATTTGCAGCACGTGAAGAGGCAGAAGCCTTCGTACAGTCGGAGGGATATGGCCACGCTGTGTCCGCCGCTTCGTCTCATCGCACCGCCCCTGCAGCGCCACGGGTGCCCGATCAAGCGACAGCGCCGCTCTTCCATGCGGTGACGGATGTTACGAAAGAGGATATTCTTGCAGAGCTCACCGACGTCACAACGGAAGCGCTCGCCTACGTGGATGGCAGCTTTAATCTCACCTCAGGCATCTACGGTTACGGTGGTGTTCTGCTCTCCCGGGACGGGAGCCTGACCCCGCTGAAGGGACACGGACGGGATGATACACTTCGAACCATGCGAAATGTCGCCGGAGAGATTCATGGTGCGATGGCTGCGATTGAAGCAGCAGCTGCTGCCGGAATTCACAGCATTACGATTTTCTATGATTATATGGGCATCGAGATGTGGGCAAACGGGCAGTGGAAAACAAACAAGGAAGGGACCCGCGCCTATAAGGCCTTTATCGATGATAAAAGGGTATCCATGGACATACAGTTTCAGAAGGTTGCAGCCCACACCGGGGTCCGCTTCAATGAGCTCGTCGATCAGCTGGCAAAGCAGGCTGTGGGCCTTCGCGTCTAAGCTTTTTCATGACGACGTGAGCCTGTCCGTGCCTGGACTTCAGCGATCAGCCTTTGGTGCACTTGTTCTGTAGTCCAAAATGCCGTGGCATGTGCGTTCACATCCCACGGCATTTTCCTTCACGTTTTTTCTTCTTCTCTCTTCGTTCTTTTCTGCTTCTCTATTTTATCATCAGGAGGCGCTGATCGAACGCATCTTCTCTTCGCTTTCTCAGCGCTGTCCGTTTCTCATCCAGTACAATTCGTATCGTTAAATAAATGATGGGGCCAAGGTAGATCAGCAGCACCCAAAGGCTCGCAGCATCCATGGACTGTACCCCCTCCTGGAGGCTTCCGATCCCATAGATACCGGACATCATAAGGGAGGTAAAATCATAAAAGGCGTGCAGAAAAATCATGCCAACGACATTTCGCGCACGCGCATAGATGAGACTCAGATAAATTCCGATCACGACATTCTGCAGCATCTGATAAAGGACGGCTTCCATACTGCTTGACCAGCTCCTATTGATGATATGTGCAAGCCCAAACAGAATTCCTGTGCAATAGGCAGCCTTCAGGCGTCCGAGCGCACAGCTCTTAAAGCTGCGTATCAGGTTTTCTTCAATAATCCCACGAAAAACCGTTTCTTCCAGAAAACCGACAAGGAAAATAAAGCCAAGGAAAAGGAAAATCTGTGTCCACGGAAGACAGTCCTCTTCGATCATCAGAATACGTTCATACTGAAGGAGAAGGATATCCAGGAGAAGAACGAAGGCCCCTGCCTTTAAGGTATCCATAAAGTTGTCCTGCTCCCAGCGAATCTCACTCAGCATGCCCGTGCTCTTCAAAAAAAGCATGGTTAAAATCAGGGCAGATTCTTCACGCAGAAGGAGCCCGCCGTATCCGGGTATTTCAACTCCCTTCGTGACAAATGCAGTCAAATAAAGAATGAGAAGAAAAGAAAACGTCGTCATAGCAGCGTACATGACAGGGTGTTCCTGCATGAACGCCTTTCGCGTTTTCTTCATATCAGCCTCTTTTCAAATCATGATCCTGTCATGTATGAAAAGAAGCTTTAATTCAGAAGTCGGATATACTCAATAAAAAAGCGGACCGAGGATAAAATTCGCGTGCATGGCCTGAACACACGCAGTGTGCAGAAATAGGTTTCTCGTCCACCCAGAAAAAGTACATTATAGAGCGAAACGCTTCGGAGCCCTTCTCCCTTCGGGTTTACGGTCGGCTTTTCACTCAGCTTTTCCATATGAAGATTCAGGAAATGATGAAGCTCAGCGAGATTCAGAACCACATTTTCTTCTATTTCCGCCGTCAGTGAATCCTTCTGTACACTTGTTGTGCCTGTATGCCGGGCTTCGGATCCCGATGAAAGCTGCGTAAAGGGGGTAAGAAAAAGGAGGCAGAGCATGGCCATCAGCATCCACAGAGAACGGCGTCTCTTTAAGCTCCGACTGGTCATGGCTTCCTCCTTTTATTTATAATAGAATGATGTTATGCTCCCGGCAGGTCTCAATCATGTCCTGCGGCCAGATGCTTGCCTGTACCTCACCGATATGGGCCCGGTTCAGAAGAAGCATGCAAAGTCTCGACTGTCCGATTCCACCGCCAATCGTATATGGAAGCTCTCCATTGAGAAGCATCTGATGATACGGAAGTGCCGCGCGCTCTTCACAGCCCGCCTTCTTCAGCTGCTCCCGAAGAGAAGTTTCATCGACACGAATACCCATGGAGCTGATCTCCAGTGCACAGTTCAGAGTCGGATACCAGAAAAGAATATCTCCGTTCAGTGCCCAGTCATCATAATCCGGTGCACGTCCATCGTGAGGCTCACCATTGGAAAGCTGATCCCCGATGCGACTGATGAACACGCATCCATGCTCCTTACAGATGGCATTTTCTCTTTCCTTCGGTGTTTTATCCGGATACATCTGAAGAAGGCTCTCTGAATCAATGAAATAAATATCGTCCGGCAGCTTATTCACCGCATTTGGATATTTATACCACACCTCATGCTCCATATGCTTGATGATACGGAAAATCATACGTACGGTGCCCTCCAGGGTCGTCGTGGTGCGCTCCTCCTTCCGAATCACCATTTCCCAGTCCCACTGGTCCACATAGCAGCTGTGCAGGTTGTCCAGCTCCTCATCTCGTCGAATAGCATTCATATTTGTATAGAGGCCTTCACCTGGCTGAAATCCATACTTTTTCAGTGCCATACGCTTCCATTTTGCAAGTGAGTGTACAACCTCAATGGTTTCCTCTGGCCACCATGGTACGTCAAAGCTTACTGGTCGTTCAAATCCATTTAAGTTATCATTGAGACCCGAGCTTTTCGGCACGAAAAGTGGTGCAGAAATCCGGCTCAGATTCATCTCCCGGCCGAATTCCTTTTGAAAAGTGTCGCGAATGTACTTAATGGCCTCCTGTGTTTCACGCACAGAAAGACGTGGATCGTAATCCTTCGGAATGATCAGTCCCATATTTGCCTCCTAGAGTACGACGGGATATGTCCTCCGAGCACGACCACCCTGTCGACGATATAATGTAAAAATGTAGCACGCGAACTTTCGACATGCAAGAACTATTTCTGCTGCATTTCCTGGTCGATCCAGTGCATCAGTACCGATACGATATAGCGCTGCTCCTCTTCGCTGAGCGCTCGATGTGGTGGAATGTGATGCCATTTGGATAGGCAGCCGCGGCAGCAGCAGGCGGTTGCATGCTGAGCAATGAACACAGGGTGTCCTCGCCACGGTGTCTGTTTTCCATCGTTTCGCGGTTCTGCCGCTGCGAGTCGCTCTCGAATAAACGCCTGCGCATGCTCTTCAATCTTTGCCCGCCCCTGCTTTTCTGCATACGACCGCTCCTGTTTTCCAAGATGAAAGCCAGAACGGAATCGGCTCTCAGAAAGACGGGCGAAGAGGCGCTTCAGCACATATTCTGCTGCCCGGTCAGGGGTGGTTTCCATCCTTCGAAAAGCGAAGCGCCTCCTGATAATACTGCACCGGAGCCCCTGCTTTTCGTGCACGCTCGCTTTCCTCCAGCAGACGATGGTCCTCTGGACTCGCGCCCTGCTCATCCTCATCATCATCGGTCACCTCAATCGGGTAATGAAGATTTTTCACCTGTGGATGCTCTTCAGAGCCCCAGAAATCGGCTGCTTCCTCCTGTGGAAGGGCCGCTTCCTCAGCTGTGACTGTGTCATCAAACGGGCTCCCAGACACCGGCATAAAGCCATCGGCATCCAGAAGGGAAGGGCTTCGCTGAAGCCTGTTCTCCGCGATACCACGTACCGGTGGATTCATGGCCAGGCAAAGCGGAAAGTAGTTCATGCCCGCCTTCATGGCCTGGGATTTCTGCAGACCTTCCGGAATATGATAAACGCGCCCATTCATCTGAAAATTGGCACCTGTCGACAGAAAGTAAAAAGGCGTATCAGCCGCAATGCACTGCTGTCGGAGCATTTTCAACGCCTGAAAGTCGAGTATCCTTCCATCGGCCGCCGTTTCGCCGGCCACCTGAACTGCCTGTACGCACCCTGTCGACAGAATCTCCTCTATATGAAGAGGCTCGCTGAAATGCTCTGTTGAAAGCAGTACAGAGCGTGGAGGCAGGGTGTGTGGATCCAGCTCCTGCCACTCCTTCTCCGCAGAAGCCTGCGTTGAAATATCAATGGACCGCATGATTCCCGCTTCGTACGTCTTCATTTTTCCTCCTCACGGAGCTTCTTTCGCGTTTCCTCATCAATAACCGTTCGAAGCTTCTGAATCGTCTTTGAAAACTTCATATTGTCCAGTCCGTACGTAAGCTGCAGCTCATGCTCAAGTGGCAGCCAGGTACTGAGCTTTGCTTCATCATGCTGTACCACGGCTTCGATTTTATCAAACGCCTTATAGACGCGGGCTTCCGTCGTCTCCAGCGCCTCCATTTCTTCCCAGAGTGCCGAAAGCTCTGCATCAAATGGAGCCGGCATGGAATGAAACCACTGAAGAAGCAGATCTGATTCCTTCTCCGAATCCGCATCCGTTTTATAAAAGGAAGGAATATCTCCCGTAAAGGCCTCTCCCAGATCATGGATGATACACATCCGAAGAATCTTATCGATGTTCAGCTCTGGAAATTCCTTTTCCAGCTCATGACTGTACATCAGCACCATAAAGGCCAGGCGCCAGCTGTGCTCTGCCACCGATTCATGTCGATCCTGTGAGGTCCAGCTGTGTCGTGTATTATTTTTCAGCATCTCTGCACGATGCATAATGTCTAAAAACTCATATTCTGTCATATGAAGACCTCCTGCAATGGATATGCCGCGCATATCAGGTCCGCAGCATCCCGTCATTTCGTGAAGTCTACCTGCCGTTTTCTGAAGTAGCTTGAAACAGTGTCCACGGGTACTCTTCCGGCGGTTTTACTTCAAAATGGCATTCCTGCTTTTCTGCTTCATCATAAAACGAAAGTGTATTACAGAAAAGTGCGAGATGCGGGCAATGCTGACGAGATCCATATTTGCCATCACCAAAAAGTGGCATTTTTCTTGCCGCAAACTGACAGCGAATCTGATGAAAGCGACCGGTCCGAAGTGTAACCTCGACAAGGGACGCCCTATCCACGGTATTCAGCACCGTATAGCTGAGCTCTGCTTCCTTCACCCCGTTTCGTTTCCGTTTTACAGGGTACATTTTTTTCTTCATCCGGTCTTTATAAAGCAGGTCCTTCATTGTACCGCCGGGCGTCTCCGGAGTCCCTGATACCACACAGAGATACGTTTTATGAAGTCTGCCCTCTGCCAGCAGCCGACTGAGACCGGCCGCCGTATCACGGTCCCGTGCCAGCACCAGCAGTCCGGATGCCGCCTGATCCAGACGATGCACCGGATAATACATCCTGGGCGTTCCACCTAAGGCCTCTGCCAGGCGTTCTGGCACATCATGCTCTGCATCTTCACCAGCCGCCTTACAGACCACGATATAATGCGCATTTTGATGAATGATCTTCATTTTTTCGCTTTCCGTTCCTGATCGCGCTCTTCGGCAAACTTTTCAAGGCTTGAAATATGATTACAGTACTCGGAAGCCGCGCAGGATGCGCAGCCCTTATATCCGGAGCAGCCCTCCTTTTCCAGATCTTCCTTTTTCATTGCATGTCTGAAAATATAAATGGTCATGGCGGCAATCGCTGCCATGATGATCAGTGCCATGGTTAAGTTCATGTTTTCTCCTTCTATGCAATACCTGTCGTAGCATCGCTTGTTTTATTTTTTATCATCGTCTTCAATGCCATGCCTTTGCAGAAGCTCATCCAGACTAGGGCTTCAGCATGATAAAGACACCGTTATTTCCTCGCAATCCCTTCGTATAACGATGGCTGAACAGAAGCTCTGGATTACAGTTCGTACAGAGATCGGTCACACTGATTTTCTCGGAAGGCACCCCTGCCTCCTCCAGAACAATGCGATTTGCTGTCCATAGATCAAGGTGATACTTATGCTCGCCCGTCTCCTTGATTCCATCATCCTGCAGGATTTCCTCTGCATGATTTCTAAAGCTCCGCATAAATTTCAGGGCTACGTCCTCCGAAATTTCATAGCAGTCTTTACAGATGCTCGGACCGATGGCACAGATCAGGTCCTTCGGTTGCGTGCCGAAGCTTTGCTGCATTGCCCGAATCGTGACCTCTCCCATGCGCTGAACGGTTCCGCGCCATCCTGAATGACTCGCACCAATGGCGCGATGCACGGGGTCCACAAAGAGAAGCGGAACACAGTCCGCAGCAAAAATGCCAAGTGCAAGCCCTGGTACATCCGTGATCAGGCCATCCACATCCTCGTAGGAGCGCGGACGAACCGTTCCCATGCCAGCGTCCTCTCTGTGGACGACCCGTACATTCGTCGTATGGGTCTGCTGGCTCAGAACCATGTGCTGCTCATCGGTTCCGAGCACAGACGCCATTCGGCGGAAGTTTTCATGCACCCAGCTGTCCTCGTCACCATGTCCAAAGCGAAGATTCATCGATGCATAGATGCCCTGGCTTACACCGCCGATGCGCGTGGAAAATGCATGCTCCACAATGCCCGTTTCACGGATCGCCGGTACCTGCATATAGAGAAGTGCACTGCCATCCCTGTTTTCTGTTTTCTGTATTTCCATCACAGGCCGAAGGCCCTTCCGTTTAATATTCAGCATAGTCTTAACTTTAGCATAAATCGAACAGCATCACAAACAAAAAGCTTCAGGTAAACCTGAAGCTTCATTCGTGACGGATCCGGGAATCGAACCC
>DJEQ01000106.1 GCA_002431355.1 Oribacterium sp. UBA5894
AGGATTATGAGTGAACAGTAACCTGCTCCCTCCGGGGCCTTCGATGGTGTGCATCATTTCACTTGACATATATACCCCTATGGGGTATATTAAAGCTGCTCGAAGATAGGGGGTGGGGGTATGCACCTTCTACGGAACAGAAAGTGAAAGAGGCATGAATATGAAAAAATACAGCATTACCGGGATGAGCTGCGCGGCGTGTCAGGCACGGGTCGAAAAAGCGGCACGCACAGTGCCGGGCGTAGAGGAGGCCACGGTCTCGCTGCTGACGAACACACTGGCTGTGAAGGGAGATGTGGCCGATGGTGACATTATCCATGCAGTTGAAAAGGCCGGTTATGGTGCAAGTATACAAGGAAGTACATCAACGAAGACAGAAGGCTGCGGCAGTACCTGCACGAGGGGAGTTCAGGATGACATGTCGGCGGAGGAAGAGGCGCTGCAGGATCATGAAACACCGAAGCTTCGGAAGCGCCTGCTCCAGTCCATTGCGCTGCTCCTCGTTCTCATGTACTTCAGCATGGGACATAACATGGCCGGGTGGCCACTCCCTGCGATTTTTGAAAATCCAATCAACGGCGCCATCGTACAGATGCTTCTGGCACTTTCTGTGATGTATATCAACCGAAAGTTTTTTATTGGAGGCTTCCGCTCCCTTCTGGAACGTTCGCCAAATATGGATGCACTGGTAGCGCTTGGCTCAAGTGCTTCCTTCCTCTATTCTCTGGCAGAGCTCTTCCTGATGAGCCTTGCCCTTGCCAAGGGAGAAATGGAAAGCGTCCATCATCTTCATCATAATCTGTATTTCGAAACGGCAGCCATGATCCCGGCCCTTATTACCGTCGGGAAAATGCTGGAGGCCATGTCGAAGGGACGGACCACCGATGCGCTTCGGAGCCTCATGAAGCTTGCGCCGAAGACCGCCGTTTTACTGCGGGATGGAAAGGAAGTACAGGTTCCGATCGCGGAGGTGAAGAGCGGGGATCTCTTCATGGTACGGCCAGGGGAGAGCATCCCGGTCGATGGCGTGATTCTGGAGGGCAGCAGTGCGGTCAATGAATCCGCCCTTACCGGGGAGAGCATCCCGGTGGATAAGACCGTCGGTGATCCGATTTCTGCCGCCACCATCAATACGGAGGGCTTCCTGAAGGCGCGTGCTACCCGTGTCGGTGAGGATACGACCCTCAGCCAGATTATCCAGATGGTATCCGATGCCGCAGCAACGAAGGCGCCGATTTCCCGCATTGCAGACCAGGTGGCTGGCATTTTTGTACCGGCGGTGATGCTGGTTGCGCTGATTACCTTCTGCGTGTGGATGCTGGCCGGAAGGGGTGTGGAATTCTCCATTCCGCGCGCCGTTGCGGTGCTGGTGGTTTCCTGTCCTTGTGCCCTGGGACTCGCAACGCCGGTTGCCATCATGGTCGGAAGCGGGCAGGGCGCACGTAATGGTATCCTGTTTAAAACCGCAGCGGCCCAGGAGCAGGCGGGCAGGATCGACATTGTGGCACTCGACAAGACGGGGACGATCACGTCCGGAGAGCCGGTGGTGACCGATATACTTCCTTCGGAAGGCGTACAGCCGGAAGAGCTCCTTCAGCTCGCACTTGATCTTGAACAGCATTCAGAGCATCCGCTCGCCGGTGCCATTGTGCGTTATGCAGAAGCAAAGGACATGGCGCCACGGGAGGTGACGGACTTTACAGCTCTTCCGGGCAATGGTCTCCGTGCCGTGGAGGCGGGCGCGGAGCTCTGTGGAGGCTCTTTCCGTTATATTAAGGAACGCTTCGGCGTCTCGGAAACGATGGAGGCACAGTATGCCGCCCTGGCATTGCAGGGGAAAACACCGCTCTTTTTCACCCGGAACGGCCAGCTTATGGGCATCCTTTCCGTTGCGGATGCCATCAAGACGGATTCAGCGCAGGCCATTCAGGAGCTCCAGCATATGGGCATTGACGTCTATATGATTACAGGTGATAATGAAAAAACGGCGCAGGCCATCGCACGTGAAGCTGGTGTCCAGCATGTCATTGCAGGCGTTCTGCCGGATGGCAAGGAAGCCGTGATTCGTCAGCTGAAGACGCAGGGACGGGTCGCGATGGTTGGCGATGGGATCAATGATGCACCCGCGCTCACCCGTGCGGATCTCGGCATTGCCATCGGCGCCGGGGCCGACGTCGCCATCGATGCAGCGGATGTGGTGCTCATGAAGAGCCGTCTCACAGATGTTTCCGCGGCGATCCGCCTCGGACGGGCAACCCTTCGAAACATTCATGAGAACCTGTTCTGGGCGTTCTTTTACAATGTGATCTGCATCCCGCTGGCCGCTGGCTTCTACAGTGCGCTTCTCGGACTCCATTTTGAAATGAGCCCGATGGTTGGCGCGGCCGCCATGAGCCTGTCCAGCTTCACCGTATGTATGAATGCGTTGCGTCTGAACCTCTGTAAGGTACATGACGCTTCACATGATAGAACAATAAAGAAAAAGCATAAAAAGGAGAGTAAGGAAATGACAGAAATCGTAAATATCAAGGGAATGATGTGTGGACACTGCGAGGCCAGCGTGAAGAAGGCACTCGAGGGACTGGATGGCGTGGAAGCCGCTGTGGTATCACACGACAAGGGAACCGCCGTGCTGACGCTGAGTGCACCGGTCGAGGATGCAAAGATTGAAAAGGCCATTCGCGATCTTGACTTTGAATTCGTATCGATTGAGAAGTAAGATTCGGAAGTAGCACAGGCCAATGCTTCGGCGCGGAGCGCAGATCTCCCCGCCATAGGCATTGGCCTCTTTTTAGAAATGGAAGCCCTGAAATGCACCTTCCGCGGAGAAGCCGTCAGGGAGCGGGAGAAGGAGGAAAACAACATGGCATGCTGCTGTGAGCAGGACGAAAACGGACGAAAAAAGCATAAGCCGCGCACACCTGAACAGGTGAAGTCACTGGTGACGCGGCTCAATCGGATCGATGGACAGATTTTAGGCATTAAAAAGATGATTGAGGAGAATCGCTACTGCCCGGACGTGCTGATGCAGGTCAGCGCTGTGCAGGCCTCGCTCAATTCCTTTAACAAGGAGCTTCTGGCAACGCACATCCGAACCTGTGTGGTCGACGATATCCGGGATGGGAAGGAAGAAGCCGTGGATGAGCTCTGCGAGCTCCTGAAGAAAACAATGAAATAAATTCACATAGTTTACACAATTCTACCGTATAGTATGGAGCATGAGATGGGGCGAGGTGGCCTCGATCCAAGGAAAGGATGAACTATATGGGAAACATACAACAGATCTTCCAGCGTCATCGTCTGAAAAAGCAGATGAGTCTCGCAAATGGAAACAATACGCAGAACCATCATTCCCAGGATGAAAATGGCTTTGGGAATTTTAACGATTTTTTTAATCAGTTTACGAATGGAAATCAGGGTGGCTACAATGGAAAGCCTTCTGGCAATAACAGCTATCAGCCGAAAAATAAGAAGCCGCTGATTTTCTACTATTTCATCGCGCTGATTATCATTCTTCTTTTAAATACCTTTTTATTTCCGTCTCTTCTGAGCCGCTCGGTTCGTCAGACGAGCTATACGGAATTCATGAATGCGGTCAACAATGAGGCCATCACCAAGGTGAACCTCGGAGATGATACGATTACCTACGTGGCGACGGTGAACGGATCGGATGTCACCTGCCAGACAGGGCGTCTGAAGAATGAATACACGGAGGCACAGGTCCTTCAGGAGCTGTATCGCCAGGGCGTCAATTTCGATGAGGAGATTCCGGTTGAGACGAGCCCGATCATCAGCTTCCTTTTAAGCTGGGTATTCCCGATTCTCATTTTCTGGGCACTTGGAAACTGGCTCAGCAAGCGGATGATGAAGTCACTCGGCGCAGGCGGTGGCTTCGGCGGCATGGGCGGCTTCGGCAAGTCCAATGCCCGTGAATATGAAGCAAAGGATGACAACAAGGTAACCTTTAAGGATGTCGCCGGAGAGGATGAGGCGAAGGAGCTTCTTTCTGAAATGGTTGATTATCTGAAGGAGCCGGATAAGTATACAGAGATCGGCGCCCACATTCCGAAGGGGGCACTGCTGGTCGGCCCTCCAGGAACCGGTAAAACTCTTCTGGCGAAGGCCGTGGCCGGAGAAGCTAATGTACCATTCTTCTCGATCTCCGGTTCGGAGTTCGTTGAGATGTTCGTCGGCATGGGTGCTGCAAAGGTACGTGATCTTTTTGATCAGGCAAAGAAAAAGTCTCCATGCATTATTTTCATTGATGAGATCGATGCCATTGGTAAGAAGCGTGGCAATGGTGCGATGGGCGGAAATGATGAGCGTGAGCAGACCCTGAATCAGCTTCTGACCGAGCTGGATGGTTTTGACAGTTCGAAGGCCATCATTGTTCTGGCAGCGACAAACCAGCCGGATTCGCTGGATCCGGCGCTTCTGCGCCCGGGTCGTTTTGACCGTCGTGTTCCGGTCGAGCTTCCAGACTTCCAGGGCCGTGTGGATATCCTGAAGGTGCATTCAAAGAACATCAAGATGGCGGACAATGTGGACCTGAGTGCCATCGCGAAGGCAGCGGCCGGTGCGAGTGGTGCAGAGCTTGCAAACATCATCAATGAGGCAGCGCTCCGCGCGGTGCGTGCAGGACGTCAGCGCGTGATTCAGTCGGATCTGGAGGAGTCGATTGAGGTCGTCATTGCCGGCTATCAGAAGAAGAACAATGTGATGACCGATAAGGAGAAGCTGATCGTTTCCTATCACGAGGTGGGACACGCCCTGGTGGCCGCCCTGCAGAAGAATTCGGCACCGGTTCAGAAGATTACCATCATTCCACGAACCTCTGGTGCACTCGGCTATACGATGCAGGTCGAGGAGGATGGAAACCATTACCTCTATTCGAAGGAGGAGCTGGAAAATAAGATTGCCACACTGACGGGTGGCCGCTGTGCAGAGGAGCTTATCTTCCATACCTGCACGACGGGAGCCAGCAACGATATCGAGCAGGCCACGAAGTATGCACGTGCGATGATCACGCGCTATGGCATGGCCGATGACATCGGTATGGTGGCCATGGAGCAGATTCAGAACCAGTACCTCGGTGGAGATGCATCTCTTACCTGCTCACCGGAGACCCAGACGAAGATTGACCAGATGACGGTGGACCTTGTGAAGAAGCAGCATGACAAGGCCTATCAGCTTCTGAGCGATCACATTACGAAGCTTCATGAAATCACGAAGTATCTCTATGAGAAGGAAACCATTACAGGAGCAGAGTTCATGGAAATTCTGAATCGCAAGGAGGTCGATCCATCGGTGATGGCACCGACGACGGCAGAATAAGACGAAATGCTTATTTCTCCTCCGGAAACAGGGCACCGACGCGCGGCTTTCCGCGCATTGGAGAAGCCATAAGAGAGCTGCGGCTCGTTTCGCTTTTAGCGAAGCGGGCCGTTTTTTATTGGGTACATGGGGAGGGAAACTTGGCAAAACGGCGTTTCTGTTCGTATAATATACATAAATAAGTGCTTCTCTCATGTTGGAGCGTATCTGCCTTCAGGAGTGGAAGAAAAGACCGAACTCAATATAAAGAAAAAAGAGATACAGAACAGGAAGGACAGATAAAAGGAAGAATTATGCGTGATCTTGATTATTTGAAGCTGCTCGCAAAGCAGTTTCCGACCGCCACTGCTGCAGGTGCAGAAATCATCAACCTGCGTGCGATCTGTGCACTGCCGAAGGGAACGGAGTATTTCTTCTCCGATCTTCATGGAGAAAGTGACGCCTTTATTTACCTGATGCGTTCTGCATCCGGTATTGTACGGGATAAAATCGACGAGACCTTCGGAAATCTGCTGCCGGAGGAGGAACAGCTGGAGCTTGCGAACCTGATTTACTATCCGCGGGATATCCTGTCAGATCCAGAGCATAAGGAGAAGGATACGCCGGAGTGGCAGCGTATTACGATCAATCGACTCGTCAATATATGCCGTTGCGTAAGCTCGAAGTATACCCGCTCGAAGGTGCGAAAAAAGATGCCACAGCAGTATGCCTACGCCATCGATGAGCTGCTGCATATTGACGGGCATGACGAGGATAAGCGGGGCTATCTCCGTGGCATTATGGACGCCATCATTGACATCGACATGGGAGATGACTTCATCGTAGCGCTGTCGGAGCTCATTCAGAATCTCGTCATTGACAATCTTCACATTATCGGCGACATCTTCGATCGAGGACCGCATGCGGACCAGATCATGGAGGAGCTGATGAGCTTCCACGATGTCGATATCGAGTGGGGCAACCATGACGCCGAGTGGATGGGTGCCGCCTGTGGAAATCCTGCATGCATCTGCAGTGTCCTGCGGATCGCCACCTCCTATAATTCCTTTGATGTACTGGAGGATGGCTATGGCATCAACCTGCGACCGCTGTCCATGTTTGCAGAGGAAATCTATGGAGACGACCCGTGCGACTGCTTCCAGCCACATCTCCTGGATACCAATGTCTCCGACTCAGTGAATCCACACCTTGCAGCGAAAATGTGTAAGGCCATCAGCATCATCCTTTTCAAAGAGGAGGGCGCGTTGATTCGGCGTCACCCAGAATACAAGCTGGACCATCGGCTGCTGCTCGAACACATTGACTACGAAAAGGGAACGGTGACACTGGAGGGAAAAACGTATCATATGAAGGATACCCATTTCCCGACGATTGACCCGAAGGATCCGTATCGGCTGACTCCGAAGGAAGAGGAGCTGATGGCGACGCTGGTGTACAGCTTTACCCATTCGCAGCTCCTGCAGAAGCATATTCGCTTCTTCTTTACGAACGGAGCCATGTACAAGGTGGTCAATAACAATATCCTTTTCCACGGCTGCATTCCGATGGATGTGGACGGCTCATTCCTGAAGCTGGAGACCTCGATGGGCACTTTTTCCGGAAAGGCGCTTATGGATTACTTCTATGAGCGGGCCATCGATGCCTACTTCCTGAATGGCGAAAATGATCCGAAGGGAAAAATCTATGCGACGGACCTCTTCTGGTACATGTGGTGCGGCCCGTACTCTCCACTCTTCGGAAAGGATAAGATGACGACCTTCGAGCACTGCTTCATCGAGGAACCAGAGACCCATGTAGAGAAGTTTAACATTTACTATGATTTCTCAAAGGAGGAGCGCTACGTTGACCGCATCTTCGCAGAGTTTGGTGTGGATCCGGAGCTTGGACATGTCGTGAATGGACATGTCCCGGTAAAGACCAAGCGTGGAGAATCTCCGATCAAGGCGAACGGAAAGCTCTTCGTGATCGATGGCGGTATATCAAAGGCGTACCACTCCCGTACGGGCATCGCAGGCTATACCCTGATCTACAATTCCCGTCACCTCGCGCTCGCAGAGCATAAGGGCTTCCAGAAGGGCTCGGAAAACACACCGGAGATCCAGATTGTGGAGCAGATGAAGCACCGTGTGCATGTCGGAGAGACCGACAATGGACAGGAGCTGAAGCGTCAGATCGAGGACCTCGAGGAGCTGCTGGCAGCCTATCGCAATGGTGATATCCGCGAGAAGGGTGAAATTGTGCAAAAGAGACATTGATTCGATACAGGAATAATGCTATAAAAGGCGAGATCATTCACATGGTCTCGTCTCTTTTGTATTGATCCACGATTGCAAGCGATTCGTATTTCAGGAGGAAAACATGGCAGGTACATCAAGTATGAAGGATATGACGACGGGAAATCCGACGAGGCTGATTCTCGGCTTTGCGATTCCGATGCTTCTCGGAACGCTCTTTCAGCAGTTTTACAGCATGGTGGACACCATCATTGTGGGACGCTTTCTCGGCGTGGACGCGCTCGCCGGTGTCGGCTCGACGGGTGCCATTAACTTCATGGTCAATGGCTTCGTCATCGGTGTCACGGCGGGCTTTGCGATTCCGGTGGCGCAGCGCTTCGGTGCGCAGGATGCGCGTGGACTTCGAAAATATGTGGCGCAGATCATCTACCTCACGGTACTTATTGCGGCCCTGATGACCCTTGTGATCGGTGTGCTCACAAAAAGCATTCTGATCGGGACGAATACGCCAGCCTCGATCTTTGATTATGCATACAGCTATATCCTGATCATCTTTCTCGGCACCCCGGCGATCTTTCTTTACAATATCACCGCAAGTATCATCCGCTCTCTGGGCGATGCGAAGACCCCGGTCTATTTCCTGATCTTTGCGGCTCTTCTCAACATTCTCCTCGACTATATTTCAATCGGTCTCCTCGGCTTCGGCGTTGAGGGCCCGGCCTATGCGACGGTGATTTCTCAGGGACTGAGTGGATTTCTCTGTCTCCTGTATATGGTGAAGAAATTCCCGATTCTTCACTTTGAAAAGGGAGATATGAAGCCGGAGAGTGAGAAGATGCTGACCCTGCTCAGCATGGGCATTCCGATGGGACTTCAGTACTCCATCACGGCCATCGGCTCGGTCATTCTGCAGACCGCGGTCAATGGCCTCGGCGCCATTTCACTTGCGGCCATTACAGCAGGCCAGCGCATCAGTAATTTCGTCTGCTGCGTATTTGACTCGCTGGGCGCGACCATGGCCACCTATGCCGGGCAGAATGTCGGTGCGCTTCGCTTCGACCGTATTCGGGAGGGGGTACACTCCGCAACGATCATTGGCGCGGTCTATTCGGTGCTGATCTGCATCCTCCTCATCCTTTTCGGCGGCGAGATTCCGAAGCTTTTCGTCAATGCAGGCGAAACCGAGGTTATCACCAACGCGCACCGCTTCCTCGTCTGTAACTCTCTTTTCTATATTCCGCTCACAGTGGTCAATGTATGGCGCTTCAGCATTCAGGGCATGGGCTTTTCCGGTCTCGCCATCCTTGCAGGTGTATGTGAGATGGTGGCCCGCAGTCTTGTAGGCTTTGTGTTTGTGCCGATGTTCGGCTACATTGCCGCCTGCTTTGCGTCACCACTTGCATGGCTCTTTGCGGACGCCTTCCTGATTCCGTGCTTCTATCACTGCCTTCGAAGACTGAAAAAGCAGTATCCTGCACAGCCGTAAAAACAGGGGACAGCAAATCCATGGTTGCTAAGAAGGGCATTGCGCTTTAAAATAAGCATAGTTATGGCTAGAGACAGGAAGCATGGCGTGATGTCATGCATTCGAGAGAAAAGGTGGAGGAAAGATCATGACAAACGATATGGAAACGATGGCGGTCAATGCCATCCGTGTTTTATCTGCAGATGCAATTCAGAAGGCAAATTCCGGACACCCGGGACTGCCACTCGGTGTCGCACCGATGGCCTATGAGATCTGGGCGCATTATCTCCATGTGAACCCGGCCGATCCGAACTGGGAGAACCGTGACCGCTTTATCCTTTCAGGCGGACATGGCTCCATGCTGCTGTATTCTCTGCTCCATCTTTTCAGCTTCGGCCTTACGAAGGAAGATGTCATGCAGTTCCGTCAGCTGGGCTCTCTGACCCCGGGTCATCCGGAGTACGGTCATACCGTCGGCATTGAGGCCACAACCGGACCACTGGGAGCCGGTATCAGCATGGCTGTGGGCATGGCCGCTGCGGAGAAGCATCTCGCCGCGATCTTTAATCGCCCAGGCTACGACATCGTGAATCACCGGACCTTCGTGATTGCCGGAGACGGAGACCTCATGGAGGGCATTTCGTCCGAGGCACTGTCCCTGGCAGGCACCTGGAATCTCTCGAAGCTGACTGTACTGTATGATTCCAATAAGATTTCCATCGAAGGCTCTACGGATATCGCGTTCCGTGAGGATGTGGTGAAGCGTGTGGCAGCCTTCGGCTTCAAGACCCTGGAAGTGGACGATGGCAATGACCTTCAGAAGATTGCGGCAGCCCTTGACATTGCCCTGCAGGATGATTCTGCACCATACTTCATCAAGGTGAAGACCACCATCGGCTATGGCTGCCCGGCGAAGCAGGGCTCGAATGCAGCGCATGGTGAGCCACTGGGCGAGGACAATGTAAAGGCCATGAAGACCTTCCTTGACTGGCCATCGCAGGAGCCGTTCTACGTTCCGGACGAGGTGTATGCACATTATAAGGCACTCGCCGCAGCGAAGCAGCCGGTCGAGGATGCCTGGAAGCAGCTGTTCAAGGAGTATACCGAGAAGTTCCCGGAGATGGCCGCGCTCTGGACACGCTATCATTCCGATGAGGATGTGAAGGCCCTTTCCGAGGATGCCGGTTTCTTCGCACCTGCGGAGAAGGCAGAGGCAACCCGTGCATCGTCTGGTGTTGTGATTAATTATATGAAGGACAAGGTGCCGAACCTCTTCGGCGGATCGGCCGATCTTGCACCATCGACGAAGACGGAGATGAAGGGAGAGGCCTACTTCAGTGCGGAGACACCGGAGGGACGGAATCTGCACTTCGGTGTACGTGAGATGGCCATGGCCGGAATTGCCAATGGTATGCTCCTGCATGGCGGACTTCGGACCTATGTAGCGACCTTCTTCGTTTTCAGCGATTATCTGAAGCCAATGGCGAGACTGGCCGCGCTCATGAAAATCCCACAGATCTTCGTTCTGACGCACGATTCCATCGGTGTCGGCGAAGACGGACCGACGCATGAGCCGATCGAGCAGCTTGCGATGCTTCGCTCCATTCCGAACTTTGACGTGATCCGTCCATGTGATCGGACGGAGACGGAGGGCGCATGGCTCCAGGCACTGGAAGCCAAGGACCATCCGACCGCGCTCGTGTTGACGAGACAGAATCTCGAGCAGCTCCCAGGCTCCGATGCACACAAGGTGGAGAAGGGTGCCTACGTACTCGATGACTGTGAAGGTACGCCAGAGCTGATTCTGATTGCGACCGGATCCGAGGTTTCCCTGGCTGTAAAGGCAAAGGCCGAGCTGAGCGCCGAAGGAAAGAAGGTTCGTGTCGTTTCCATGCCGAATATGGAGGCCTTCGACCGCCAGGATGCAGCCTACCAGGAAGCCGTGCTCCCGAAGAGCGTACGGAAGAGAATTGCCATTGAAGCACTGTCGGATTTCGGCTGGTACAAGTATGTCGGCCTCGATGGCCAGGTTATCAGCATGCATGGCTTCGGTGCATCTGGAAATGGCAGTGCCCTGTTTAAGCATTTCGGCTTTACGGTCGAGCATGTGGTTGAAGTGGCAAAGAGCCTTTAAACGATTGTGAAAAAAGTACATGTACACAGCGTGACCTTGACCATGAAAGAACGGTGGAAGGAGGTCACGTAGCCACCATGTTCATAAGAACGTTCATCTGGAGGTGAACAGCATGAGATTTTTTATTGATACAGCAAATGTAGAGGAAATTCGCGAAGCCAATGAAATGGGCATCATTTCAGGTGTTACCACAAACCCATCCCTGATTGCAAAGGAAGGGAAGGACTATATGACGACGCTGAAGGAGATCACCGAGATCGTCGATGGCCCGATTTCTGGTGAGGTGAAGGCCAGCACGACGGATGCTGCCGGCATGATTGCCGAGGGCCGTGAGATTGCGAAGCTTCATAAGAATATGGTGGTGAAGATTCCGATGACGGTCGAGGGTCTGAAGGCCGTAAAGGTACTGTCCAGTGAAGGCATTCATACGAATGTCACCCTCATCTTTTCAGCTTCCCAGGCACTTCTGGCGGCGAGAGCCGGTGCGACCTACGTATCCCCATTCTTAGGACGCCTCGATGACATTTCCACGGATGGCATTGCCCTGATCCAGGACATCGAGGATATCTTCCAGATGTACCCGGACATCGATACCGAGGTCATCTGTGCCTCGGTTCGTCATCCGATGCATATTGTGGAGTGCGCAAAGACCGGCGCTGACATCGCCACCGTTCCGTATAAGGTACTGCTTCAGATGGTGAAGCACCCGCTCACGGACATCGGTATCGCCCGCTTCCAGAAGGATTACGAGGCAGTATTCGGAAAGCAGAACTAAAGACCCCGACGAACCGGGAAGCCAGTACGAAGATGAAGAGCCCCGAAGGGCCTGCCGCAGCAGGCAGTGATAAAAACGAAGGGACCCGAAGGGCCGACCGCAGAAGCCATATGAAGAGGTCGTGAAGAATCAAAATCCCATCCATTAGAAGTACTTAGAGTAATTTTTCCTCAGCACCCTCTGTCAACGTGGAGTTTTCATCAAGAAAACTCCACGATTGCAGAGGGCTTAGTACTTCTTATGGATGGGATTTTAGAGTCTTCCGAGCTCTGAGTACGGGCTTCTGCGGTCGGCCCTTTGGGGCTCTGAGCTTTTTACTGCCTGCTGCGACCGGCCCTTCGGGGCTCTGCGGTAGTCTCCAGCTTACCGGTCAAAAACCACGTACTTCGGGATACCGTTTTCGAATTTGCAGGACTGCTCGCCCTGTACAAGCGGGCGGAGATACTCGAGCATGTCCTCCGTTACGCCATTGCCTTCGGAGGTGATCCAGCTCTCCGGTACCTTCTTTTCGCGGTCGGCAATTTCTGAAATGTCGGCAGCACCGTACTGAACGGTATACGGATGGTTGGAGGTACGGGTAAGTGTGGACATCGTGCCATTCTGTCCTTCGAGTGCGAGACGGACCGCGTTCCGACCGAGCTCCCTTGACTCCGTGATGTCGGTTTCTGAGAGAAGATGACCGGCGCAGCGCTGCAGGAGGTTGAGCTCAATGTAACGGACCTTACAGCCAATGTTGTTGCGAATCGCGTTTTCGAGCACCTTTCCGGCACCGGTTGCAATCGTGTGGCCGAAGGCGTCCTTTGTCTGGTCACGGTCTGCATAGTCGCAGATCATTCGACCGCTCCGGTCGCGGATCCCCTCGCTGATGGCCACAATCACATTTTTTCCGGCGGTGAGCTCTCCGCGAAGATCGGAGATGAAGTCATTGAGATCGAACGGATGCTCCTCCAGATAGATGAGGTACGGCACCCGGCTGTTGGCATTGGCCGCCAGAGCGGCTGCTGCCGTCAGCCAGCCTGCATTCCGGCCCATCATTTCGACGACGATCACGTACGGCGTATCGTACACCACGAGCTCCCGCTCGAGCTCCGAGATGGAGGTTGCAATATACTTCGCCGCGGATCCGAAGCCCGGGCAGTGGTCAATGCCATAGAGATCATTGTCAATGGTTTTCGGCGCACCGATGACGACGATGTCCGGGATCTGATGCTCTTTGATATAGTCGGAAAGCTTCCAGACGGTATCCATCGAATCGTTGCCGCCAATGTAAATGAAGTAGCCGATCTCATGCTTCTGGAAGATACGGATCAGTTCTTCAAATTCACTCGGATCCTGCGCCGGATCCTTCAGCTTAAAGCGGCAGGAGCCAAGGGCTGCAGCCGGTGTTACGGCAAGGGTATCCAGCATCGATGCGATGTTATCCATCTCACTGATGTTCAGAAAATGCTCCTGCAGCACGCCCTGAATACCATAGCACGCACCGAGTATATCCGTGATTTCAGGATTCTGTATGGCTGCCTCGATGATACCGGACAGCGTTGCATTGATAGCGGCGGTCGGACCGCCAGACTGTGCGACCAAAAGCTTCTTTCCCATGTGATCTCCTTTAATGAACATGAATCATAATGCTGGCAGCTTCCGCTTTGGCAGAAAAGTATCAGCGTTAAAACACTCTGATTCAACAGTATACCATACTTTTCCAGGCAAATCAGCCGAAGCAGAGAGGGGGCCATCTTTAACGGCAGCAGGCTACTGTTCAGTGGGCATTTCTAGGTGTCGGTACAGCTTGGAAGCAGCTGACACATATATACGATTTTGAAAAACGACGTTTTGTATATAGAATCTCCTGCCTTTGAACTTGTTAAAACTGTAACGATAT
>DJEQ01000079.1:0-1907 GCA_002431355.1 Oribacterium sp. UBA5894
GCGGTCGTCTTTCCGGCACCGTTCGGGCCGATCAGGGCGACGATTTCGCCCCGATTCACCTCGAGGGAAAGGTCATCCACGGCCCGGACACCGCCGAACTGCATGACGACATTTTCCATCTGAAGTACACGCTCTTTCATCTCACTCATTTCGTCTCCCTCGCTTTCTTCAGCTTTTTCTTTCCGAGTCCTTGGAAGAAACCGAGAATCCCGTTCCAGCTGAATTCATTCGTTCCCATCAGTCCTCTGGAGTAGAACAGCACCACCACCATGAGCAGGATCGAGAAAATGACCATTCGGAAGCCTGGACGGAACAGCGGAATGTTGATGGATCCGATGTAGAGCGGCTCATCAAAGAAGCGAAGCAGCTCGCGGCCTGCCGTTACCAGGAAGGCGCCCAGCACGGAGCCGGTCACGGAGCCAATGCCGCCGATGACGACGATCAGCAGGATGTCGTACGTAAGCGACACCTGGAAGGTTTTACTGTCAATGGAGCGCATGAACATCGCGAGCATGCCGCCGCTCACACCGGCGAAAAAGGACGAAATCACGAAGGACAGCTCCTTCGTTTTAAAGAGATTGATGCCCATGGCCTCGGCCGCAATCTCATCCTCACGCACGGCCTTGAACATGCGTCCGTAGGAGGAATTGATGAGGAGCACCATGAGGCCAATGCAGACGGCCGTCAGGGCGAGCACCTGGAAGAGGCTCGAGAAGCCCGGGATGGACTTTAAGCCATAGGAGCCATTCGTAATGGTATCGAGCTGTGGGGCCGAAATCAGTGCACGGATGATCTCCGCGAAGCCGAGGGTCGCGATGGCGAGGTAGTCGGACTTGAGGCGCAGCACCGGAATGCCGATGAGGGCCGCTGCTGCCGCTGCAACCAGTCCACCGAGGATCAGCGCTACCAGAATCGGCGCATGCAGATTGGCAATCACCGGGCTGATGCCGGAAATATAGTAAACCGACGCCCGCTGCTCGACCGGAATCGTAAGAATCGCGGTCACATAGGCACCGAGGGCCATAAAGCCCGCCTGTCCGAGCGAAAAAAGGCCGGTGAAACCATTGACCAGGTTCATGGACACGGCCACGACCGCATAGATCATGGACCGTTCAATGATGGAAATCACATAATTGTAGCTGTACTGGTTCGCATCGAGAAAGGCGCAGATGCCGAGTACGACCGCGATCAGCACGAGGCTGAGGATCGTATTTCTGCGCTTTTCCGGCGTCATCGTTACATTCATTTTCATCTTGCGCTCCTCCTTAGACCTTGGTTGTGGTCTTCTCACCGAAGAGTCCCGTCGGACGCACGAGAAGAACAACGATCAGAATGACGAAGGTAAAGGCATCCGAGAAGGTCGAATAGCCCGCCGCCACGAGGGCCGTCTCTCCGAGACCGATCAGGAAGCCGCCGACCACCGCGCCCGGGATCGATCCAATGCCTCCGAATACGGCGGCGACGAAGCACTTCATGCCCGGCAGAGAGCCGGAGTACGGATATACCGTCATACGATCCGTAAAATACAGGATAGAGCCGATCGCTGCCAGCAGAGAGCCGATCGCGAAGGTCAGTGAAATGGTACGGTTGATGTCAATGCCCATGAGCGAGGCCGTTTCATAATCCTTCGAAACGGCGCGCATCGCCATACCCATCTTCGTATGCTGGATCAGGGTCATCAGCAGGTACACAAGCACGAGGGTCAGTACCGGGGTCAGGAAGGTCACAAAGGACGCCGACAGACCGCCGATCTGATACACATGCTTCAGTATCGGAATCTCCGGATAGCCGATCGGAAGCGCCGTGAAAAGGTAGGTTGCCAGGTTCTGAAGAAGATAGGAAACGCCGATGGCCGAAATCATGACCGACATACGCGGTGCGGAACGAAGCGGCTTATAGGCCACACG
>DJEQ01000079.1:2018-4639 GCA_002431355.1 Oribacterium sp. UBA5894
TAGCCCGCCATCATGAAGATATCTCCATGGGCGAAGTTGATGAGTCGAAGGATGCCGTACACCATTGTATAGCCAATGGCGATCAGTGCATAGGCACCGCCGAGTGAAATACCTGTCAGACACTGCTGCAGGAAGGTTGTAAGAGACATATGCTTTTCCCCTTTATAATAAAAACGACTACCAGCTACGAGAGCCGGTAGCCGCGCAAGCTGATTTTATTTCTGTACGGTCGTGGTGGTCAGGAATTCAAACTTTCCATCCTTTACCGTCTTGATGAAGGCCATATCCTTGTTTGCATCGCCATTCTCATCGAAGCTGATGCCGGAGCCGGTGACACCATCAAAGGATACCGTCTTCAGAGCTTCCTTGATGGCATCGCCATCCGTGGACTGTGCCTTTTCAATGGCATTGTACGCTGCAAGGTAGGCATCATAGCCAAGAGCCGAAACGGCCGGGATGACATCGGACTGCTTGTTCTTCGTCAGATACTCCTTGAATCCGGTGATGAAGGACTTCGCCTCATCATTGGCCGGTTCCGACTCATCGAAGAAGGTTGAAAGAACGATACCCTCTGCGGAATCACCGGCATTCTCAATGATCGTGGAGTTCTCCCAGGTATCACCTGCGGCGATCAGTGACTCGATGCCGAGCTCCCTCGCCTGCTTGATGATGAGCGGTGCCGTCGTGATGGAGGACGGTGCGAAGATGATGTCCGGATTTGCAGCCTTGATGTTTGTAAGCACGGCCTTGAAATCGGTCTGGTTCGTCTGGAACTGCTCTTCATCGACAATGCTGCCACCGAGCTGCTCGAACGCGGTCTTAAAGAAGGAGCCTAAGCCGGAGGAGTAATCATCGCCAAGCTGTGTCAGGACGGCTGCGCTCTTGTAGCCATTCTGGTATGCATAGTTCGCCATGACCGTGCCCTGGAACGGATCGAGGAAGCAGACACGGAAATAGTAGTCATTGCCCTGCGTGACCTGCGGGTTCGTGCAGGAGGCACCGATGGCGGGAATCTTCGCATCGGCGAAAATCTGGCCTGCGGCAATGGAAACGCCGGAGCCATAGGAGCCCAGCACAACGCTCACCTTATCGCCCACCAGCTTGTTGGCCGCACTGACGGCTTCGGTCTTATCGGATTTATTATCAACCTCATCCAGCTCGATCGTATACTCGGTGTCTCCGATCTTCACGGTCTTGTGGGTCTCATTGGCGTAGCGGATACCCAGAACCTCCTGGAAGCCACCGCCACCATTCTCACCGGTTGTCGGCTCGAACACGCCGATCTTAATGACGTTTCCGCCAGACTTTCCGGATGAGGACGTCGCCTCTGGAGTCGAAGAAGCGCCACAGGCTGCAAGTGATGCGGTCATCGTCGCCGCAAGGCCAAGTGATACGAGCTTTGATAGTTTCATAATCTCCTCCTTCTGCATGTCCTGGGTGAGAATCATTCCTGTGGGGGACGCATCCTCCACATCGTACAGGGAGTAAGTGCTCGATCTACAAGACATCGTGCTCTGTCACTCTCTGGATGTACGGTTTCTCACCGGACATTTCGCATGGTGTGTGCGGGTGGTGCGGACGTTTGTCCGCTCATCTCGTACATTTTGCTTTATTTTATCACTTTAACACGTGAATGCAAGCGCAAATCGCGCGAAAGTTGGATAAAATCGAGTGCTTTATAACCTGTGGCTATGAATTTAATAGTTTGCCATAAGAAACAGTTGCTGCCTCTCCAGCTATGATAGAAATCAAAAGGGCGCTGTCGCTTTCGCGACAGCGCCCTTGCTGCAGGTCTTTCTTATGTTTGTCACAATATTGCAAATTTCCGGTAATGTCAAGCCCCTGCTTCCAGGCTCCCCGTATATTTTCAGCTGCATTTCCTTCGGAAGCCTCGATCTCCCTGCTCACAGATGACGACTGCGGGTACCTGCGCTCGTATTTCGGCCGCGGCTTCGTCCTCGCTGTGCCCGGTGAGGCACTGCATCCGTCTGCCTGTCCTGATGCGCCGTATGGAGTTCACTGCGAAGGGCCGCATCCTCCTCATGGATTCGATTCAACTGCTTCGTCCGAAGGTGGGTGGCTTCTGTACGAGCTGCCTGAAGCTCGCCCTGCGCAGTAGCGGAGCCATGAGAGCTCCGCGTACGGTCCACCTGCGCTGCTTCTGAGCCTCGAATGTTCTGCCCGTCCGCACCACGCTGCTCCTTCCGCGCACGGCGGCGCTCCACGAGGGCGAGGAACTCCTCCTCGGACATTTCCATCTCCTCAAGGCGCTTCGCCCGCTTCTCATGCATACGACGGCTGAGCTTCCGATCATCATGGACATTCTTTAGTCCTACGGCGGTGCCGGAGCCGAGAATGAAGAAGGCCATGACGGCCACGATGGTCAGCACACTCACCGAGGTTGCAACGGCCACCTTCGTGCTGGTCGGCGTCTCATGCAGAATCACCTCAATGGTCGGCTCCTTCTGGATGAAGTACCGCCCAACCGGCATACCATCCGCCAGGTACTCGATCTGGGCGATCGTCTGTGCACTCACGCCGGACGGCAGATTGTAGTTCAGCTTATAGGTAATGCCATCCTGGCTCGCGCCCTTCGGGAGAGACAGCAGCACATCGCCCTC
>DJEQ01000035.1:0-980 GCA_002431355.1 Oribacterium sp. UBA5894
GGAAAGGATTTATGCTTCAATTTGTCAATGTCAAGATTTATATGTTTGGTGTCACGGCGTTGACAGGCTATATTGTAGAGTATAAGTCCTCTTTCCCAGCGCTTCTCTTCTTTGAGTTTATGATTGCAACGATTGGGACGATGGCAACCTGCACGTGGATCGGCCTAGGTGTATTAATTCAGAAGTTTTATTTACGGCATTTTCGCGTTATCAATGTGTTGCTTGCACTGACACTCTTTGAGTGCATCGTTGGGATGATCCGATGATGGAACTCATTTTGATCGAATGCTTCCCATCATCACCCAAAGACCACAAGGCTTTCAATCGCAGTTCATGTATACATTCAAATCACTTCAAACGGGTGGACACTGGATGTGCCCATCCGTTTTTGGTTGCGCAGAAAGGACCAGATAAGTATAGTGAATATAGTACCCGGAATTCAGAAGGAGAACCATGCGATGAAATTTAAGCGTATTACTTCAGCCGATGACCCGCTTTATACGGAGGCCATCCAGCTATATGAAAGCAGCTTTCCATTTTATGAACGACGGGAGGAAGCATCGCAGAGAAAGGTCCTGCCACATCCGCTGTATCATTTTGATGCCGTTTGTGACCAGGGACAATTTATCGGAGAAATCTTATATTGGGAGTTTGAGGAGTTTCGGTATATCGAGCATTTTTGTATCCAGCCCTCGATGCGGAATCAGCAGTATGGAAAGAGAATTCTCGCTGCATTGCAGGAGAAGCCTCGCATTCTGGAAATTGACCCACCGATCGACGACCTTTCGAAACGGAGAAAGGGATTTTATGAGCGCTGTGGATTTGTAGAAAATCCATATCGGCATATCCAGATTCCTTACCATAAGGGCGATTCCGATCATGAGCTTGTCGTGATGAGTTCGCCGAGGGCTTTAGCACGAGAGGAGTATGATACCTTTTTAAAGAAGCTACAGCTCGTAGTGATGGCCGACATGCTTTTT
>DJEQ01000035.1:1043-2090 GCA_002431355.1 Oribacterium sp. UBA5894
AATTCGTGCGACAGCCTCTTATCCAACTATTTTCCATACATGAGATACGTTCCAAGCATCTCATGTACACACTCCTTGATCTCATCCATGATCCGTTTACATTCCATTTTTTCCATTCCAGCAGCGACACCAACGCCCTTCTGTTTCCCATAGTAGTTGTTCCATTCGCTTTCACCACCTTTATTATGGATAATATATTATATAAAAAAGGCGAATCTGGAGTAATTTGTATAATATATTATCCACCTGCATTTTGTCACTTTTACTTGATGAATGACAGTAAAGATAAAAAATGGTCCTATTTGCACAGCATTCCGTTATCGGAAAACAGCGCAAATAGGACCTTCGTTTACTGCTTCGAATTTTTATAATTCGTGCCCCAGATTTCCATGGATTTAAAGATCAGGCGCATGGATTCCCCAACCTCCGAGAGGGCATATTCTACGCGTGGAGGGACCTCTGGATAGACCGTGCGGGTAATGAGTCCATCCCTTTCCATCGAGCGAAGGCTGTCGGTTAGCACCTTCTGACTGATGCCGTCCAAATCACGCTTCAGTTCGTTGAAACGCCACGGACGCTGCAGGAGATTCCGCATAATGAGAAGCTTCCATTTACTGCCGATGAGCTGCACCGTAACGGCAACCGGGCAAGCCGGTAATTCTTCTTTCGTTAACATAATCCACACCTCTTTTTGAATGCTGCATTCTATTTTAATGTGATGCGCCCTAACACGCAATGGCAGAATGCTGTAAGGTCGACTACCTGTGATTTTTGTTGAGGCCACTTGGGTACACGAATGCTTATGGAATGCACGGCTGCACAGAAGGACATGATTTCTATGAAGGCAATTCAGTTACTCTGAGGTAACTATGTAATAAAAAGGTGCGTACTTGTGAAAGCAGTCAATTTTTCTGAAAATAAAAGCACAGGGAGCGGAAAGCTCACTGAATTTCAGTAGGAGGAAATGAAGATGGCACTTTCGAACCTTTTTGGATGGTGTACGAAGACGGCTGCAGACAAGTCCGCAGCGTGCGGTACGGCATGTGG
>DJEQ01000035.1:2190-4162 GCA_002431355.1 Oribacterium sp. UBA5894
AAGCCAAGTGAGAAGCCGGCAGCATGCGGCACAGCATGTGGTGCAGGCGACAAGCAGTAAGGGGACAGCCCCAAGTGTGGAACTTGGGGCGTATTTCCGAGGGGACAGCGATGCTGCAGCTTCGGAAATACGTCCCATCCAGAGAAAGCAGAGCCCCGATAGGGAGGAAGAGAGACAAGATGAAACCGTATTTTTCGTTTCAATGGCATATCACGGATGAGTGTGATCAGCGGTGCAAGCACTGCTACATTTTTTCTGAAAACTGCCATAAAAAGCTCGATGCGATGAGCTGGGAGCAGATGCAGGACACGTTCTATAACTGCCTTGATTTTTGCAAGGTCTATGATCGCCTTCCGTACTTTTACATTACCGGTGGTGACCCGATCCTGCATCCGGACTTCTGGAAGCTGCTGGGACTCCTGAAGGAGCATGGCATTCCGTTTACCATCCTCGGAAATCCGTTTCATCTGACAGACGAGGTTTGCCAGAAGCTGAAGGCGTATGGCTGTGAGAAGTACCAGCTGTCGATTGATGGCTTACGTGAAACGCATGACTGGTTTCGAAAGCCGGGAAGCTTCGACATTACGCTGGAAAAAATCGGCTGCATCCAACGTGCCGGTATTCGTTCGGTGGTCATGACCACGGTTTCAGGAACCAACATTGACGAGGTCCCTGGCATCATTGACGCGGTGGTGGCGGCAGGCGCAGATGTCTTCGCCTTCGCACGCTACTGCCCGACGAGTGAGGAAAAGGACGTCGGCATTGAACCGCTCCGCTACCGACAGCTGCTCGCGGATTGTGATCGGAAATTTAAGGAATATGAGGCGGCTGGCTGTACGACCTATTTCAATAAAAAGGATCATCTCTGGACGCTCTACGAGTACGAAACGGGTACCTTCCATATCCCGGAGACGGTCGAGGAGGGCATGATCTACGGTGGCTGCAACTGTGGCAACTGTCATCTCACGATTCTTCCGACGGGGGATGTCTATGCCTGTCGTCGTGTGCAGAACAGCAGGGTGGGCAATGTCTTCACCGAGCGCCTCGCGGATGTGTGGGTGTGCCAGATGGAGCAGTACCGTGATTACACGCGCTTTGAGAAATGCAGCAGATGTGAGCTTCTCGCCTTCTGCCGTGGCTGTCCGGCTGTGGTCAGTGGGAAGCATGGCGATTTTTACGCGGCCGATCCACAGTGCTGGAAGGAAATTCCAAGCGTATAAGAGGCGTGTGCTGCACATGAAGGATGGCCGGTGGACGATTCATGCAGCAGGTGGCGCACAGCGGCCCTCCATTAAGAACATGAATTGAAAAGAGGAGGCATCTATGAATGCACAAATTTGTCTTGAAAAACTGAAGCTCTGCGGGGTTCTTTCCTTTGCTACCGTAGATGCAAGCGGCGCGCCGCAGATTCGCTGCATCAGCGCGATTCATTATGAGCCGGAGAGTCTCTGCTTTTTCACAGCGCGCGGAAAGGCCTTTTGCCAGGAGCTGGAGGCCGACGGGCGAGTGCAGATTCTCGCCTATACGCGCTTTAAGGAAATGATTCGTCTGTCTGGACGTGCTGTGGTCGCGGAGCAGCAGGACGAAAAAATCGCGACGATTTTCGAAGAGCAGCCGTATCTCGCCAATGTCTATCCCGGCGAAACACGAAAGATCGGCATTATCTTCGAGCTCCGGGATTTTAGCATTGAATACTTCAACCTCGGCGTAAAACCGATTTTTCGTGAGACCTACACGGTGGGGCATATTCAAACGGAGCAGAAGGGGTATTATATCACGGAGGCCTGCATCGGCTGTGGCACCTGCCTCGAGCACTGCCCGCAGAAGTGCATCGTGCCGGGCGCACCGTACGCGATTCAGGCGGAGCACTGCCTGCACTGCGGTGCATGCGTGGAAGTGTGCCCTGTAAAGGCGGTGGAGAAACGATGAATCGGAGGACTGAGCGGAGCAGTGGAAAAGCGATGAATCAGGC
>DJEQ01000035.1:4256-6679 GCA_002431355.1 Oribacterium sp. UBA5894
ATCAGGAATTGCAGGTGCCATCGGGAGCCGATCAGCAGCGGGCACTTCTTCGAGGACTCCTGAATATTCGTGCGCCGAAGCGCATGGGTGCCGAGTTTCAGAAGGTGCAGGATGCCTATCTGCAGGGAGAAATCGCGGCAAAGGGCATCACGAAGCAGGCCATCTGCATCGATGAAGACATTGGCGAAATCCTGGCGAAGCTGGTTTAAATCTTATGAGCGTGCTTCTGCGCTCCGAGCTGTCATGGAAGAGGCTTCCGTATGACAGCTACATTGAAATTGAAGGCCGATGACAGGCGGGGTGTGCCTTCCGGCAGCACGGAGATCGGTAAAAAATACAGGCTGTATTCCATGCCGGTGTCCGATGTCCTGACCTTCTTGATTTCAGCGGTGATCATCGTAAAAACGCATCGAGAGCTGCGCACGGAGGTATAAAATCGAACGCCTGAAGGAATCCGATTTTCTGTTATTCGTGTTCCGTACATAAAAAAGCTGCCCTGTCGGAAGGGAATTCTGTTTCCAGAAATCCTCTTCGAGAGGGCAGCTTTTTCCTTAGTGGCAGCTGTGGTGTCCGCAACCGTGGTCGCCGCAGTGGTGCTCGCCGTCCGCGTGCTCATGGTCGTGGTGATCACAGTGCACATCCGGATTGTAGCCGAGGGTACCTGCGAGGAGTGCCTGGACGGCGTCGTCCGCGTCTCCACTGACACCACCATAGAGCTGAATGCCGGCCTCCGCCAGAGCCATCTGTGCACCGCCACCGATGCCGCCACAGATGAGTGTGTCCACGCCATGCTGCATCAGAAAGCCGGCGAGGGCGCCATGGCCGCTTCCATTTGTATCAACCACTTCGGAAGAGCGGATCTGACCATCGGCGATGTCATAGATCTTAAACTGCTCGGTATGACCGAAATGCTGAAAAATCTGACCATTTTCATAGGTAACTGCAATCTTCATGCTGGAATCTCCTTTATGCTGGATGATGGAGGCGTCCACCTCCGTTTTCTGTGTCCGGAAACAGCAGCCGCAGCCACAGCGTGCATGCTCCTGCCCACCACAGATCCGATAGCTTCCGCCGGTGATCCGAAGTGGCTTTCCGTATACGAGGCAGGCGGCGATTTTCTGCCGCGCAGCTTCATAGATCTCCTGTACGGTCGAGCGGGCAATGTCCATCTGGGCGGCGCACTGTTCATGCGTCTTCTGCTCGAGATCGACGAGACGAATGACCTCATATTCATCGAGGCTAAGGAGAATCGGTTCCCGATCCTCACAGCCCTCTGGGCGAAATGTATCGATCCTTGGAAGCTCGCAGATGCGTCTGCAGCGTGGTGGTCTCGCCATGGCAATGTCTCCTTTATTTCCGGTATATACCGATTATAAACCTGCGATTACGGAATGTACAGGATTTTTAGAAAAACAGGTGTGGATAGGTCAGAAGAGATCCAGCATATTGTCGAGGTACAGGGCTTCTCGCACCTCGAGCTGGTGTTCGGGGCGCGTCATATAGTAAAGAAGGAATTCGAGGATCAGTGCGCTTCCGAGGCCGCGGCCCTCAATCTTAAACTGCGAGAAGCCCATCGGAAGGTAGCGCTTCTGGATGTCATCGAGGCTGATAAAGCCCGGGTTTTTCATGGCGAGAGAAAAGCGATAGCCTTCCGCAGCATGTGGCGCGTGGCAGTGATGCGCAGGGCCCGAGAGGCCGAGGGCAATGCGGCTTACGGCTTCGTAGCAGGCCTTCCGCTCCGTGCAGCCGAAATCGCAGCATTCATTTGCGAGAAACTCGACCTTTGCCTTCGCCGTATCCGGAAGTTCGGCGAGTGCTTCCCAGGATTTATTCAGGCGAAAATCGGGCACCACGTAGCGGAAGTCCGGTCGCGCGAGTTCCTTCTCGAAATCATCGAAATGCGTCAGCACCTTCGTGGTCGAGGAGACGAGATAGAGGGATGGGTACTGCTTCTCAAGATAGCGGGTCAGGAGATCGGAGGCGACGATGACACCGTTCTGTGGAGCGCCTGGGTTCTTCGAGCCGTTGTTCGTTTCGTCGGATGGTGAGAGCGAAAGAGGCGAAGCTTCAGTACCGATGTTGACGCTGTGCGTCCGTGTGAATCCACCTTCTGTCTCTTCTGAAAACAGCTGGCAGAGGAGGTTACAGCGCGGATTGGCGAGATGCGCCTCCTGTAAAAGTGTATTACTGAAGGTCAGGCGACCAGAGATGCCGTATGCTCGGAGCAGTGCGAGGACGTCACGGACATCGGCAGTACCATCGCTGATGCGCCCACCGCTCCAGAGGCAGTCCTCCGGCGCGCCATAGATGGAGCCGATGTCGCATCCGTCATAGAAGTATTCACGGTGCGCTCGATACAGCGGGAGAAAACGGGCGTAGAGGGCGTAGTTTTCGAAGAGTCCCGGCAGATGATAATAGGCGAT
>DJEQ01000107.1:0-5672 GCA_002431355.1 Oribacterium sp. UBA5894
ACTGGCTTCTGGAGCGGCTCTCCGCCCGGGTCCTAAGGGCTGTGTCAACGCCCTTGGCGGCTTTTACGCTTCCTGCATGGACGGCGCCACGTGCTGGTGGATGAACTCTGGGACTTCAGCCTTCGGAATGTCGAAGATGATCGACAGCTCCATGTAGAGGATGTTTTCAGCCTGCTCCATATAGTGGATATCGGTGAGTGTCATTTTCTTCCCCTGATGTAGACGCGCTTCCTTCCGCTGATGCAGGGTGCGAATGACCCGCATGAGCTCCTCTGGTTCACAGCTTCGGATGCATTCCTTGCAGGCGTCCTCGAGCAGCTTCCGGCTGTGAATGTCCAGAAGCTGAATCTGAGGAGCCGTACGGAGGAACTGCTCCGCCTCCTCGCGCGTCATGATGCGGCGCATATGGGTTTTACTTGCATCCACGGGTGCATAGACGAAACCTTCCGACTTCCCACATGGCTGCATGACATAATACTCTTTTTCGCTGGACGTGCCATCAATTGCCAGCATTACGCGATCTATTATTTTGTGAACACCCTTACATCCGTAAATGACATATTCACCTGGCTGAAAAAACATACATCCTCCCTCTTTCCAAATTCTGATCCATTCGTCCTTTCTGCGAATGAAGCGCGAGCCCTCCGGCTGCGCGAACCATGAGCGCCTCACAGGCGCCCGTCCTGATCAATCCTGTTTAAAAACTAGCCTGTATATTGTTTAGTTTACACCGAAAAAAGATTTCTCGAAAGTGAATTTTGCACAATTCAGTGGCAAAAATCGCGCACTATCGTAGGCTGGCTCCGCTCCCCACCGCCTTCTCCACGGCCCATGAGCCGCGCGATAGCCTTGCGATCAAAGTGGGATTTTTGTATACTCTACCGTATTGAATAAGCGCCTTTCTGTGGAACAGGCGTGAAGTAAAGCAGAAAGAACGAGCAAGGTGCACGGCGCTCTGCGAAGGAGATCAAATGAAACAGTTTCATGCGCTGTATGAGCGTTACAAAGAAATCATTCGCTACCTGATTGTCGGGGTGCTGACGACGGTGGTGAGTCTCGGTGTGTATTATGGACTGGTGCTGACGGTGCTGGATCCGGAGAACCCGCTGCTTTTGCAGCTTGCGAATATTCTTTCCTGGGTTGCGGCGGTGACCTTCGCCTATATTGCCAGTCGGGCCTATGTGTTTGCAAGTCACAGTAAAAATATCCGGGAGGAGGCCACCCGCTTTTATATGGCGCGGGTCAGCACACTTGTGCTTGACATGCTGATCATGTTCGTCACGGTCACCCTTCTTCATATGAATGACAAGATCGCGAAGCTCATCGTGCAGGTGGTGGTCACGATTCTAAATTATATTCTGAGTAAATTCATGGTATTTGGAAAGTCGAAGGACTGAAGGAGTAGAGAAGATGGAAAGAGATGTAAAACAGGGTCGGAATGCCTACTGGATATCCTTTATCATTCCGGTCGTGGCGATGCTGCTGATTTTTATTTTCCGTGGAATTTTCCCGTTTGGCGAGGAAACCTTTCTGCGTACGGATATGTATCATCAGTACGCACCGTTTTTCTCAGAGTTCCAGTATAAGCTTCATCATGGAGGCTCCCTTCTGTACAGCTGGGATGTGGGCCTCGGCATTAATTTCAGTGCGCTCTATGCCTACTACCTTGCGAGCCCGCTGAACTGGCTGCTGTTCCTCTGCCCGAAGGGACTGATCCTCGAATTCATGACCTACATGATCGTTGTGAAGATTGGCCTCACGGGCGTTTCCATGTGCTATTACCTTCGTCAGCGCTTCCCGGAACGGACACTGGGGTGCAGCTTCATTGCCATTCTGTATGCATTGTCCGGCTACATTTCCGCGTACAGCTGGAACCTGATGTGGCTCGACTGTATCCTGCTGTTCCCGCTGATCCTGCTGGGACTGGAACGGCTCGTGCGTGGGGAGAGCGGAATGCTCTATGTCATCACGCTGGGGCTTTCGATTCTTTCCAACTATTACATTTCCATCATGACCTGCATTTTTCTGGTCATTTACTTTATCTGCCTGAACGTGCTGGAGGGCATGGAGCGTCTACGGGTGGTGGGCATCCGGATTCTTCGCTTTGCGCTGTATTCCCTCATTGCGGGAGGCCTTGCGGCGGTGACCCTGCTGCCGGAGATTTTTGCTCTGCAGATGACGGCGTCCAGCGACTTCACGTTTCCGCAGACGGCCACGCAGTATTTCACAATCATCGACATGTTTGCACGGCAGATGCCCTTCGTCGAAACGGAGCAGGGCCTCGATCACTGGCCGAATATCTACGCAGGTGCGCTGATCTTCCTTCTGCTTCCACTGTACTTCATGAACCGGAAGATTTCGATTCGAGAGAAGGTTGTGCAGGGACTGCTGCTGGTGTTCTTTTACCTCAGCTTCAGCGTGAACATCCTGAACTTCATATGGCATGGCTTCCATTACCCGAATTCACTTCCATGTCGCCAGAGTTTCATTTATATTTTTCTTATCCTCGTGATGTGCTATGAGGCGTTCATCCATCGAGCAGCCTCCACGGTGAGGGAGGTCAATGCCTCCTTCGGGATGGCCATCGCCTTCTGTCTTCTCGCGCAGAAGCTGGTGACAGATGATGCCATTCACTTCAGTGCCTTTTACCTGACGGCCCTGTTTGTACTGCTGTACTACTATTTTATGTATACGGATCGCACACGGACGGCAGATGCACGGCGCTGGACGGCCTTCGGCATACTGCTCGTGGTATCGGTGGAGGCCACCCTCAATATGGCCGTCACCTCGGTGACAACCACCTCGAGAACGGCGTACGTTCGAGACAATGAGGATGTGGAGAAGCTGGTAGAGGCGGTACGCGCAGAGGATCCGGGCTTCTATCGCTTCGAGAAGATCACGCGGAAGACGAAGGACGACGGTGCCTGGATGAACTTCCCGAGCGTTTCGCTCTTTTCATCGACGGCGTATGCCCACTGCTCGGATTTCTTTAAGAGGATGGGCATGGAGTCGTCGACCAATGCCTACTCCATTACGGGCTCCACGCCACTCATGAATATGCTGATGTCGGTTAAGTATGACATTTATTCTGAGGAGCCGCAGGCACCGGGAGAGCGGGGGCTTTCCTATGTGGGAAGCTCCGGCGAGACCAGTATGTATGCAACAGATTTCACGCTGCCGCTCGGCTATATGCTTTCGCAGGTGGAGCTCGATGCGTGGGACACCCATGCCGGGACGCCCGCATTGGCGCAGAACAGCCTGTGTGAGGCACTCGGCTGCGACCCGGTCATGATCAGTGTCCTCGGTGAGTTTGTGGGCTCGGACTACAGCTTCACGGCGGATGAGGCCGGAGAGTACTATGCCTATGTGAGCAATGCCTCCATCAAGCAGGTCACCGCCAGCACGGGCTACAGCGAGAAGAGCTTTAACAATGTCGATCGAGGCTTCCTTCTCGAGCTTGGCTGGCTGGACGCCGGAGAAACGGTGACGCTCGAGAGCAAGACCGAGGGACAGAGCGTATCAGCCGATGTCTATCGCTTCGATTACAGTGCACTTCGCGAGGTGAAGGAGGCACTCGAGGACGAGGGACTCCAGCTCACGAAGTGGACGGATACGACGGTCTCCGGTACGATCACGACCGACGAGGGTGGCACGATGATGACGACGATTCCGTATGATCCAGGCTGGAAGATTCTGGTTGACGGCGTAGAGGTAGCACCAACCGAGGTGAAGGATACCTTTATGGGCGTCAAGCTGACACCGGGAACGCATACGATTGAAATGCATTTCATGCCGCAGGGACTGGTGGTCGGCGGAGCTATCAGTGGACTTAGCCTTCTGATGCTGCTCGGCATCTGGCTTCTTACCCGCCGCTTCGGGCTTTTGAGTGAAGGACTTGCAGAGTGGGAGCAGGACGAAGAAGCGGGAGACGAGGAAAACGGCGAGGAAACAGACGCGGAGGACGATGAAATCGCCTTTCGGATGGAAGCTGGCGAGGCCACAGAGCATCTGAATGAAGAGAAGAATGTACTGGAAGACCGGGCAGGAAGTGCGGGACCTGAACCGCAGGTGCAGAAGGAAGAACTGGAAATCATCGAAATGGATGAAGAGGAGGAAGAAGTATGAAGCTTTGGGGTGGACGATTTACAGAGGCAGAGGATAAGCGGACCGAGGAGTTTAACGAGTCCTTAAGCTTTGATAAGCGCATGTACCGGCAGGATATTACCGGCTCGATCGCACATGCAGAGATGCTTGGAAAGCAGGGCATCATCTCGGAGGCGGACAGCGAAGCCATCATGGCGGGACTTCGGGGCATCCTCCAGGACATTGAGGACGGAAAGCTCGTTATCGAGGGCGATGCAGAGGATATCCACAGCTTTGTGGAGGCGGAGCTTACGGAGCGCATTGGCGAGCCGGGCAAGCGCCTGCATACCGGCCGAAGCCGGAACGATCAGGTGGCACTCGATATGAAAATGTATACACGGGACCACATCGATGGCATGATGGAGCACATGAAGGCCCTGCTTGATACGGTGGAGACCATCATGGATGCGCATCGTGCGACCTATATGCCAGGCTTCACCCATCTTCAGAAGGCACAGCCAACGACGCTTGCGCACCATATGGGCGCATATAAGGAGATGTTCCTTCGCGACCTGAGCCGTCTTCACGATACCCGGGACCGCCTCAATGAGTGCCCGCTCGGCGCCGGTGCCTTTGCCGGTACCACCTATCCGCTGGATCGCAGCTTTACGGCAGAGAGGCTCGGCTTCCGGAAGCCAACGGAAAACTCCATGGATTCTGTTTCTGATCGGGACTATCTTCTCGAGTATCTCTTCGATCTTGCGACGATTCAGATGCACTTAAGCCGCCTCAGTGAGGAAATCTGTATCTGGAACTCGAATGAATATAAGTTTGTCAAGATCTCCGATAAGTATTCGACGGGCTCGAGCATCATGCCGCAGAAGAAGAATCCGGACATTGCGGAGCTCATCCGTGGAAAGACTGGACGGGTCTATGGCGCGCTCATGAGCCTCTTTACCGTGATGAAGGGCCTGCCGCTTGCCTATAATAAGGATATGCAGGAGGATAAGGAGATGGCCTTTGACGCCATGGACACGGTACAGAATTCCGTCATCCTGATGAAGGATATGCTGGCCACCATGACCTGGAATGAGGAGCGGATGAAGAACTCCGCAAAGCTTGGCTTTACCAATGCAACCGACGTGGCCGACTACCTCGTTCGGAAGGGTGTACCATTCCGGACCGCGCATGGCATCGTCGGCGAGCTCGTGCTTCTCTGCGAGCAGAAGGGCTGTGCCCTCGATGATCTCACCCTCGACGAGTACCATACCATCTGTGACGAGATCGACCCGGACATCTACGACGCCATCTCCCTCGAAACCTGCGTCCGGAACCGGAAGACCCTCGGCGCACCAGGCGCCCTCCTCGAGAACTGAGCTGCTTCAAGACGAATAAAGCGCCCGCAAGGCCCCGGAGGGCCAGGCAACCCCCCACGGAACCGTCGTTAGAAGATCCAAACGGAATCCGGAGGGGGCCCGTCGAAACCAGTACTCCGATGCCGGAAAAATCACAGACCGGACCTTAAGAAACACTAGACCCTCTGCAATCATCGCGTTTTCCTGATGAAAACGCTCCGTTGACAGAGGGTG
>DJEQ01000107.1:5707-18356 GCA_002431355.1 Oribacterium sp. UBA5894
GAGGGTGCTAAGGAAAAATTGCTTCAAGTGTTTCTACAAGGTCCGGTCTGGATTTTTCAACGGCCTCTGCGTGTGGCTTCGACGGGCCCCCTCCGGATTCTGTTTGTGATTATCCAACTGTGAAGTACTGGGTTTACCTGGCCCTCCGGAGCCTTGCGGGCGCTTCGCCATTTCTTGGTGATGATGTATATTCATAAGTTATAGTAGCTATAATATGCGACGTTCATGCATAAATACAAATTTTATACAGGTATTGCACGCATAAATATGCAAATTAATGCTTGCAATCCGATTTTGAAAGTCGTATGATAACGGCATCGTACATAAGAGTACTTCGTTTGATGCCGTGAGGTGTCGTAGAAGCGTTGAAAGAGGAGAATATTATGAGTAATCTTGCACCAAAGAACAATACGCAGGGAGAGAAGGTCGTTCTTGCATACTCCGGTGGTCTTGATACCACCTGTATCGTGCCATGGCTGAAGGAGACCTTCGGTTATGAGGTCATCTGCTGCTGCGTGGATGTCGGCCAGGGAAATGAGCTGGATGGTCTTGCGGAGCGTGCAAAGATTTCCGGCGCTTCGAAGCTCTACATCGAGGATATCACCGAGGACTTCTGTGACAACTACGTGCTTCCATGTCTCGAGGCTAATGCAACCTACGAGAATAAGTACCTCCTCGGAACGTCGATGGCACGTCCGGCGATTGCAAAGAAGCTCGTTGAGATTGCCCGGAAGGAGGGTGCGAAGGCCATCTGCCATGGTGCTACCGGAAAGGGCAACGATCAGATCCGTTTCGAGCTTTCCATCAAGGCACTGGCACCGGATCTGGACATCATCGCACCATGGCGTATGACGGATGTCTGGACCTTCCAGTCGCGTGAAGATGAGTACAACTACATCAAGTCAAAGGGCATCCCACTCACATTCTCTGAGGACAATTCCTATAGCCGTGACCGGAACCTCGTGCATATCTCCCATGAGGGCCTCGAACTCGAGGATCCGTCCCAGGAGCCGAACTATGATCACATGCTCGTGCTTTCCAACACACCAGAGAAGGCGCCGGATCACGAGACCGATGTGGAAATCAAGTGGGAGGCCGGTGTGCCAGTGGAGCTCAATGGCAAGAAGATGTCCGTCAAGGAAATCGTCCTTGAGCTGAATAAGCTGGGCGGCGAGAACGGCATTGGCATCATTGACATCGTGGAGAACCGTGTGGTCGGCATGAAGAGCCGTGGCGTGTATGAGACCCCAGGTCTTACGATTCTGATGGAGGCCCATAAGCAGCTCGAGGAGCTGATCCTGGATCGCCAGACCATGGAGTTCAAGAGCATGGTGGATGTCAAGTATGCACAGGTTGTTTATGAGGGCAAGTGGTTTGATCCGCTCCGTGAGGCACTGCAGGCCTTCGTGCACAGCACCCAGGAGTATGTGACCGGTACGACGAAGATGAAGCTCTACAAGGGCAATATCATCAAGGCCGGTACCACCTCACCATACTCTCTCTATAATGAGTCGCTGGCTTCCTTCACCACGGGTGATCTTTATGATCATCATGATGCATCTGGCTTCATCACCCTTTTCGGTCTTCCAGAGAAGGTACGTGCGATGAAGATGCTCGAAGTGAAGAAGCTTCAGAATAATAAGTAAGCGGGTAGAAGTAAACAAGTAGAAAGCGATGTCGACATGGTATGCAAGAAGTGCACTGCAGCCATGTCGACATCCGTTTAAACCTAGAGATATGCATCCGTTTGATGCAGGCAGAAGGGGAGTATTTATGGAAATGATCGCAGTCAAGGGTGGCATCTGTGCAGCTCAGGGATTTATGGCAGCGGCGACGGCCGCAAAAATCAAGTCGAAGCGCCGGGATGATATGGCCATGATTTTTTCAGAGAAGCCATGCGTCGTGGCGGGAACCTTTACCAGTAATGTAGTGAAGGCAGCGCCGGTCATGTGGGACCGTGCACTCGTGGAAAGCGGAAAGCCGGTCCATGCGGCGGTCATTAATTCGGGCATTGCCAATGCCTGCACCGGACAGCAGGGCATGGATATCTGTAAGGAAGAGGCGGAAGCGACGGCGGAGGCCTTCGGACAGGTCTTCCCGGCCGACAGCATTCTCCTCGCCTCCACCGGTATCATCGGACTGCAGCTTCCGATTGAGAAGATGAAGAACGCGATTTCAGAGATGGTGCCGAAGCTCGAAGCGAGTGAAGCGGCCGCAACGGCGGCGAGCAAGGCCATTATGACCACGGATACGAAAAACAAGGAGTTCGCACTTGAGTTCACCGTGGGTGGAAAGAAGGTTCATCTCGGTGGCATGACGAAGGGCTCGGGCATGATCCATCCACGGATGTGTACGATGATCTGCTTCCTGACCACCGATCTCTGCATCTCGAAGGCCCTGCTTCAGAAGGCCCTCAGCGAAAATGTGGTCGATACCTTTAATATGATTTCGGTCGATGGGGATACCTCGACGAATGATACCTGCGTCATTCTTGCCAATGGTGCCGCAGAGAATCCAGAGATCACGGAGGAGGGCGAGGACTATGAGGCCTTTAAGAAGGCGCTCTATCAGGTAACGACGACCCTCGCACGGGAAATGGCTGCCGATGGAGAGGGTGCCTCTCATCTCTTTACGGTCCATGTCGTGCAGGCAAAGGACAAGCAGGAGGCGCGGACGCTGGCACGTTCCGTTGTTTCGTCGACGCTTACGAAGGCTGCCATCTATGGACGCGATGCCAACTGGGGCCGTGTGCTCTGCGCCATGGGCTATAGTGGAGCGGATTTCGACCCGAATAAGGTGAATCTCTATTTCGTGAATGACATCGGAAAGATTGAGGTCTTCCATCAGGGTGCACCGGTGGATTTCGATGAGGACTATGCATCGGAGATCCTCGGCTATCAGGAAGTGACGGCACTCATCGAGATGCATGAGGGAACAGAAGAGGCCACGGCATGGGGCTGTGATCTGACCCATGAGTATGTCAACATTAACGCAGATTACAGGAGCTGAGATGGAAATCGAAAATAAAATCATGGATAAGGCAGCGACCCTCGTCGAGGCCCTTCCTTATATTCAGAAATTTCAGGATAAGGTGGTGGTTGTCAAGTACGGCGGGTCGGCCATGACCGATGAAAACCTGAAGAAGCGGGTCATGCAGGATGTGGCGATTCTGAAGCTGGTCGGCCTGAAGCCGATCATCGTTCATGGAGGCGGCAAGGAGATCTCGAAGTGGATCAGCAAGGTCGGTATGGAGCCACAGTTTATCAATGGCCTCCGAGTAACCGACGAGAACACCATGGAGATCGCGGAGATGGTGCTGAATAAGGTGAACAAGTCCCTGGTGCAGCTTATCAATAACCTCGGCGGAAAGTCCGTCGGCATCTCCGGAAAGGATGGAAACCTTCTGAAATGCGTGAAGAAATACTCGAAGGGACAGGACATCGGCTATGTGGGCGAGGTCGTGCAGGTGGATACCACGATCATTGAGGACCTTCTGAGCGACGGCTTCATTCCGGTGATCTGCCCGATCGGCTTCGATGAGCATGGACAGAGCTACAATGTCAATGCAGACGACGTCGCCTGTGCGATTGCCGCCGCCATGCATGCGGAGAAGCTGGCGTTTCTTACGGACGTCGAAGGCGTGTACAAGGATTTCAATGACAAGAGCTCGCTCATTGCCACCCTTTCCATCGAGAAGGCGCAGGAAATGATCGATGCCGGTGAACTCGTCGGGGGCATGCTTCCGAAGATTCAGAACTGTATCGATGCGATGAAGAAGGGTGTGAACCGTGTTCATATTCTGGATGGGCGTGTGCCACACTGTCTTCTCCTCGAAATCTTTACGAATCAGGGCATTGGTACCATGATTGAGAAGTCCATCGATGCATGGTTTTAAGAAGGCGGTCTCGTTTCAGCGACCGACGCATGCAAAAAGCGCGGGGCGAGCAGACGCCCGTCAATCCTATAAAGCTTAGAATGGGTGAGGAAAATGAACTTTTTAGATGATTCCATCGTCAAAGGAAATATCGTCAATGACCGCCTGGTACGAGAGGGCGAGCAGGTAATGTATAAGGTTTACAATCGCTTCCCGGTGGCGTTTGATCACGCAAAGGGTGTGGAGCTCTATGATGCGGGCGGAAACGCGTACCTCGATTTCGGTGCCGGCATCGCCGTGGCCGGACTCGGCTACGGAAACCCGCTGGTCGATCAGGCCATGAAGGAGCAGATCGACAAGGGTCTTCTTCACACCTCGAATCTCTTTTACAATGAACCGGCCATTGAGGCGGCGGAGAAGCTGCTTGCAGCCAGTGAGATGGACCGTGTGTTTTTCACAAACTCCGGTACCGAGGCCGTCGAGGGCGCGCTGAAGGTGGCACGTCGCTATCAGTATAATAAGGGAAAGGTCGGCTGTGAGATCATTGCCATGCAGGGCTCCTTCCATGGTCGCTCCATGGGCGCGGTGAGTGTGACGGGCAAGGATCACTATCGGGCGCCATTTGAACCACTGATCGGTGGCGTGCGCTTTGCGACCTTTAACGACCTCGATTCCGTGAAGGCGCAGATCAATGAAAACACCGGTGCCATTATCATGGAGACGATTCAGGGCGAGGGCGGCATTTATCCGGCCACGGAGGAGTTCCTGAAGGGTGTGCGTGCACTCTGCGATGAGCACGACCTCCTTCTGATTCTCGATGAGATCCAGTGCGGCATGGGGCGCTCAGGCTTCATGTTTGCATGGCAGGAGTATGGTGTCAAGCCAGATGTGCTGACCGTGGCGAAGGCACTCGGAAACGGGGTGCCGATTGGGGCCTTCCTGGCCTCCGGAGAGGCTGCGAAGGCCATGCAGCCAGGCGACCATGGCAGTACCTATGGCGGCAACCCGTTCGTCTGTGCCGCAGCGTCTGCAGTTCTCGATGTCTTTAAGGAAGCGGATATTCCGGGACAGGCAAAGGAGAAGGGCGCCGATCTCTGGCAGCTTCTGGATGAAGTGAAGGCGGATTTCCCGGAGCTTGTGAAGGATCATCGTGGAAAGGGACTCATTCAGGGTCTTGAATTTGCGCCGTCGATCGCAGCAGGAGACATTGTACGAAAGATGCTGCTGGAGCAGCACGTCATTCTCATTGCGGCGGAGCATAACACCATCCGTTTCGTGCCACCACTCGTGATTGAGCATGAGCACATGGAGGTCCTGAAGGAGAAGCTGGAGACCGTGCTTCGGGAGCTTTCCTAGGAATTCCACTGAAAATGGAGGGCCGAAGGACCCGTACGGGCAGCTTCAGCCTCGGATCAAAAGATGAGAAAACCTCGACGACGTGTTCTACGCCGCCGAGGCTTTTTTATTTAAAGCGCATGTGGGTGCGGAAGGGTTTCTATTTCACCGAAAATCGAGTATGATAGAAACGTTTTATTTATGAATGAAGTGCATCGGACGAAGATCAGAAAATGAGAATATAAGCGTGCGCGCGAGCATCGGCACGCGGCGCAGGATGACAGAAAGGATGGAAGAGGAATGACAGCAGGAGAGACAACGATACGGGCGTATCTCGAGCGCCTCGGCGCGCGGGAATCCGTCCCGGGGGGCGGTGGTGCAAGCGCACTGGCAGGAGCCTATGGGGTCAGCCTCGGCCGCATGGTCTGTGCCTTTACGATCGGAAAGAAAAAGTATCAGGAGGTGGAGCCCCGCATTCGGGAGATCGATGCCCGGCTTCAGAAGCTGCAGGAGGCCTTTCTCACGCTGAGTGATGAGGACGAGAAGGCCTTTCTGCCCTTAAGTGAGGCCTACGGCCTGCCGGAGACGACGCCGGAAGAAAAGGACCAGAAGGAAATCACGCTGGAAACCTGCCTGAGCACGGCCTCCATGGTGCCGATCAAGGTGATGGAGCGGGCCTGCGAAGCCCTGGATTATCTCAGCGAGCTGGAGGCAAATGGCGCCAAGCTCATGCAGAGTGACGTCGGTGTGGCGGCTTCCTATCTCAGCACAGCCCTCGAGGGTGCCGTCATGAATGTCTACATTAATACGAAAATGATGCAGAACCGAAACCGTATGATTGAGCTCAATGAATACGCCCGGAAGCTCCTCCTGGATGGTCGTGCGAAGAGCCGGCTCATTTACGAGGCGGTGGAGGACAAGGTGAAGCCGGTCTATGATCCGGACACCGATCGGATCGCACGAAACAAGGTGGATTTCTCATAAACGGCGGTGGATAAAAGAAACATCGGAGAGCGTCGTAAGCCGTGAGCGAAGGCAGAATAGGCTTTGCAGCGGCGTACGCAGGTGGATAGAGAGCAGAAGAAGGAAAGAGAGAAGACAATGCAGGAATTAAGAGGAAAAGTAATTGCAGATGAAATCAAGGGGGAGTGCCTCGATTTTGTGGGAAAGTACAATGGGATCCTTCCCGCGCTCGCGATTTTACGTGTCGGACATAAGGAAGCCGATCTCAGCTATGAGCGGAGCATCAAGAAGCGCTTCATGGACTATGGCCTCGAGGCGAAGGATTATGAGCTTCCGGAGAACGTGTCCAATGAAGAATTTCAGCAGGTGTTTGACTTCATCAATCAGGATCCGGAGATCCACGGCATTCTCGTCATGCGCCCGCTCCCGAAGCAGATTGATGAAGCCGCCATGCTTCGGAAGATGGATCCACGGAAGGATGTGGATGGCATTACGGATGCCAGCGTGGCGGGTGTGATGCGTGGGGATGCCGACGCCTTCGCACCCTGTACGGCACAGGCCGTGGTGGAGATCCTCAAGGGATATCAGATCGAGATGGCCGGGAAGGAAATCTGCGTCATTGGCCGTTCCATGGTGGTTGGAAAGCCGCTCAGCATGCTTCTTCTCAAGGAAAATGCAACCGTGACGGTCTGCCACAGTAAGACGGAGGACCTGAAGGCCGTGGCGAGCCGCGCCGATATTCTGGTCGCCGCCATTGGCAAGGCAAAATTCATCAGCAGTGGCTATGTGAAGGAGGATGCAACGGTCATCGATGTGGGCATCAATGTGGATGAGACCGGTGCACTCTGTGGAGACTGCGACTGGGATCAGATCATCCTGAAGGCCGGGGCAGCGACACCGGTGCCAGGGGGTGTCGGCACGGTGACCACGGCGGTACTCGCGAAGCATCTCGTGCAGGCGGCGAAGCTGCAGATGAGCCTTGCGCCAATTGATGACAGCGCGGATGAGTACATCGAAAAATAAATGCAGAAAAGAAGCACTGTATTTCTGAAAACAGGCGTGCTATAATGACGGGGTCAATCAAAGTACACAGGGGTGTCGGTCAGAACCGGCTGAGATGGGAACTGTGCGTTCCGGACCCTATAACCTGATTTGGATCATGCCAACGTAGGGAGCACTGCTTTAGTATACGTATTTTCGGCTGTCCAGATGGGCAGCCTTTTTCTTTTGGAAAAATAAACGCGATGAATAGAGAAAGTCTTCGATTATATGCCGTGACGGATCGCCATTGCCTGCAGGAGACGGAAGCACTGTGTGTGGCCGTAGAGCAGGCCATTCTCGGTGGAGCCACGATGGTACAGCTTCGGGAGAAGGAACGAACGGGAGAAGCCCTTCTGGCGGAGGCCCGCGAGGTGCAGGCCGTCTGTCGACGCTATCATGTGCCGTTTATCATGAACAATGATGTGATACTCGCGCTCCGGCTCGATGCCGATGGCGTGCATGTCGGGCAGAGCGACCTGCCGGCCGCCGAGGCCCGTCGCCTTCTGGGTCCGGAGAAGATTCTGGGCGTAACGGCACGCACCGTGGAGGAGGCGAAGAAGGCCGAGGCGGACGGGGCGGATTACCTTGGCTCCGGCGCTGTGTTCGGCAGCAGCACGAAGCTCGACGCGAAGACCATGTCGCGCGAAACCCTGACGGCCATTACCCATGCGGTGAAGATTCCGGTGGTGGCCATTGGCGGGATTACCGTTGGAAATGCCGAGGAACTCAGAAACTGTGGCACGGCCGGAATTGCCGTTGTGCGCGGCCTGTTTGGGGCCGAGGACATCCGAGCGGCAGCGCAGGCGCTTCGCGCAACGGCGGACAGCTTCGTGGAAAGAGGATAACGCTCCTTCCGCTGTCCACGTGCCATATACTTCTCATGGCATTCAGGACACACAGCGCATGGGATGAAAGTATGGTTTGTACGCCATTGGCGTTCAAATAGATCATTTACACAGCGGCAGGTTGGGGGCACCACCTCAGGTCGCTATATAAAATTAATGCGGAGGACATCATGTACACAGCATTAACAATCGCAGGAAGTGACTCCTGTGGAGGCGCCGGCATCCAGGCAGATATCAAGACAATGCTTGCGCATCACGTATATGCCATGAGCGCGATCACGGCATTGACTGCCCAGAATACGACCGGCGTAAAAAGTATTTTAGAGTCGACTCCGGAATTCCTCCAGGATCAGCTCGATATGATTTTTACCGATATCTATCCGGATGCAGTGAAAACTGGAATGGTTTCCTCTGCACGTTTAATCGACGTCATCGCGGAGAGACTCAGATTCTACAAAGCCAGAAACATCGTCGTGGATCCGGTGATGGTTGCCACCAGTGGCGCACGCCTCATCAGTGCGGATGCGGTTGACACACTGAAGCGTACACTGCTGCCTATGGCAACCGTGATCACACCGAACATTCCGGAGAGTGAGGTACTGTCCGGACGGACGATTCGCAGCGCGGAGGATATGGTCGAAGCGGCGAAGAGTATCCACGAAGCCTATGGCTGCGCCGTCCTGACGAAGGGCGGACACCGGCTCAGTGATGCAAATGATGTGCTCGTAGAGGATGGGGGCGTGACCTGGTTCCATGGAAAACGGATCGAGAATCCGAATACCCACGGCACCGGCTGCACCCTGTCTTCGGCGATCGCCGCCAATCTGGCGAAGGGATATGATCTCGAAACCTCGGTTCAGAACGCAAAGAATTATATTTCGGGCGCGCTGAACGCGATGCTGGACCTCGGAAAGGGCAGTGGCCCCATGGACCACGGCTTTCGGATTCAGGGTGATTTTTCGAAAAACGCATGAGGTGAACCCTTCTTCGGCAATTCCATGGTAATTGTAAAGGAGATTCATGATGCGGAATGAACATTCAGCTACGGCAAGCGTAGCAGGCACAAGTGTAAACACGAAAAAGCTGGCCCTCGCAGCGGTTTTTGCGGCCGTTGCCGTGGTGGGCTCCACCTTCTCGGTACCCGTCTTCGGTTCGAAGTGTGCACCGGTACAGCACCTCGTCAATGTCTTATGTGCGGTCTTTCTGGGACCGGGCTATGGCGTAGCGGCGGCGTTCGTCACGAGCCTCATTCGAAACATGCTGGGACTCGGCTCGCTGCTCGCGTTTCCTGGCTCGATGTGCGGGGCATTTCTGTCGGGTTATTTATATAAGAAGCTGCGGAAGCTGCCAGCGGCCTATGTGGGCGAGATTTTCGGCACCGGGATCATTGGCGGCATGCTTTCCTACCCGATTTCAGCCTTTATTATGGGAAACTCGAAGGCGGCACTGTTTACCTTCGTCGTACCGTTCCTCGTGAGCACCTGTGGGGGTACCCTGATTGCCATTGTGATTACAGTGGCGCTCCGTCAGATGGGCTTTCTGGAGCGGGCGAAGGAGATGCTGAAGTAAGGAATGCGCATGGATGAGACGTGGAAAAAACATGGTACAGACTGGATGGAGGCGCTGAAGCGTACGGCACCCCTCGTACATTCGATCACGAATTATGTGACGGTCAATGACTGCGCGAACGCCTTACTTGCCATAGGCGCGCGCCCGGTCATGTCGCATGATCCGCGGGAAGCCGCAGAGATCACCTGCGGCAGCCAGGCACTGGAGCTCAGTCTCGGTGCAACCGAATACATGGAGGCGATGTTCCGAAGCGCGGAGGTAGCCTGCGAAAAGGGAATCCCGCGGGTGCTGGACCCTGTAGGCATCTCCGGCTCCACCTTTCGTCGTGACGCGCTGAAGCGCATGCTGTCCAGCTGTCCACCGACGGTCATCCGCGGAAATTATGCTGAGCTCCATGCCCTCCTGAAGAATGAGAGCACCGGGACCGGGGTGGATGCGGTGGCCGATGCCGCCCTTTCAACGCTCTCCCGGGACGTACTCGCCGACGCCATGCAGGCGTATCTCAGGAAGCTGGATTTCCCACTGATTCTGATTGCCTCCGGGCGCGAGGATATTGTGGTATCACGGGACGCTTATGCGTATGTGCAGAATGGAAGTCCACGCATGGCGCAGGTAACCGGCACCGGCTGCATGGCAACGGAGCTCGTTGCTGCCTTTCAGGCGGTAGGCGGCGAGGATCGATTTCAGGCAGCCGTCCTCGCCACGGCCTTTATGGGCATCGCCGGGGAACGGGCCGATACCTGGGCACCACGTGGCACAGGAAGTTTCCATATCGCGCTGATCGATGCGCTGTCGACACTGACCAGCGAGGAGCTTCTCACGGGCGCACGCATCCATTATGGACATAAAATAGAGACATCTCCGAGAGGACAGGAACTTCTTTTCTCCAGAAACAGGAGAAAGGAAGGCAGCCCGCTGTAATGGAGCCATAGCTGAAAAACATACGAAAAATAACCTTTTTTCGTATCATAAGCAGGGCTTATTGCTCTGATAACACAGCATTAAAACAGACACAGGTTTTTTTATAACCTGTGTTTTTTATTGCAAAATAGCATTGACAAGTCCGTAATAAAGTTATAAAACCTAGGGAATTTCATAATTTTTACTAATGGGGGTTATTTGTATGAACACACTTGTCATCGTATTGATTGCTGCAATCTGTCTGATTGCCGCCTATACGCTTTACGGACGCTGGCTCGCGAATAAGTGGGGCATTGATCCGAAGGCGAAAACGCCGGCGGTCAAGTTTAATGATGGAGAGGATTACGTGCCGACCGATGGCTGGACCGTTTTCAGCCATCAGTTTTCATCCATCGCAGGTGCAGGTCCTGTCACGGGTGCCATTCAGGCGGCTGCCTTCGGCTGGCTTCCGGTTCTTCTCTGGATCCTGATCGGTGGCATCTTCTTCGGTGCCGTTACCGATTTCGGCGCACTGTATGCAAGTGTGAAGAATGACGGACGCTCCATGGGTCTTCTCATCGAGAAGTACATCGGAAAGACCGGCCGTCGACTTTTCCTTCTGTTCAGCTGGCTGTTCTGCTGCATCGTTATTGCTGCCTTCGCTGACATGGTTGCAGGTACGTTCAATGCCTACACCGTGACCGATGGCGTGACCTCGCTTGCCGCTGCGGCTGATACCAATGCCGCTGCCGGCATGGTTTCCATCATGTTCATGGTATTCGCCGTGATCTATGGCCTCATTCAGCGAAAGTGCAAGCTGACCGGCTGGAAGGAAACCGTTCTGGCCATCGTCTTCATCGTTCTCTGCTTCGCTCTCGGCATGCAGTTCCCACTGATTGCCGGAAAGCAGACCTGGAGCTACATTACCTTTATTTATATTTTCTTCGCTGCCGTAACACCGATCTGGATTCTGAAGCAGCCAAGAGACTTCATGACGACCTTCATGTTTGTGGCCATGATTGCTGCCGCTGTCATCGGACTGCTGGTTGCACACCCGACCATGAATCTTCCGGTATTTACCGGCTTTAACAACCCGAAGTTAGGAACCATGTTCCCGATTCTCTTTGTAACCGTGGCCTGCGGTGCCGTTTCCGGCTTCCACAGCCTCGTTTCCTCCGGTACCTCTTCAAAGACCGTTTCGAACGAGAAGGATATGCTGAAGGTTGGCTATGGTGCCATGGTACTCGAGTCCCTGCTTGCCGTCCTCGCCCTTTGCGTCGCTGGTGCCGCTGCAGCAGCCGATGGCACACCAGCCGAGGGTACACCATTCCAGATTTTCAGCCGTGGTGTTGCCGGTTTCATTTCCATGTTCGGCATTTCCGCACATGTCGCGACCGTATTCATGACGATGTGCGTATCCGCACTGGCACTGACGAGCCTTGATGCCGTTGCACGTATCGCACGTATGAGCTTCCAGGAGCTCTTCAGCGTGGATGATATGGAGCATGCAGAGGGCTGGAGAAAGCTTTTCTGCAATATCTACTTCTCCACCATCATCACCCTCGTCTTCGGATTCATTCTGACGAAGGTTGGCTATGCCAATATCTGGCCGCTGTTTGGCTCAGCGAACCAGCTCCTGTCGGCACTCGTTCTGATTACGCTCTGCGTCTTCCTGAAGGTAACGGGCCGCAGCAATAAGATGCTCTTCCCGCCACTCATCATTATGCTCTGCGTAACCTTCACGGCACTCGTTCAGCGCCTGATCGCGATGGTACAGGCCATCTCGACCGCTGCATCTGTGACGATCCCGGCGGGTGAAACCACCTGGGGCGCCGTATTCATCGCCAATGGTCTTCAGCTGATCATCGCGATCCTTCTCATCATTCTCGGTCTCACGATCGTTGTTAACTCTGCAAAGAGCTACGTAAAGAGCGAGAAGAACAGCGAGAAGGCTAACGCTTGATGCCTGCCATCATTCCTTATAAGGAGCCCCGGAGGGCGTTCGCCTGATGCCAATACTCCGAGACCGGAAAAATCAAAGATCGGACCTTAAGAAGCACTAGGCCCTCCGCAATCGTCGCGTTTTCCTGATGAAAACGCGACGTTGCCAGAGGGTGCTAAT
>DJEQ01000120.1:0-3033 GCA_002431355.1 Oribacterium sp. UBA5894
AACGTATGAAGAAAAAAACAAGACGAGGGGATAAACTGTGCGGACTTCTTCTGTGCTTCACCCTTCTTATCATCGCTTCGCTGCAGCCTATGCATATCGAAGCGGCGGAAATGAAGAAAACGGAAGCGGCTGCAACCGTGTCCCATGGAAGCTCCGTCGCCTCTAAGAGCACCGAAGCAGCCGCGCAGAGTGCCTCCACGGCGGAACCGGATGCTTCTCAAGCGGCAGTCGTTTCGTCTTCGGACAGCGCTGCAGCTCAGCCGGTCCGGGTTGCCTGGTACGAGGATTCCTACCATATCACAGAAGCCAATGGAAACCGCAGTGGCTATGGCTATGAATATGAGCAGGCGGTCTCGGCGTATACGGGCTGGGACTATGACTATGTGAGCGGAAGCTGGGAGGATCTTCTTGCAGAGCTGCAGGCGGGAGAGATCGATCTCATGGGCAATCTTTCCTATACCGATGAGCGTGCGAAGACCATGCTGTTCTCGGATGAGCCCATGGCCGAGGAAAAGTACTATCTCTACGCCGATCTTAGTCATTCTGATATCTCACCGACAGACCTGTCGAGTCTGAATGGTCAGTCCATCGCGATGATGAAAAGCAGTGTGCAGACGACGCAGTTCACGGAGTGGGAGCAGAAGCACGGCATTGAGACGAAGCATGTCTATGTGGAGAGCATTGACGAAGCGAAGGCTCTTCTGGAGAAGCATGCGATTCAGGGCGTCATTTCTTCGGAAACGTCCATCTGGGTGGAGGACGGACTCTCTGCCATCTATACGGTGGGTGGGTCTGAAACCTACTTTGCCATCAGTAAAAGCCGGCCGGACCTGAAGAAGGCGCTGGATACAGCCATGCGTGCGATGGAGAGCGACAAGCCGTTTTATAAGGATGATCTTTACCAGCGCTATATCGCGACGCAGTCACTGGCGGTGCTGTCCACGGCGGAGGAAAACTGGCTTCAGCAGCACGGCAAGCTTCGGATTGGCTATTTATCGAAGGATGTGGGCTTCAGCACGATGAATAGTGCTACCGGACAGCTGGTGGGGGTCATCAATGACTACATCGAGGCGGCCTCTCACGGATTTTCACAGGCGCTCGCGTTTGAACCCGTCGGGTATGAAAGCCAGGAGGCGCTGCTTCAGGCCGTACAGGACGGAGACATTGACCTGATCTTTCATGTAAATCAGAATCCGTACTATGCGGAGCAGAATGGCCTTTCTCTGTCAAATACGGTACTGACGGTGCCGCTCGCCGTGGTGACGAGACAGGATGCCTTCGATGAAAATGCAGAGCATACCGTGGCGATCGCGAAGGACAATACAAACTACAGCTGGTATGTGGCCTACAACTATCCGAACTGGAAGATTCTGGAGTGTGACTCGAGAGTGGCGGCCGAAAAGATGGTGGCAGAGGGACGCGCAGACTGCTTTATCGCAAGCTCCGCACAGGTCATGAACTATGTGAATGATCGGCAGATGCATTGTGTCTTTCTAACCTGTACGGCGAATGCCTGCTTCGCGGTGCGAAAGGGCGAGGTGACGCTCATGTCGATCCTCAATAAGACCCTGAAGATGATCCAGACCTCGAAGCTCACGGGCGCGGTTTCCATGTACGAGGACTCCCTTCGGAAGATTACGGTGATGGATTTCGTCCGGGACAATGTCGGCACCGTTTCGGTACTTGTCCTTTCCATCTTTGTGTTGATTCTGTGCATTGGCATCACCCTTGTCGAGAAGGCAAGGCGCGCAGAGGCACGGGCGAAGGTGGCGCAGGCGGCAGCAGAGCAGGCCAATGCAGCGAAGACGAGCTTCCTCTTCAACATGTCGCATGATATTCGTACACCGATGAATGCACTTCTCGGGTATACGCAGCTCATGAAAAAGGAGACGACGGATCCGAAGCTTCTGCACTATCAGGAAAAGATGGAGCAGTCGGGACAGCTGCTCCTGTCCATCATCAACAACATCCTCGATATGGCCCGCATTGAAAGCGGCAAGATGGAGCTCGATGAAAGCGCATCGGATGTGGGGATGATCTTGGACGAGGTGCGAGGTGTATTTGAGCCATCGGCGCAGGAAAAGAAGCTTCACTTTCGCTGTGAAAATGCGGTTGAGCACCGGATGATCGTATGCGACCACACTAAGATTGAGCAGATTTTCGTAAACCTCGTGAGCAATGCCATCAAGTATACGCCGGAGGGCGGAAGTGTGCTGATCCGAGCCGAGGAGATCCCATGTGCGGATCCGGGCAGGGTGCGCATTCGCACGATTGTGCAGGACAACGGCATTGGCATGAGCGAGGAGTATCTGCCGAAGCTTTTTGATACCTTTACACGCGAACGGAATACGACCATCGGAAGAGTTCCGGGCACGGGCCTCGGCATGGCCATCGTGAAGCAGCTCGTCGAGAAGATGGGCGGGACCATTGAGGTGGAGAGTGCCCTTGGAAAGGGAACGACCTTCACGCTCGTTCTGGAGCATCGCATGGCGGAGCCGCAGGCAAACAGAACAGGTGCGACGGCGAGCAGCGATGAGCGCAGGGCACGGCTTCGTGGTCGGCATATTCTTCTTGCGGAGGACAATGATCTGAATGCAGAAATTGCCATGACCATCCTGGAGGAGATGGGACTCCGGGTGGATCGCGTGGCAGACGGCATCGAGTGCGTGAGCCGCATGGAGCAGATGCCGGCGGGAACCTATGAGCTGATCCTTATGGATGTGCAGATGCCGAAGATGGATGGCTACAAGGCGACGCAGGTGATCCGTCACCTGGAGGATAGAGAAAAGGCGACGATTCCGATCATTGCCATGACGGCTAATGCCTTCGAGGAGGACAGAAAAATGGCCCTTTCACAGGGCATGAATGGCCATATTGCGAAGCCGATTGACCTGGAAAAGCTCGAGGCGCTGCTGTATACCTTTCTGAAGGGATAAACGCGGTCTCGACAGAAGATCGCCCCTATGGATTCTTCGGCTGAGCGATCGGAGGGGGCGCCAGCGCGAGACGCAGAATAGCATAAGAAAAAGGAGC
>DJEQ01000120.1:3086-7930 GCA_002431355.1 Oribacterium sp. UBA5894
GCTCCTTTTTCTTATGCTATTCTACACGACACGCTTCGACGCTGTGCAAAATGCGCTTGCGACGATCGCCTTACGGTGTGCAGGAGGTGTTCGTGACAGGGGCCGACTGCTCCACGAGATCCTTCAGTGTATAGCGGTTTACGACCTCATAGATGGCGGCATCAATTTCCTTATACAGCGGGAAGGTCGGACAGCTCGCCGATTTTGCACAGGTGCTGACGCCATTGACACAGTCGACCGGTGCCAGCGTGCCTTCTGCGGCATCGAGGATCTCGCCGACCTTGATCTGATCGATCGGCCGGGTAAAAAGATAGCCGCCGCGGGCACCGCGGATCGACTTCAGGAAGCCTCCCTTTACCATGAGGGAAATGATCTGCTCCAGATACTTCATCGAAATCTGCTGCCGATCCGAAATTTCTTTGATGCTGACCGGTGTTACCCCATCGAAATTCTGCGCAATATCAATTAAGGTTGTAAGGGCATAGCGACCCTTGGTGGAAATCATCATGATTGAATACCTCATTCCTTCGCTGTACAGTACAGCGCTTCTGATTTTTTAATCCTACCACGCGGGTAGATTTTAATCAAGAGCGGGGAAACAGACGCTGCCGAGGCAGCAGGCGCCCTTCTCGCAGGATGAGAAAGCGCGGATTCTCCACGAGTTAGCCGAAGTTAACATTGTCCTACCTTTCTTCTATGTTTTCTTTCGAGAACATGCGAAAAATGACTGGTTAAATTATTGACGAAAACGCCCTTTATGCCTTATAGTAGCACGCGTAAAGAGTATTGAATCCTGTATACAAAAGGCGTTACAAGGTACAGCAAAGGAGAAAATATGAGAGAAGAATGGAGAGGCTTTAAAACCGGACATTGGGTAAAGGATGTCAATGTTCGTTCATTTATTCAGGAAAACTACACCGCTTACGACGGTGATTCCAGCTTCCTTGCAGGTCCTACCGAGGCAACCGAGAAGCTCTGGAACGAGGTTCAGGGCTTACAGAAGGAAGAGCGTGCCAAGGGCGGCGTGCTGGATATGGAGACAAAGGTGGTTTCCGGTATCACAGCCTATGGCCCAGCCTATATCAATGAGGCGGAGAAGGATCTCGAGCAGGTGGTAGGTCTTCAGACCGATAAGCCACTGAAGAGAGCGTTCATGCCATACGGTGGTATCAAGATGGCGGAGCAGGCCTGCACCACCTACGGCTATACACCGGATCCAGAGCTCCACAAGATTTTCACCGAGTATCATAAGACCCACAATCAGGGTGTATTTGATGCCTATACCCCAGAGATGATGAAGGCTCGTCACAATAAGATTCTGACCGGTCTTCCAGATACCTATGGCCGTGGACGTATCGTCGGCGACTACAGAAGAGTTGCTCTCTATGGTATTGATTTCCTGATCCAGGAGAAGATGAACGATTTCGCCAACACCGGTGATGGCACCATGACCGATGATGTGATTCGTCAGAGAGAGGAAATCGGTGATCAGGTTCGTGCCCTCAAGCAGATGAAGGAAATGGCACAGAGCTATGGCTATGACATTTCTGTACCTGCAAAGAATGCGAAGGAGGCTGTTCAGTGGCTCTACTTCGGTTACCTTGCAGCCATCAAGACCCAGAACGGTGCAGCGATGTCCGTAGGTCGTGTTTCTACCTTCCTCGACATCTACATCGAGCGTGACCTCAAGGAAGGCACCCTGACCGAGAAGGAAGCACAGGAGCTGATCGACCACTTCGTTATGAAGCTTCGTATGGTCAAGTTCGCACGTATCCCGTCCTACAACCAGCTCTTCTCCGGTGACCCTGTATGGGCAACCCTCGAAGTTGCAGGTATGGGCCAGGATGGCAGATCCATGGTGACGAAGAACGATTACCGTTTCCTGCACACCCTTGAGAACATGGGCCCGGCTCCAGAGCCAAACCTTACCGTTCTCTATACAAAGAGACTGCCAGAGAACTTCAAGAAGTATGCCGCTGAGATTTCGGTTCGCACTTCCTCCATCCAGTACGAGAACGATGATGTCATGCGTCCAGTATGGGGCGATGATTACTCCATCTGCTGCTGCGTATCCGCTACACAGACCGGTAAGGAGATGCAGTTCTTCGGTGCCCGTGCAAACCTTGCAAAGTGCCTCCTCTACGCCATCAACGGTGGTATCGATGAGAAGAGCAAGCAGCAGGTAGGCCCAGAGTATCGTCCGATCACTTCCGAGTACCTTGATTACGATGAGGTTATGGAGAAGTATGACCGCATGATGGACTGGCTCGCTGGCATCTATGTAAACGTTCTGAACCTCATCCAGTACATGCACGACAAGTACTACTATGAGGCAGCCGAGATGGCGCTCATTGATACCGATGTTCGCCGTACCTTCGCAACGGGTATCGCCGGCTTCTCACACGTTGTAGATTCTCTTTCCGCGATCAAGTATGCACGCGTAAAGACCGTACGTGATGAGGATGGCCTCGTAACCGATTATGTAGTAGAGGGCGATTTCCCTCGTTATGGCAATGATGACGACCGCGCAGATGACATTGCGGTAGATCTTCTTCGTACCTTCCTCACGAAGATCAAGAAGCATCACACCTACCGTAACTCTGAGCCGACCACCTCGATCCTTACCATTACGTCCAATGTCGTTTACGGTAAGGCAACCGGTGCCCTTCCAGATGGACGTCCAGCAGGTGCTCCGCTTTCACCAGGAGCAAACCCAAGCTACGGTGCAGAGAAGTCCGGACTTCTGGCTTCCCTGAACTCCGTTGCCAAGCTGCCATATGAGTATGCACTCGATGGTATTTCAAACACCCAGACCATCAACCCGGGCGCACTTGGTCACACCGAGGACGAGCAGTCCAGCACCCTCGTTCGTGTTATGGATGGATACTTTGCAAAGGGTGCACACCACCTGAATGTCAATGTATTCGGTGTAGAGAAGCTGAAGGATGCCATGGAGCACCCGGAGAAGCCAGAGTACGCAAACTTCACGATTCGTGTATCCGGCTATGCCGTTAAGTTCATTGACCTTACAAGAGAGCAGCAGCTCGACGTCATCTCAAGAACGGAGCACAAGTCCCTGTAAGGAAGACGCGTCACTGCCCTGCAGAATGTCCCCTGTGGGAACGCAGTTCCCACAGGAACAGGAAAGCTTAGGTATAAACGAAGAGGAGGGAGGCCCCACAGTACGTGGACAGCACTCCCTCTTTTTCATTCATGGAACCCTGATTTCAGCGTAACCAGGGACGCTGACCGCAGTCCGGTCGGAACTCCTCGTTGCAGGATAGAAACGGAGTAAAGAAGAAAAGGAGATATTATGGCAGAATTACGTAAAGGTGCAATTCATTCCATCGAAACCTTCGGTGCCGTGGATGGCCCAGGCATCCGATATACCATTTTTCTGAAGGGCTGCCACATGCGCTGCCGCTACTGCCATAATCCAGATACCTGGACGCTGCAGAGTGATGACATGCGTACGGCGGACGAGCTCCTCGACCATGCCGAGCGCTACCGGGAGTACTGGGGAGAGCAGGGTGGCATTACCGTAAGCGGTGGGGATCCACTCGTACAGATCGACTTCGTACTTGAGCTCTTCCAGAAGGCGAAGGCCCGTGGCATCAACACCTGCCTCGACACCTCCGCACAGCCATTTACCCGCGAGGAACCGTTTATCTCGAAGTTTGAGGCCCTTACGAAGGTCACGGACACCGTCCTCTTCGACATCAAGGAGATTGACGACGAAAAGCATAAGGCGCTCACCGGCTGGACCAATCGGAACATCCTCGACTGCGCGCGCTACTTAAGTGATCACGGCGTCTCCATGTGGATCCGCCACGTCCTGGTACCGGGCCTTACCGACTCCGATGAAGAGCTCATCGCGACACGGAAGTTCATCGACGAGCTGAAGACCGTGAAGAAGGTTGAGGTTCTCCCGTACCACACCCTCGGCACCTTCAAGTATGAGAACCTTGGGATTCCGTACACCCTGAAGGGTGTGAACCCGCCGACAAACGAAAGCGTTCAGCACGCAAAGGAAATTCTCGGCGCGGTCTGATGGCTTCGTGTGGATAGCATGCTTATGGACAAGTGGCCGGAGGACCGCTCTCAGAAGCCAGTACGCCGAGGACGGAAAAATCTAAGCCAGGGACCCTAAGCGGCACTAAGCCCTCTGCAATCGTGGAGTTTCCTTGATGGAAACTCCACGTTGACAGAGGGTGCTAAGGAGGAATTACTCTAAGTGCCGCTAAGGGGACCTGGCTTGATTTTTGCACGTCCTCTTTGTATGGCTTCTGATGGCGGTCCTCCGGCCACTTCTCGGTTCCGTACTTGACAAAATCCTCCTTGATAGTATACACATGGTATATACCGTCAAGGAGGATTTTCATATGCAAACGCAGGTGAAAGCATGGGGAAACAGCCAGGATATTCGCATTTCCAAGGAAATATTGAAAGAAGCACATATCGAGTTAAATGATATGTTGGAAGTGAATGTAAAAGATGAGCAGATTGTACTTGCGAAACCCTTCCGCCATAAAACACTGGAAGACCGTGCCATGGAGTACGGAGGAGATTTACATCTGGATGGAGAATTTGACTTGGGCGAACCTGAAGAAAGAGAGGTCTGGTGATGGGAAATCATGAACATTACCGATGCTATTCATTGGGATTTTTGACTACATCTGATTGCAACGGAAGGAATAGGATACTGGTGCGGAAGAGTCCGGAAGGGCGGAGGGCAGCGGTCCGAAACCACACGAAAGAGACGTTGAAAATCCAAAATCGGACCTTTTAGAGGCACTTGGAAATGATCCATGCACCTATGGTGCATGGATGCCCCCGGGCGGCGA
>DJEQ01000120.1:8082-17435 GCA_002431355.1 Oribacterium sp. UBA5894
TGCAGAGGGCCTAGTGCCTCTTAGGGTCCGATTTTAGGAGTTTCCGGCTCTGGAGTACTGGTTTCAGACCGCTGCCCTCCGTCCTCCGGACTCTTTTGAGGCTGCAATTTACTCAACGATGCTGAGTGCCGTCAGCGCCACGAACAGCACGGTGACCACGATCACGGCGGGCGTTGTACACCAGAGCTTCAGCATCGCAGGAAAGCTGTGCTCGCTTCGAAGGAAGCGGCGCAGCTTTTTTAAATGCGTGAAAAGCGTCACGACCACCGTCAGAAGCCCACCATAGATAAAGGCCATGTAGAGAAGAGAAATCCCCGTGCTGCTCTTCCCATAATTATTAAAGAAGAGCGCGAAGGCGTTATTACTTAAGTGCATGAGAATCGCATACCCGAAGCCATAGCGCTCACGGATCAGGGCGAGCAGCATGCCGACGAAAAGCGCCGTCAGGAACTGCATGAGATTTCCATGCATGAGGGCGAACAGAAGCGCACTGATGACGATGGCGAAGAGGCGACCATAGCGTCGAAGCACATTAAAGATGAGACCCCGGAAGAGACATTCCTCGACGAAGGGAGCGACGATCACAGCATAGAGAATCATGAAGAAGCCGGTCATCCGTCCACTTGCGACCTCCGTCGCATAGTCCATGGAAAAGCCCTGCTGATGAAGGAAGGCCTCAAGCGGAGACAGCAGGATCGAGCTCAGGGCCTGGAGGCCATACACGAGAAGCAGGAGCCACCCATAGGTCCAGGGACGGAAGCGAGCATGCTGCGTTTTCGGTATTCCGTCGCCGCTGAGAAGGAGGAGCATGAGCACAAGCCCGAAGAGACTCACGGTGATCATCGTGATATCCTCATGCTGATAGATCGGCCCGCCGTGCTGAATCAGCACCGTGCTGCCGATCTGAAAGAGAAACTCATAGAGAAGAAGTGCGAGTGCCACCTTCGTAAAAGATGTCTTTGCTGGATATTGAAAATGCATGTCATCCTTCCTTTCGTCTTAGACCGGCCGAATTCCGTACGATCATGTCCGTTCCAAGGCGCCATCATTCCTTTCGTCTTGAGTCGGCCTCTCCATGCGCGTATTGAGTGGAGGCAGGGCTGAACAGGGATCTCCGAGGGCTCCGCGTTGAGCACGCGATATTTCTTCCCGAAGAAGGCGCGCTTTTATGCTATACTGAATAAGTTCATTATTATACACCAGATCCCAGAGGACAGTACATGAAAAAATGGTTTATCTATAATAAAAAGGCGGATTTCAAGGCGATTGCCGCGGCGCACCACATCGATCAGGTGACGGCCCGCATTCTCCGGAACCGGGAGATCAATTCGGATGCCCAGATCGAGCAGTACCTGCACGGCTCTCTGGAAGAGCTGCATTCGCCGCTGCTTCTTCCAGATGCCATCCGCTGCATGAATCAGCTGAATCGCGCCATCCAGGACGGAAAGCGTATCCGCATCGTCGGAGATTATGATGTCGATGGCGTGTGCGCGACCTACATTCTCTACACGGGACTTCAGCGCCTCGGCGCGAAGGTCGACTATGTGCTTCCGGACCGCATCAAGGATGGATATGGGATCAATGTTCACATCATTGATGAGGCGAAGGCGGATGGCATCGAGATCATCCTGACCTGCGACAATGGCATCAGTGCCATCGAGGAGCTCCGGCATGCACGGGATCTCGGTCTCACGGTGCTCGTGACGGATCACCACGACATCCGGCAACGGGACGATGAGGACTACGGCTGTGAGTCACGGGATATTTTACCACCGGCGAGCGCGGTGGTGGACGCGAAGCGAGAGGACAGCCGTTACCCCTTCACGGAAATCTGTGGTGCCGTGGTGGCATGGAAGCTCATTATCATGCTCTATGAGAACCGCGGACTTCCGAAGGAGGACTACCTCGACTTCCTGGAATTTGCGGCGATTGCAACGATCTGTGATGTAGTAGCACTTCAGGATGAGAATCGAATCATCGTGAAGTTTGGACTCCAGCAGCTTCGACAGACAACGAATCCAGGCCTTCGGGCCCTCCTGGACGTCCAGGGGCTGCTCGAAAAGGACCACATCACCGCCTATCATATCGGCTACATCATCGGCCCCTGTATCAATGCCGGCGGCCGTCTCCGGAGTGCAGAGATCGCACTGTCGCTGTTCACCACGACGGACCCGTCAGAGGCCTTCCAGAAGGCCGTGAAGCTGAAGGAGCTGAATGATGTGCGGAAGGAGATGACGATCGAGGCCACCAAGCAGGCCTATGCGATGGTCGAACAGGACTATGCCGCCGATCCCGTCCTGGTTGTTTATCTCCCGACGCTTCATGAGAGCCTTGCCGGCATCGTGGCAGGACGTCTCCGCGAGAAGTATTATCGCCCATCCTTCGTGATCACGAACGCAGAGGACGCAGAAGACGGGACGCGGATGGCGAAGGGATCCGGGCGAAGCATTGACGCCTACCCGATGTCCGAACGCCTCGCCGAGGTGGCACCGCTCCTCACGAAGTTTGGCGGTCATCCCCTCGCGGCCGGGTTCAGCCTGCCCCGCGAAAACATTGACCGCTTCCGTCGGGCCCTCAATGAAAAATGTACGCTCGTGTCCAGCGAGCTGGTGGATAAGCTCTGGATCGATGTGCCCATGCCGGTCAGCTATGTGACGGAGGAGCTGATCCGGGAGTTTGACCGTCTGGAGCCATTTGGAAAAGGCAATGAGAAGCCATGCTTCGCGGAAAAAAATCTTCGCATTCTGGAAGCCCGCGTGCTCGGAAAGGGACGAAACGTCGTGCGCCTGCAGCTTCTCTCCAGCCAGGGGACCTCGATCTCTGGCATTCTGTTCACGGATGGCGAGGCCTTTATGAAAGAAAAAGCTGCAAAATCTCTGATGGATGTAGTTTACTATCCAGAAGTGAATGAATATAATGGGATTAAAAATCTGCAGATCGTCATCGAGGATTATCAGCTGAGATAGGATCGCAGAGGCGCTGCCATCGGCAGCAACAGCATAAGAGGAGGCAGATTATGATCAAGGAAGTAATGGACTACATTGCACAGGCTGATCCGGAGATCGGTGCCGCGATTCTTCGCGAGTATGACCGCCAGATGCATAACATCGAGCTCATCGCGTCGGAGAACATCGTATCCGGTCCCGCCATGCTCGCCATGGGCACGGTGCTCACGAACAAGTACGCCGAGGGATATCCAGGAAAGCGCTACTACGGTGGCTGTGTCAATGTGGACGAAATCGAGACCATTGCGATCGAGCGGGCGAAGAAGCTGTTCGGCGCAGAATATGCGAATGTGCAGCCGCATTCTGGTGCCCAGGCGAATATGGCAGTAACCATGGCGGTCTGCGAGCCGGGTGACACCATCATGGGCATGTCCCTCGACGCCGGTGGACATCTGACGCACGGTTCACCAGCGAACTTCTCTGGCCGCTTCTTTAATGTTGTGCCTTATGGGATCAATGCCGACGGCTTCATCGATTATGACGAGGTGGAGGCACTGGCCATGAAGCATCATCCAAAGATGATCATCGCCGGTGCATCGGCATATCCTCGGATCATTGACTTTAAGCGCTTCCGTGAAATCGCCGATAAGTGTGGCGCGGTGCTCTGGGTGGATATGGCGCACATTGCCGGCCTCGTTGCAGCGGGACTGCACCCATCTCCAGTGCCATATGCGGACATCGTTACCACAACGACCCATAAGACCCTTCGTGGACCACGTGGCGGTCTCATCCTTGCAAGCGCCGAGGCGGCCGATCGCTTTAAGCTGAACAAGAACGTCTTCCCAGGCAGCCAGGGCGGCCCACTCGAGCACGTCATCGCCGGAAAGGCCATCTGCTTCGGAGAGGCAATGAAGCCAGAGTTTAAGACCTACCAGCAGCAGATCGTGAAGAACTGTAAGGCACTCGCCGACGCCATGATGCAGAAGGGCTTCAAGCTCGTTTCCGGCGGCACCGACAACCACCTGATGCTCGTAGACCTCACGAACATTCCAGACCTTACCGGCAAGGTACTGCAGAATAACTGCGATGAGGTGCATATCACCCTGAACCGGAACGCCATTCCAAACGACCCACGTTCCCCATTCGTGACCTCCGGCGTCCGCATCGGTACCGCAGCCGTCACAACCCGTGGCTTCAAGGAGGCCGACATGGCACCAATCGCCGACTGCATCTGGAATGTCGCGACGAACTTCGAAGCGACGAAGGACGACGTGACCGCCAAGGTACTCGAGCTCACAAAGGCACACCCGATCTACGAAGGCTAAGCAGAACCCCAGTGATCAGGCGAAAGCACTTGCTTTCCCAGATCAGCCCCGTCGCCCATGGTGCAGAACGGCCTGCAGCGGGTGAAAGTGCTTGCTTTCCCAGATCAGCCCCGTCGCTCATGGCGCAGAACGGCCTGCAGCGGGTGAAAGTGCTCGCTTTCCCAGATCAGCCCCGTCGCCCATGGCGCAGAACGGCTCGTGGCGGGCGAAAGCGTTCCCAAAGGAATTGCACGAGGACGATAAAAATCAAAATACGGACCCTGTAGAATCACTTGGTACTTTTCCTTAGCCCCCCTGACAACGCGGAGTTCTCATCAAGAGAATCTCCGCGATTGCAGGGGGCCTAGTGATTCTTAGGGTCCGTTTTTTAGATTTTTACAACGCAGTGCAACTGACTGCAGGAACGCTTTCGCCCGCCTATAGGCCGTTCCACGCCTTATTCCGCCTTCAGATTGTTCTGCGCAACCGTCAGCATCAGCTTGATACGATTGAGCTGATTCACCTCGGAAGCACCCGGATCATAGTCCACGGCGATGATATTCGCCTCCGGATGATGCCGCTTCAGCTCCTTGATGACGCCCTTTCCGACGATATGGTTCGGAAGACAGCCAAACGGCTGCGTGCAGACGATGTTCTGTACACCCTCGCCGATCAGCTCGAGCATTTCGCCCGTCAGGAACCAGCCCTCACCGGTCTGATTGCCGAGCGACACATAATCGCGTGCCATCTTCGCAAGCTCCCGGATCTCCCCCGGAGCCATGAAGCGCTCTGACTGTGCAAAGGCCTTCCGGGCCGTCTTCCGGAAAAATTCCAGCAGACTGATGGCAGCATTGCACAGCGTCCGCCCCTTCCAGCCGGCACCCAGATTCTCATACTTGAAATTCTGGTTGTAGAAGCAGTAGAGCAGGAAGTCCATGAGATCCGGCATCACCGCCTCCGCGCCCTCCCGTTCGAGCAGATCCACGATGTGGTTATTCGCGAGCGGCGAGAACTTGACGAGAATCTCACCCACGATGCCGACCTTCGGCTTTCGCAGACCCTCCTTCAGCGGAAGGACATCGAAATCATGGATGATGCCCCGCACGTTCCGTGAGAATTCACCCATGGACGAGCCCTTCTTCGAGAGCGAGGCAATGCAGGTCGTCCGCCACTTTGCGTGGAGAGCATTGGCTGCACCCGGGGTCGCCTCGTATGGACGCGTTGCGTACAGACAGCGCATGAAGATATCGCCATAAACGACCGCCTGCAGTGCCTTCGTGAGAAGTGGCAGCGTCAGCTTGAAGCCCGGTGTGGTTTCCATGCCATTCGCATTGAGCGAAATGACCGGAATCTGCGCCATCCCGGCATGCTCGAGGGCACGACGGATGAAGCCAATGTAGTTGGACGCACGGCAGCCACCACCCGTCTGGGACATGATGACCGCGGTGTGATTGAGGTCATACTTCCCGGAATTCAGGGCATCCATGATCTGCCCGACCACGATGATGGACGGATAGCAGGCATCATTGTTCACGTACTTGAGACCCGTGTCGATGGCCGTACGGTTGGCATTGTCAAGCACCTCGATGTTGTAGCCACAGGCACGTACTGCCGGGGCGATCAGCTCGAAGTGAATCGGCGACATCTGCGGGCAGAGGATGGTGTAGTGCTCCTTCCGCATCTCCTTCGTGAAGAGGGCACGATCATAGCTGGCGGAGTGCATTGTCCGTGTATAGTGCTGCTCCTCCCGGACACGAATCGCCGCAATCAGCGAGCGGATACGGATGCGCGCGGCACCGAGGTTATTGACCTCATCGATCTTCAGCACGGTATAGATCTTATCCGAGCCGGTCAGAATATCCCGCACCTGATCCACCGTGACGGCATCGAGACCACAGCCGAAGGAGTTCAGCTGGATGAGATCGAGGTCGTCTCGCGTCTTTACAAAGGAGGCCGCGCGATAGAGACGGGTATGGTACATCCACTGGTCGGTGACGATGAGCGGACGCTCGATCTTCCCGAGCTGGGACACAGAGTCCTCGGTCAGCACGGCGAAGTTGTAGCTCGTAATGAGCTCCGGGATGCCGTGGTTGATCTCCGGGTCCACATGATACGGACGACCGGCGAGGACAATGCCGCGATGGCCGGTTTCCTTCATCCAGCGAAGGGTTTCCTCTCCCTTCTTTTCCATATCCTCATGTGCGCGCTGAAGCTCCATCCAGGCCTCGTGAGCGGCAGAACGAATCTCGGCTTCCGTGAAATTCCACTTCTTAAACTGTTCGCCGATCTTCTCCAGGGTGAGATCCCCCACTGGACGAATCGAATCCTCGATGCGATCCGGATGCACGAAGACCTTGACGAGCTGATCGGTACAGATCTTTTCGTTTGTCAGTGCCAGGAACGGCTTCATGAAGAGGATCGATTCATTCTGCAGATCCTCGACATTGTTGATGATATTCTCCGCGTAGGAGGTGACCATCGGGCAGTTGTAATGATTCCCTGCATCGGCCGTTTCATTCCGCTCATACGGAATGCATGGATACCAGATAAACTTCTGACCATGCTTGATGAGCCACTCAATGTGTCCATGTGAGATCTTCGCCGGGTAGCACTCGGACTCCGAAGGAATCGTTTCGATCCCGAGCTCGTAGATCTGACGCGTGCTGGCCGGAGAGAGCACGGTCCGGAACTTAAGCTCCCGGAAGAAGGTCGCCCAGAACGGATAGTTCTCATACATATTGAGCACGCGCGGGATACCGACCTCGCCACGCTCGGCGAGATCCGCTGGCAGCGGCTCATAGTCAAACATGCGCTTCATCTTATAGGCGAAAAGGTTCGGAATATCCGACTTCGCCTTGGCCTTTCCAAGTCCACGCTCGCAGCGGTTGCCGGAGATGAAGTTTCGACCGGCACCGAACTGATTGATGGTCAGAACGCAGTGGTTGTTGCAGCCCTGGCAGCGGGCCATGCGGGTGGTGTACTTCAGGCCAATGATGTCATCGATCGGCAGCATGCTGGTCTGCACACGACCATAGGCGGTCAATGCTTCCTTCTTCTCCTCGCCCGGCTTCATGCTCTTCAGCTTTTCATTTTTCAGCTGATAGCGCTCCCGTGCGATGAGAGCAGCACCGAAGGCACCCATGATGCCCGCGATATCCGGTCGCACGACGTGTGCACCGAGCAGATTTTCGAACGCACGCAGGACGGCATCATTATAGAAGGTACCACCCTGCACCACGATGTGCTGTCCGAGATCCTTTGCATCCGTCACCTTGATAACCTTGTAAAGCGCATTCTTGATGACGGAGTAGGCGAGACCCGCAGAAATGTCTGCGACGGTTGCGCCCTCCTTCTGCGCCTGCTTCACATTGGAGTTCATGAAGACGGTGCAGCGGGAGCCGAGATCGGTCGGATTTTTCGCATAGAGCGCCTCATGGGCGAAATCAATGACCGAGTAATCGAGAGAGCGTGCGAAGGTCTCGAGGAAAGAGCCACAGCCAGAGGAGCAGGCCTCATTGAGCTGTACCGAATCCACGGTGCCATCCTTGATGCGGATGCACTTCATGTCCTGACCACCGATATCGAGGATACAGTCGACCTCTGGCTCGAAGAACGCGGCCGCGTAGTAGTGAGAGATGGTTTCCACCTCCCCCTCATCCAGCTGGAAGGCCGACTTTAAAAGCGCCTCACCATAGCCGGTCGAACAGCTGTAGGCGATGCGTGCATCGGACGGCAGCAGGGAACGGATTTCCTTCATGGACTGAATGGCCGTTGCAATCGGTGAACCGTTGTTGTTTGCATAGAATTTATACAGCAGCTCGCCCTGCTCCGATACGAGCGCCAGCTTCGTGGTGGTCGAGCCGGCATCGATGCCGAGGAAGACATTGCCATGATAGCGGCGAAGATCCGCCGTCTTCACGCGCGCCTTCTCATGCCGTTCCGTGAACTCCTGATACTCTGCCTCATTATGGAAGAGCGGATCCATTCGCTTAATTTCGGCATCCATATGAATGCCGTGCCGAAGCTTCTGGATGAGCTCTGAGATGGACGTTTCTGTGGCATCCGCCGGGCAGTTCAGGCAGGAACCAATGGCCGCAAAGAGATGACTGTTCTCCGGCTCAATGATCTCGTCGCCCTGAAGATGCAGGGTGCGAATGAACGCCTTCCGAAGCTCTGGCATGAAGTGAAGCGGGCCGCCGAGGAAAGCCACATGACCACGGATCGGCTTCCCCTGTGCCAGACCGGAGATGGTCTGATTGACCACGGCCTGGAAGATGGACGCTGCGAGATCCTCACGTGCAGCACCCTCATTGATGAGCGGCTGAATATCCGTCTTTGCAAAGACACCACAGCGCGCTGCAATCGGATAGATCATCTGGTAGTGGGCAGCCAGCTCATTGAGCCCCGCAGCATCGGTATGGAGAAGCGAGGCCATCTGGTCAATGAAGGAGCCCGTACCACCGGCACAGATACCGTTCATGCGCTGATCCACCCCACCCTTAAAGTAGATGATCTTCGCATCCTCGCCGCCCAGCTCGATCGCAACATCGGTATCTGGACGATAGTCCTTGAGCGCCGTCGCGACCGCGACCACCTCCTGACAGAAGAATACCTGCATGTGCTTACTGAGCGTGAGTCCGCCGGAGCCTGTGATGACCGACGCAAGCCGGATCTCTCCGAGCTTCGTCCGCGCCTCCTCGAGAATATCCGCCAGTGTTCCCTGAATATCCGCATGGTGCCGACGATAATCCGAGAAAAGAAGCTGCTTCGCCTCATCGAGAATGGCGATTTTTACCGTTGTAGAACCGATATCGATTCCGAGTCTATATTGCTGCATGAAATAACCTCTTATTACCTATATTTAATGATAGAATAACAAAATAGCATTGTAGCATTTAAAAAATGGGCATTCAATCGGCAGAATCATAAAACTTTTGTAAATTCAAAAGGACACCGGGAGGCAGCTTTCGCTGGCTGCAGAAGTGGCGTAGGGCAGAGGGCAGGCATCAGAAACCAGTACGCCGAGACCGGAAACAGCTAAGCCAGGGACCCCAAGCGGCACTAGGCCCTCTGTCAACGGAGCGTTTTCCTGATGAAAACGCTC
>DJEQ01000034.1 GCA_002431355.1 Oribacterium sp. UBA5894
TCAAATTTGCGCAGAAGCACAATCTTCCTTTTGAAGAAGCAATGCTCCAATTTGCGGAGTCATCAACATATGACATGCTGTTCGACTTTGACACAGCCGTCTGGAAAGAAGGCCCAGATTATCTATTAGATCTTTATGAAGATGAGATTCGATCCACCCATTCCATAGCGATGTAGTATCCTGTCTTTGACAGCACAAGTATCTTCTTAGTCCTGGAACTGGCTCTATGAGCCAGTTCCAGGACTTTTCTGTATTTTCATAAAGTGCGTAATTTCCTTCGGATAAGACGTGAGCGCGTTCTGACAAGTTCAGGTATCAAAGACCTGTGCAAAAAAGAAAGCGCTATCATAAGCTGATGTTATATATATATATATATATATAACAAAAGAATGCCTGGAACGCATGCGCTGGTTGTATAATTTTTATAAATAAAACAATAATTTGATTAAATCATAAATGCATAGGAGGGCAGAGCAAAGATCAAATTATGGTTATGGGAATAGGCGTTTTATAAGCTGCAGATTTTTTACAGCGCATGGAAGGGTAAAATATGAAAAGAAGTAAAAAGTCATTATTTAACGCAATACTCGTAGGGTTTCTTAGTGCGTCAATGGTATTTACCACACCGATGGCATCATTCGCAGAGTATTTTGATACCGGCGAAAAGGTAACAGTAGATGCAAGCGATATTCATGATAACTATGTGAATGCGAGCAATGATACCGATGTTACAGTAAATGGCTCTCTTTCTCGTAATGATGATGGAGAATCTATTTTTGTAAGAGACGATTCTTCGGTTACAGTAAAGGGAAATGTTGACGGTGATATTATTAACCAAGGTGGAACTGTATCCGTAGATGGAAACGTGACGAATGGAAACGTGGCGAATAAAGAAGAAGGAACAGTCAACATATCCGGTGATGTCACCGTAAAAAGAGATGACGACTATAGCCATGCTGCAGTATCCAATCGTGACGCAGCTCATACGAAAATCGATGGAAACGTCAAGCTGGACGCTAACAGTGGAACTGGGGTAATTATCAGTAATCGGACAGAGAAAATATCGAATATAGACATCGGTGGAAATATTGATATAAATACTTCTGGACTTGTGTCCAAGATTGAAGATGAAGAAGAATCTGAGCCTGCATATGCAGAAGGAGTTTTTATAAATGGGACCAATGGGTCTGAAACAAACGTTAATATCGGAGGAAAAATAGATGTAAAAGGAAAACTAGATACAGACGGACTTTCTATACTTGCAAGTGAAGATCATGATAAAACTAATCAGGACAAAGTCAAAATAAATGTCGTTTCTGGTGGGGTAACTGTAAGTGGTTCTCAAGCACTGGACGAAGGCGATGGATTATATTACCCTACGACGGGAATCAAGATTGTAAGTACTACGAATTCAGATATTAACGTTGTCATAAAAGGCGATGTAAAATCAAATAATTCGGGTATTTGGATCCTGAATGACGATAAGGATAGTGAGACAAATACCAATATTTTTGTGACGGGTTCTATCGAAGCAGAAGATACTGCAATCGATGTAGACAATGCATCGAATAAGAATAAGGTGACGATCACCGCATGGAAAATTAAATCAACGAATGAAGACACAATTAATGTTGGGAAGAAATCGGATACAAAAGAAAATACTTCTGTTTACGATGAACAAGGCACAAAAGATTTGGCCTCCAACATCAATTATATCATCCGGCATGATGGCACGATTCAACTTGAAGGTACAAGAAAAACTTCTGTAGATGGTCAGGAATTCGAAACTGCACACGAGAAGGAAAAGCTGACCATCCATGTTAAAGTGGATGGTGATGCAAGCAAATATAAAGTTGAAGCAGGTTCTGCAACAGCAACGAAAAATGCGGATGGCTCGTGGACGCTGATTGTGCCGAAGAATGGCGGTGTAGATATTCGTGCCGTACTTATGGCGATCGAAGAGAATAAGACCCAGAGCTCGTCCTCATCTTCTTCCTCGTCATCTCGGAGTCATTCGTCTTCTGGTAATAATGCAACTACAACAACCACCACATCGGATGGCGCAACTGTTCAGACAACAGTTAGCAATTCTGGAACTGCAAATCTTACATCTGCAGTTATTACACTGGGATCTGCAAACGCGCAGGCATCTACAGCGGTTAATCAGGTGAGTGGTGGAACGGTTACCTTTAAGAAAGCCAGTGGAAATCTTGCAGGTGCTTCGTTTAAGGGCGTTGGTCAAATCTCTGCGGATGGTACTATGCTTGTAAAGGAAGATGGTACTACGGCAAAGATGGCAACAGGAATGCTCCTTTCCATCCAAAGCGATGATGGAAATTCAATGGGCTGCTTTGTGGACGCGACAGGTAATATCATCGCAACCGGCAGCTATGAGGTTTACTACATGCTTGGTACAGACGGTAAGCTTCATGCACATTTTGTAAATCCTAACGGCTACTTCCTGAAGGGCGTTCAGACCATTAACGGTCAGATCGTTACCTTTAATGCAGAAGGCGAAATGGTAGGCGTTCAGTAATTACAAACACATATATGGCTGTAAGAGCTCTCTCCGGAGGGCTCTTTTTAATGCGCTTAGGGTTGTCGTACGAAAAAAGAGCTGCCGCACAGTTTAGTGCGACAGCCCCTTTTGAATTTCCATGTACTATTTTTTCGTCCGTCGATACATCACGAAGGACAGTACGAAGATGCCGATGCATGGCACGAGGTTCGCCGCCATGCCGGCCTGCAGTGAAACGGCATCGCCGATGCAGCCGATGATGTACGGCATGATGATGGCGCCACAGGCCGCGGTGCTCAGAAGCACGCCCATGGAAGCAGAGCTCGTCATCTGTCCAACCCCGGCGATGGCGAGCGGATTCACACCGGCCATGGCGAAGGCGAACAGGAAGAGCGCGACACTGGCGGAAAGCGGTGCATGCATCTGCACGAGAACCGCATAGAGCACGGTGAGGCTTAAGCCCATCACGCTCAACGCCTTATAGAGATTCTTAATCGGAATCACAAAGGCAATCAGGAGACGGGCGATCAGCGTCGCACCCCACATGATGGATACGGTGTAGTTTGCAAGCGAGCCGCTCAGGATCTGCTCACTTTTAAAGTAGGTCACGAGCCAGCCATTGACGGACTGCTCCGCGGCATTCTGACAGAACACGAGGGCGGTCAGAATCCAGAAGGTCGCATCGCGTAGAAAGGCGTAACGATTGTCCACTGCGGTATGGGCCGTGCCCCCTGGAACTTCCGTCGTGGAAGACGTGGCGGCTGGGGTCGAAACTTCACTTTTCTGTGCTGCTGCCGACCGGATCGTGGTCTCACCATCCGCTTTCCGGGCGCCTGCATTGGCCCTTGCCTGGAGCGATCGCTCCTCGATGGACTCGGTTCGAATGAAGAGGAACCACATTAGGAGACCGGCGAGGGCAATGCCGATCATCGGCGCGCGATCGTGCAGCCCGAGAAAGGCCTGGATCAGGAACGGGCAGAGCAGTGCACCGGCAGCGTAGCAGGCATGGAGCACATTCATGGCACGGGTACGAACCTCTGCGTTTGTGCTGACGAGGACAGTACAGTTCGACAGTGCGCTGCCCTTCGTGAGGCCAATGATGAGAAAGGCGAAGGCCAGCAGTCCGAAGACGCCGGTAAAGGCGCAGAGCAGGTAACCGAAGAAATAGCCGATGGTGAGCAGCATGACGGTACGCTTCATGCCGATCTTCGCCGGGAGGAAGCCCGCGAGCATCGGGGCGACGATATTGCCGGCCGACATGATGGACAGCAGGGTGCCGGTTGAGGAGAAGCTGAGCCCGAAGCGATCACGCAGAATCGAAACGATGACGCCGCTCGAGATGGCGCAGATGCCGGAAAGGAAGAAAAGAATGAAGCCGGCATTCCGGAGCGCCGGGTTCTTCTGTGGGGTGTCAGACATGAGAAAACCTCCTTTTTTATCCTGTCTCGGATTATAGCACAAACCTCTCTTTTTTATGATAGGATAGAGGGAGATTTGCGTGCGGGAGGTGGAGCGATGTACGAGGCCAGTGGCAAAAAAATGCTCAACATGCTGATTTATGATGTTCTGCAGGAGCACTCCGATGCAGAGCATTCGATTTCACAGCAGGGCATACTGCAGATTCTGAAGGATGAGTATGGGGTCGTGTGTGACCGCCGTTCAGTGCGGAACAACATTGACTGCCTCATCGAGTACGGTTATGACATTGAAACCGAGGGCGGGTATCGACTGATGTCACGTACCTTCGATGAAGGCGAGCTGCAGCTGCTCATTAATTCGGTGGTATTTTCGAAATTTCTTACGAAGGCTCAGGCGAGGAAGCTGATCGGGAAGCTGATCAATGAAGGCAGCCGGTACTTTTCACCGAGCTTTACGCATCTTCGGAACATCACGAATCTGCAGCGCTCGGAGAATAAACAGGTCCTCATCAATATGGACCTCATCGATAAGGCCATCGAGCAGAAAAAGAAGATCTCCTTCCTTTATAACAGCTATGGGACGGATCGCCGGATGCATCCGCGACGGAAGGAGCCCTTCCTATATAACCCATATCAGATCGTCATGTCGAATGGCTGCTTTTATCTTGTTGGAAATTACGACAAGTACGATACCGTTTCGCATTTTCGCATCGACAAGATGACCAGTATGACCGTCCTGGATGACCCACGGAAGGATCCGAAGGAGGTCATCGGGATGGAGCATGGACTGAACCTGCCACAGCATATGGCAGAGCACATCTATATGCTTTCCGGCCCATCGGTGACGGTGCTTCTCCGCATGCGGCAGAGCGACATGGATGTGCTCGTGGACTGGTTCGGAAGAGATGTGCAGATCATGGAGCAGTACCCGGATGGACAGATGGATGTCCGCCTCCGCTGCAATGAGGAGGCCATGGAGTACTGGGCACTGCAGTATGGAAAACGCGTCACGGTGCTGGAGCCGCGGGAGCTTCGCGCGAAGCTTCGGACAGACATCGAGGAAATGCGGACAAGATATCAGGAGGATACAGATGAAGATCAATGAATACATCAGAACAGGTACGAGATCAGAGGATATCTCCGAGCGCGAGCAGCGGCATCGCATCCTTGCGCGGGAGGTGGCAGAGGAAAGCATTGTCCTTCTGAAAAATGACGGCGTGCTGCCACTTCTTACGGGAAATCCGGTAGCACTCTTTGGCGCCGGAGCGGGGCTTACCATCAAGGGTGGAACGGGCTCCGGGGATGTCAATGCGCGGCACAGTGTATCGATCTATGATGGCTTCCAGCTCGCGCATGTGCGTGTGACCAGCCGGGCCTGGATCGAGGACTATGAGGAGCGGTATGAGCTCGCACGGCAGGCCTGGAAGAAGCAGATTCTAGAGGAGGCAGGCGGCTCGAACGGGCAGCGCTTCTTCGATGTGTATACGAGCCATGCATTCGAGATGCCGGAGGGACGGCCGATCGAGGATACGGATATCCAGGATGCGAAGGTGGCCGTGTATGTGATTTCCCGTGTCGCCGGAGAGGGCAGTGACCGGCATCTTGCGAAGGGAGATTATTACCTCACGGATGCAGAGCTCGAGGATCTTCGGGTCCTGGCGACGCTGGTCGAAAAGATCGTTGTCGTGATCAATGCCGGCGCCCAGGTGGATCTCTCGGTGCTGGAGGCCATGCCGGAGGTGAAAGCCATCCTCTTCATGGGGCAGGCCGGTGAAGAAGGGGGCAATGCGTGCGCCCGTGTGCTGCTCGGACTCGTCAATCCATCCGCGAAGCTGACCGCGACCTGGGCAAAGGACTACCTGGACTATCCGGGGGCGAAGGACTTCAGTGATGTGCCATTTTCGTCGCCTTCCGTAACGGAGGCCAATGCTTCCGACGTAGAAACAGCACGCGCCGCACAGCCTTCTGAAACGCCTGCTTCCAGTGAAGCACGCGCGCAGGCACGTGCGAAGCAGCTTGCATGCTCCCGTTACACCGAGGGCATCTATGTCGGCTATCGCTACTTCGATTCCTTCGGCATAGCGCCACGCTATCCGTTCGGGCATGGTCTCAGCTACACCTCGTTTTCGATTTCTGCCGAGGCACCGATGGCACGTGCGGATGGGCTTTCCATCAGGGTGAGCATAGAGAATACGGGAAATCCGTATGCAGGAAAGGATGTCGTGCAGGTGTATGCCGCCTGCCCGCAGCCGGTGGCTCGGTCGGCGGACGAGGAGACCGTAAGGGAGGCAAATCCGGAGATCGAGAAAGCGACTCGGTCAGCCGGAAACGTGGATCCCGCCGCACCGCATGGCCAGGTGGAAGCGAAGGAATATAAGCGCCTTGTGGCGTTTCAGAAGACGCGCCTTTTACAGCCAGGCGAGCGGGAAAGCATGACACTGGAGATCGATGCACGCGCGCTTGCAAGCTTCCATGCGCAGTATGAGGAAGCGCAGGGCGCCTGGGTCATTGAGGCGGGACGCTATGGTATCTTCGTAGGCGACAGCTCCGATGAGCATGCGCTTCAGCTCGCGGGTGTCGTCGAGGTAAAGGAAGAAAAGGTGCTCGAGCGGGTACCACACATCTGTCCGGTGCAGGATCCGGATTTTCAGGAGTGTGCCGCACCGATGGAAACGCTGCATAAAAAGACGCAGGCATGGCAGGATGCATGGGAAACGATGAAGAAGGCTTCCGCACAGGGAAAGTCGCTGTCCGGGGCGAAGAAGACACTCGGATGGACGAGCGCGCGTGAGGAGACAGCCTGGACACCGGGGGAGGCTCCGGTGTTCCGTGTCGCGCAGGATGAGCTCGACCGGATGGCGCATGCCATCGCAAGTACCCTCGAGGTGAAGGATCTGATTCCGCTTCTCATGGGTGAATTCAATCGAAATCAGGCGGCGCTGGGTGCGGCTGGACAGCGCGTGCCAGGTGCGGCCGGGGAAACCAGCCATGCACTGGAGGCACTGCTTCATATTCCGGGCATTTCCATGGCCGATGGACCAGCCGGCCTTCGCCTCAGCCGTTCGTATCTCGTGGATCGGGAAAGCGGACAGGCACTGCAGACCGGCATTGACGCGAATCTCGAAAACGGCTTCTTTGCGTCGGAGCCGGAGCAGCCGGAGAAGTATGAGCGCTGGTATCAGTTTACGACGGCCTGGCCGGTCGGCACGAACCTCGCGGAAACCTGGAACGAGGAGCTCCTCGAAGCCGTGGGACGAGCGACCGGCATGGAGATGGAGGAGTTCCATGTGGCCTGGTGGCTGGCACCCGGCATGAACATTCAGCGAAATCCGCTGAACGGCCGAAATTTCGAGTACTATTCGGAGGATCCGCTTCTCAGCGGAAAGATGGCAGCGGCCATCACGAAGGGCGTTCAGTCGCTTCCGGGTGTCGGCACCACGATCAAGCACTTCGCGTGCAACAATCAGGAAAATAACCGTATGGGTGTGGATGTCCGCGTATCGGAGCGGGCACTTCGGGAAATCTATCTCCGTGGCTTCGAAATCGCGGTGAAGGAAAGTCAGCCGATGTGCATCATGACGAGCTATAACGAGATCAATGGTGTCCACAGTGCAAATAACCGCGACCTCTGCACTGAGCTTGCGCGCCGGGAGTGGCATTTCCAGGGCGTCGTGATGACGGACTGGGCGACGACCCTCGCTGGCGGCGGTTCGGATGCGGCCACCTGTATTACGGCGGGCAATGACCTCATCATGCCAGGGGCAGCGTCTGATCAGACCTCGATCGAGCAGGCCTATGCCGAGGGAAGACTGAGTGAGCAGGACATTCGTGCGGCGGCGGAGCGGATTCTGAACATTGTGCTTCGGACGAATGGCTATGAGGATGCGATGAGCTACTATGCGAGATTTTAAGGAGGAAAAAGCGGAATGGCAAAACTGATTTTCCGCTACGGTGCGATGGGCAGCAGCAAGACAGCCAATGCGCTCATGGTACGGTACAACTATCTGGAGAAGGGCTATGTGCCCTATCTCCTGAAGCCGGCAACGGACACACGCGATGGAAAAAACGAGATTAAATCGCGGATCGGACTCCATGCGGACTGCGAGCTCGTGAGCAGCTTCCTTCGTCGGCTTGACACGATCGACTTCGTGAAGGAAACCGTCATCATCATTGATGAAGCGCAGTTCCTGAGCCCAGAGGAGGTGGAAGCCTTCGCACATATTGTGGACGAGCGGGAGATTACCGTCATCTGCTATGGCCTCATGACGGATTTCCAGAGCAAGCTCTTCCCAGGCTCGCAGCGGCTCTGTGAGCTGGCAGATCGTCTGGAGGAGATTCCGACCCTCTGCTGGTGTGGAAAAAAGGCGCATTTCAATACGCGCTTCAGCGACGGGAAAATCGTGCGGACGGGTGCCCAGGTGATGCTGGGGGGCAATGAATCCTACGTGGCGCTGTGCCGGAAGCACTACTTCGAGGGAAAGCTGCACGGGGATCAGCCGCATGAAGATCTGACGAGGGACATCGATGGCGTGTGAGAAGAAGTGGGCTCCACAGAGCAGGAAAATAAATGAAGGCGCCCTTCGTTTTGATGCTTTCAGAAAAGAAGCGTGTGGAAGCAGGCCTGCTGCGGCAGGAAAGCCGCATCGGAGAGGAGCGAAGGCATGGATCATGCTTCCACTTCTTTCGTTCCTCCTTTCGGCCTTTCTTCTCTCTGCCTGTGGGAGCCATGTGAAGGACGCCCCGGCGGCAGGCATAGAGACGAGGGGAGCAGAGGGGGGCGCGTCTTCGGACACGGCTACAGCTGAAGCTTCCCAGGGCGATGCGACTTCAAAGACCAGTACCGTTCTGTCCTTTTCGAGCCTTTCCGAGATTCCGGATGGAAGCTACTGGATTTCGGTCACGCTGACGGGCGGCTCGGGGCGAGCCTCGGTCGCTTCACCGACGGGCTTTTATGTGAAGAACGGGCAGGCGATGGCCGACATCCACTGGTCGAGTGCACACTACGATTACATGAAGGTGGAGGGCGTTCGCTATGATGCGGACGTCGATTCGGAGACGGGACATGCGCGGATGACGATACCGGTGTCCGCACTCGATACGCCGATTTCCGTAATAGCAGATACGACGGCGATGTCGAAGCCGTACGAAATTGACTATACGCTTACGTTTGATAGCTCCGTCCTGCTTCCGATGGAGGATGAGGGCAATGCACACAGCCTCGCATCAGCGATGGTAGAAGAGGCCATGCAGGAGGCACGTGAGCGCTCGATGGATGCTGCTGGAACAGAGGGAAGCGAAACTGCAGAGCCGGGCATGGCCGAAACGACGCCATCCGCTTCGGATGGAACGACGTCGCGTGCCGATGGGCAGCTGACCTGGTCCGCGGCACCGGAGATCGATGGACTTCAGCTTCTCCGAACGGAGCCCAATGATGCCGCTACGTATTTTCGGCTCAGTACCTATGAGGATGCGGCAGGGCTTCCGTATACACTTCTGGAAATTGCCGGGGGGCAGGATCGCTATCTGCTTGTGCCGGAAAATGGCCAGGTATCGGCGCACGAGGCCCCTTCGCTTACAGTGATTCAGCAGCCGCTCGCGGCCGCCTACGTCGCGGCGAGCGCCACCATGGCCCCGCTCTGCGACATTGGCGCTGCTTCGCAGATCCGTTTTTCAGGCCTCCGCGCGGAGGGCTGGTATGTGGATGCGGCACGCACCGCCATGCAGGAGGGGCGCATGCTGTTTGCGGGAAAGTATTCCGAACCGGATTACGAGACGCTCCTTCGGGAGGGCTGTGATCTGGCCCTCGAGTCCACCATGATTCTTCGGAAGCCGGAGGTGAAGGAAAAGCTCGAGTCCCTCGGCATTCCGGTTTATATCGATTACTCGAGCTATGAGCCACATGTGCTGGGCCGCATGGAGTGGATTCGTGTGTATGGAGCGCTGTTTGGCCATGAAAAGGAGGCAGAGCAGTTCTACCAGAAGGAAAAGGCGCGACTTTCAGAGGTCCAGAAAGCGGGACTGCAGGGAAGTGAAAAAGCGAATGGAGACGGAGCCGCAGAGGAAGGATCGGCGCATTCAGAGGATGCACAGGAAGCGCTGGCATCGTCTGCAGGGCAGGAAGCACGTCCGACCGTCGTGTATTTTTATGTGAATACGGCGGGACAGATTCAGGTACGACAGCAGACGGATTATATTCCAGAGCTTCTTGAAATGGCGGGTGCCCGGTACCTCGCCCCACGGCAGTCGGGCATCGGTGCCGGGAATCGGAAAACCAATGTGACCGTTTCGGTGGAGGATTTCTACCGAAGCTGTAAGGATGTGGATTATCTTATTTATTCGGCCACCCTCGATGAGCCGCTGGCCTCCATCGATGCCCTCCTCGAGAAGAATCCACTCTTTGCCGATTTTAAGGCGGTGCAGGAGGGACAGGTCTATACCACGAATAAGGACTTTTATCAGCTGAGTGATCGTATGGCTGATTTTGCAGAGGATGTCCGAACCATGCTGACGGGTGGCGGAGACATGCATTTTCTGAAGCACGTTCGATAACTGAAAGTCGAAGAAGGGCTGCTTCTCTGCGCGTGCGTTTCGCGCCGGAAGACCTTTCTTCGACTTTCTTTTACTGTTCGTGTGTGACGAAATCGAGTATACTGAAGGCCATGAAAAAGCAGCAGGCAGGAAGGAGAGAAGAGCATGCAGGAATTTGAACGGGAAAACAGAAAACGACGACTGCGCTATCTCCTTGTATTTCTGGGACTGGCGCTCGTTCTTTGCTTCATTCTTTATCTGAATCTTTCCATCGGGACCGTCGCGCTCCGTGGAGATGCGATTTCCCGGACCATTTTCTGGCGCATCCGCCTGCCGAGGGTCTGCCTCGCGATGATACTTGGAGGTGCACTGGCGCTCAGTGGCTTTCTGCTGCAGACCTTCTTCGAAAACCCCATTGCGGGTCCCTATATTCTCGGTATTTCGAGCGGGGCGAAGCTGACGGTCACGCTTTCCATGCTCTTCACCCTGTCGCAGCTTCAGACGACAAGTGCTGCACTCAATGTTGCGGCCGCCTTCCTGGGCGCGCTCCTTTCGACCGGCTTCATTCTTTTTCTGTCGAAGCGTGTCCAGCACATGGCATCCATTCTGATCGGCGGCATCATGATTGGATACGTGACGAATGCCATCACGGACTTTCTCATCACCTTTGCAGAGGATGCGGACATCGTGAATCTCCATGGCTGGTCGCTCGGCTCCTTTTCAGGGGCCGATGGGCAGGACGTGCTGGTGTCGGCGCTGATCGTTGGGGTGACGACGGGGCTTATCTTTCGCATGTCCAAGCCGATCGGCGCCTTTCGGCTCGGTGAGGGATATGCACAGTCCCTCGGGGTTCAGGTGAAACGCTTTCGCACGATTCTGATTTTACTTTCCAGTATCCTGTCGGCGACGGTCACGGCCTTTGCAGGGCCGATCAGCTTCGTTGGCGTCGCCGCGCCGTACATCATGCGCCGTCTGCTTCGGACCTCGGAGCCACGTGTACTGATTCCGGCGGCATTTCTCGGCGGTGCAGCCTTTACCGCGGCGTGTGATCTCCTCGCTCGGACCCTGTTAAGTCCAACCGAGCTCAATATCTCGACGGTCACCTCCCTCATCGGGGCGCCGATCGTCCTCTGGATGCTTTTACAGGAGCATCGACGGTAGGGATTACAGTGCGGAAAAGAACCAGGAGTATTGATTTTTCTGTAAAGAGACGGGAACGTGCGTAGAGATAAAGAAATCAGAGCAGGGAGTGAAGAACGCTCCGACATAAAAGAAAAGCGGCAGGAGTGGATGGAAAGGAGGAAAGCCATGACAGGAGAGCTGGAGGACGCGGTTCTGAAGAAGCCGATGGAGAAAGAGAACAGGAGAGATGCGCAGCACGCAACGGGCAGCAGCTTGGTCCTGGCCGTTCAGAAGGTTGCGGCGGGGTATCATGGGACAGTCGTTCTGGAGAACCTGAGCTTCGAGCTGAAGCAGGGGGAAATCCTTGCGCTGATCGGACCGAATGGCGCTGGAAAATCCACCATACTGAAGACCCTGTCGCGCGTCCTTCTTCCGATTTTTGGAACGGTGGAGCTGGCAGGGCAGGATCTGCAGCGTCTGTCCGGAAACGCACTGGCACAGGAAATGGCGGTGCTGCTCACCGATCGTCCGAAGCCCGAGCTCATGACGGTACGGGATGTGGTCGCTCTCGGTCGTTATCCGTATACGGGACGTCTCGGCCGTCTTCAGACAGAGGATGAAGAAAAGGTAGAGGATGCCATGGCCGCCATGGATCTACTGCCGCTTCGTGCACGGGATTTCCGAGAGCTCAGTGATGGACAGAAGCAGCGGACGCTCCTCGCACGGGCGCTGGCGCAGGATCCGAAGATCCTCATCCTGGACGAACCGACCGGCTATCTCGACATTCACTATAAGCTGCAGCTCCTCCGCGTGCTTCGGGAGAAGGCAGGAGCCGGGATGACCATCATTGCCTCACTCCATGAAATGGAGCTTGCGCGGCTTCTCGCGGATCGACTTCTGACCGTAAAGGACGGGCATGCAGAGCATTTCGGAACCCCTGTAGAGATCTTTCGCGAAGACATCATTGCCCCACTCTATGACATCACGGGAGAGGAGTATGCGCTGCTGTATGGAAGATCGGAAAATTGTGAATAGAGCCTGTGTGAGACAGGACTGCATGCCCGCCCCGGGATCATGAAACGTTCGTTTCGATGATCGGCGGTTTCGGCAGCATGAAGGAAGAGAACACGTACTATGAACGAATACGTATATAAAAATCAGAAGAAGCTTCGCTGTGGCTTCACGACAGGCACCTGCGCGGCGGCCTGTGCGCAGGCGGCGATGATTCGGCTTCTGACGGGGCAGCTGCTTCAGGAGGTGACGGTACAGCTTCCCTTAGCGCCGAAGGGAAGGGGAACCTGGCGAGACGAAGGGCGGCCGGGCTCCGAAGGGCAACAGGTGCAGGCGCGTTCTTCCATGGATGAAAACGTGAATGAATGGCCCCGGGAAAAATGTACGATGCCGGAACGTGAACGAACGCTTCCCGCTGGAGTGAATGATTTTCATGACGCGATGACGCGTGTCACGCTTTCCGTCTATCCAACGGAGGATGGAGGCTTCGCCACACGGAAGGATGCGGGCGACGATCCGGACGTGACCAATGGCACGGAAATCCGGGCGTATGTTGAGCCATGTATTCCGTGGCCTTCTGAAGACGGGGAAGACGCCCCTCGTCCTCTGACTTCGGAGGGAAAAGGTACAGAGGGTAAAAGCCAGCGGGGATTTTCTGACGATCCAGACGATCCAGAGAAAGCAGGTGCAGGGGATACACAGGGGCTTTCTGTGATCGGGAAAAAGCAGCCATGGGTATGTGCACCGAAGGAAGCATTCGCGTCTCGTGATGGACGCTTGTATCTTACGGGGGGCGTGGGTGTCGGCCGAGTCACGAAACCGGGACTGGAGCAGGCCATCGGACAGAGTGCGATTAACCGTGTGCCACGGCAGATGATATTTACAGCGGTGCAGCAGGTACTCCAGCAGTTTGAGGATGCGTTCGAAGAAAACCAGAGGCAGGAGGTGCCGACAGAAAAGGGAAAAAGCAGAGAGCATAGAGAGAACGACGAGAATGCAGAAAAGAACGATGAGAATGCAGAAAAGAACGAGAATATAGAGAATATAGAGAATACAGAGAAGCACGAAAATAAAGAGAAGAACAAGAACCGATGCTATCTTATCACTATTTCGGTACCGGAGGGCGCGAAGCTTGCAGCGCGGACCTTTAATCCGCGGCTCGGCATTGTAGGTGGGATTTCGATTCTCGGAACGACAGGCATCGTCGAGCCGATGTCGGAGGCCGCCATCGTCAGAACGATCGAGACCTCGATTCGGCAGGCGCTTGCGCTGGAGGTGGAGACTTCCGAAAGGCGCAGAGGGGCATCCCAGGCTGCATATGCACAGATGAAGAGGGAAGCAGTGGATGGCAAAGGGCCAGATCATGTGGAAATGGACGAGAGAGGATGCGCGGAGGCATTCAAAGAAGGTATGCATTTCCCTGCGCGCCGCATCCTCGCCGTCCCTGGAAATTATGGGCAGCGCTATGTGGAAGAAAATCTGGGGCTTCGCGGGATGCCGGTGGTGGAGATTTCAAACTACATCGGCGAAGCGCTGGATCTTGCCGTTTCCTATGGCGTCACGGAATTCCTTCTGGTCGGAAACATTGGCAAGCTCGTAAAGCTCGCTGCCGGCATCATGAATACGCATAGCCGTGTGGCGGATGGCCGTTGGGAAATCTTTGCCGCACACCTCGCCCTCGCCGGAGGCACGCGGACACAGATTGAGATGCTCCGTGAGGCGATCACGACGGAGGAAATGCTGACGCAGCTCGAAGAGATGGGACTGCGGGCACCGGTCATGCAGTCGATTCTTGAGGCCGTCGAACAGCATCTCGCCCATCGCATCCGTGGCCAGATGCGCTTCGGTGTCATCATCTACTCCGAGCGCTTCGGTTGTGTTGGAAAAACACAGGACGCGGAGGCCCTGCTTCAGGAGTTTCGAGGGGCACTCTAGGCACGAAACGTCCATTTTCCGAAAATGTGCCTGGAGCTTCCTGCTGCGCCCAGGCATGTTATGCCTGGAATTGGGTCGATGTGCCTATGGTCTGAAAGTGGACTATAGGCATGTGCGGCCCACTTTTTTGATCATGTGCCTATACGTTTTCATAAACCCATAGGCACGTTCACCTAGAACGAAAAGAAGGATGCCTATGGAACCGTGAAATCAGCACGGTTTTTATAGGCATCCTTCGTGTTTTCAGGCGCTTTCGTGCCTATGGTCTGGCAGAGAGCTTCGCAGCAGCGTAGTCATGGAAGCGCTGGAGCCAGATCTGATAGGCGGCGTTCGTTTCATGCACGTAGTGATCCGAGCAGTACTGGGCAGCCAGCGTGCCGTTTTCCGCTTTCAGCGGCGTGGCGAGGTCGAGGTAATCCCAGCCTGCGGTTTCACCGAGGGCCTGCATCTCCTGGTTCAGTGCATCGATGTTTGCATTGGTGAGCTGCCCCTTCTCAGAGCCCTGGTACATCGGGGTCGTACTGAGAATGGTGATTTCAATCTCCGGATTGACGGCGCGGATCTGCTGGATGAGACGCGTATAGTAGTCCACCGTTCCTGGAACGCCGCCAATGTTTAAATCATTAAGGCCGAAGAAGAGGAAGGCATGCTTCGCTCCGACGAGCTGGAGAGAATCCCAGATGTGATGCTGGGTGCCCTGCAGCAGCGGATGCACGGACTTCGAGGAAATCGCGGAGAAGGCATTGTGTGCGGAAAAGCTTCCGCGGGTCAGAAAGCCGAGGTTTTGAAGAATGGCGCTGTTCCCACGATTTCGGTTTGCATAGAGCTGAAAGCCATAGGCGACGGAATCGCCGACGACATAGGCACCCTGAAAGTAGCTTGCAATTTCCTCCTCGGTTGGTGGAAGTGCCTCCGCTGCAGGCTGTGTTTCCGGAAGCCCGGTCGGTGCACCATTCAGCGCGCCAGAGATGGATGGGGTCGTAGTTGTGTCGGTCTGTGCAGAGGCAGATGAAATCGAAGGCGCGCTGGTGTCTGCGCTCTGGCCGAGTGCATTGGCAGCAGCATGTCCAGTGCTCTGATCGACGGCGGTGACCGAAGAGGCGTCAGAGGATGAATTCGCAGCGGCAGAGCTCGCAGCCGACAGTAGGGCTGGATCCACGCCATGCCCCGCGACGCCTGCGAAGGCACTCATGCTGAAGATGGACGAGGCGAGGAACAGATTCACATGGAAAACGGCCCGCCGAATCGTTTTTTTCGAAAGCTTCATAGGAGACTTCCTTTCGTTTGTACATGATGAAAAAGCACTTCCTTGTGCTAGAAGACAACCGTGTTCCTTCATGCATAGAAGATGGAGTCTGCGCGTGGGGAAGCGCTTCACGTATCCGTTGCTTCTAAATGTATTCTACAAAGAGCAGAAGTGAAAAGCCAGTAAAGGAAGTATTCTTCATAAATCTTTCAGGATTGTGTATATGAATAAGAGATAACAAAATTACGGTATCGAAGATAAAGGCGGATGCAGATGAATGCTGAACATGAAAAACACCACCTGAAACAGATAGCGTTTTTCATGAATAAGAGTTAGTATAGACTAACCAAAGGAGGATAGAACATGTCAAATGAAATGAATACATGGATTGGCATCGCCATTCCATTTCTTGGAACGAGTCTTGGAGCGGCGTGCGTATTTTTTATGAAACGGGCACTGGGGGATCTGGTGCAGAGGGCACTGACTGGCTTTGCAGCAGGAGTCATGGTCGCGGCGTCCATCTGGAGTCTTCTGATTCCAGCGATCGAGCAGGTGGCAGACTGGGGGAAGCTTTCTTTCATTCCTGCCTTCGTCGGCTTCTGGATCGGCATTCTGTTTCTGTTTGTGCTCGACCATCTGATTCCGCATCTGCATGCTGGAAGCAGTGAGGCGGAAGGACCGAAGAGTCATCTGAATCGCACTACCATGATGGTGCTGGCCGTGACGCTTCATAATATTCCCGAGGGCATGGCGGTCGGCGTGATGTATGCAGGCTTCCTCGCGGGAAGCGCACAGATCACGGCTGCGAGTGCACTCGCCCTCTCGCTCGGCATTGCCATCCAGAATTTTCCAGAAGGAGCCATCATCTCCATGCCGCTTCGTGCCGAAGGGGAGAGCAAGGAACGAGCCTTCATCGGGGGCGTGCTGTCCGGAATTGTGGAGCCCATCGGGGCAGTGCTGACGATTCTCGCCGCCCAGCTTATCGTTCCGCTCCTTCCATATCTTCTCAGCTTCGCGGCTGGTGCCATGCTGTACGTGGTGGTCGAGGAGCTGATTCCGGAAATGTCGCAGGGCCATCACTCGAATGTCGGGACGCTGCTCTTCGCTGTTGGCTTCAGCGTCATGATGGTGCTTGACGTGGCGTTGGGGTGGGAGAGGTAGGAAACGATATCATGAAAAGCCAACGGGAGAAAACCTGTCGGCTTTTTCTATATTAAATGGAATGGACATGCTATGATAGGCTCATTCCTGGAAGCGGGCAGGTTCAGCATAAGGACAGCGATCGATTCTCATGTGCCGGAAGCATAGGAAGTACCAGGTGGGTTCAACGGAAGGGCAGATTCAAAACCGTGCGGAGGGGGTGAAGAAACCCACCTTCACAGAAAGAGGCAGATATGGTTCATTTTATTGGAGCAGGTCCGGGCGATCCGGAGCTTATCACACGGAAGGGTGCGCGGCTTCTCCGCGAGGCAGACATCGTGATTTATGCGGGATCCCTCGTGAATCCGGCGCTGCTCGACGAGTGTCGGTCAGACGCGCGCATCTATGATTCGAAGAACATGAACCTCGATGAGGTCTGTGCGCTGTATCTGGAAGCCGCGGAGGAGGGGGCCAATGTCGCCCGCCTCCACACGGGTGACCCCTCTCTCTATGGTGCCATCCGGGAGCAGATGGATTTCCTGAAGGCGCACGGGATCGACTACGATGTCTGTCCGGGTGTCAGTGCGTTCTGTGGTGCGGCGGCAGCGTTACAAGCCGAATATACATTACCCGGAGTAACACAAACGGTCATCATTACGCGCGCCGAAGGCCGGACACCGGTCCCAGAGCAGGAGCAGCTCAGGAAGCTTGCCGTGCACCAGGCAACCATGGTGCTGTTCCTGTCGGTAACGCTTGCGGAAAAGGTACAGCGAGAGCTCATCGAGGGAGGATATCCAGAGGATACGCCCACCGCCGTCGTGTTCCGCGCGAGCTGGCCGGATGAGCGCGTCGTGCGCACAACATTGTCAAAGCTTCCATCGGCCTTCGAAGTGCCCGAGGCACGGAATGAGGCGGGGCGTCTAAAGCCCGCGCTCATCATCGTAGGGCGTGCGACTGATGAGCACACGATCTACGAAGCGTCAAAGCTGTATGACCCGAGCTTTACGACGGCCTTCCGGGAAGGAAGTAAGCATGCATAGCGGCATGGACGCCACCTGCTTCCGATGCTTATGATGATGTTTCGAGAGGATGGGTACAGCGAAAAGCGGATATAGGTAGGAGACATGGCTTCAATGAAAGTCAGAGCCCATAGAGACGCCGCTTATTTCGCAGATGGAGGAGCAACATGGAAATTCACATCATTGCATTTACAGAAAAGGGATATCGACTTTCCGAGCGGCTCCGGGCGCAGTGGCTCTCATCTCCGGGACGATGGGATGGAGAGAAGACCCCGTCCTCTCCGGTGGATGCTTCCGCTGGTGACGAGTGGAAAACGCTCGAAACGGAGAGCACGGAGGCCGAGCCACTTGAGATCACGCTCCACGCAAAGACCACGGCGCTGCCGGAGCTTTCCGATCCACGGAGCCTGCACGACATCGTGGCGGCGTGCTTTGCATCTGCACATCAGGCGCGGAAAGATGGCGACAGGAAGCTGAGAGATGCAGGCTCCAGCGAAGAAGAAAATGTGCATATCAGCGACAGGACGGTGGATAAACTTTCGAACGCGACGCTCGAAGACCCCCACCGTGGCTGTGATGCCCTCCTGTTCGTTGGTGCCACGGGCATTGCGGTGCGTGCGATTGCCCCATTTCTCGCAGGAAAAGCCGTGGACCCGGCCGTGCTGGTGATCGATGAAGCAGGCCATTACGTCATCTCACTTCTCAGTGGACATCTGGGTGGGGCCAATGCCCTCGCCCGCACCATCGCACCCCTCCTCGGGGCGGAGCCGATCATTACAACGGCGACCGATGAGGAGAGCGCTTTTTCGGTGGACCTCTTTGCGAAGGAAAATGGCTTTCTTCTCACGGATCTCCGAAAGGCGAAGGAGGTTGCAGCGAAGGTGCTTCGCGGCGAGAAGCTCCGCATCTATACCGACATCCCACTCGAGCGCCTATCGAAGCGTCCGACGATGCAGGAGGCGGAGCTCGTTTCTCTGAAGGAGAGCGCGGATGCAGATATCCTTCTCAGCTATCGGTCGACGCTGCTGGATTCTATGGTGCATGCAGAGGCCGTACCGCAGCTCAGCACGAGTATAGATAGAACCACCGATGTCGCAGCAGTCCAGCAGGAAGATTCTCGTCTCAGGACGTCCGTAAGCGTGCAGTCTGTCGCTTCGGCGCCCCTGGAGCATTCGAGCGGTGAGGCACCGTCATTACCCTCGACGATCCACAGGTCCATTGGCCTTCGTCTCATCGCGAAGAAGGTCTACGTAGGAATCGGTGCGCGAAAGGGAGTGCCACAGGCGGAGGTTGCGAAGGCCGTGACCACCTGCCTCGCGGACGCCGGCATTGACCTGCGCGCCGTGGCGGCCCTCGTCAGCATTGATCTCAAGAAGCAGGAGGCGGGCATCCTCGCGTACAGCTATGAAGCAGGCATCCCATTTGTAACGTATACCGCGGAGGAGCTTCGCTCAGTGGACGGGAGCTTCGCGGCAAGCAGCTTCGTGCAGTCGGTGACAGGCGTTGCCAATGTCTGCGAGCGCGCCGCCGCCTTCGCCGCGGGACGGAACGGGCACGCAGAGGTGCTGGTGCATAAGACGATTTACGGAAATGTGACGACGGCCGTCGCTGTAGAAGTCTAGGTGTACGATTTTTATATGTGCTTCGTCTCGCGTTCAGAGGACATTGCCGTGGAGGTGCAGGAAGCCTCGGCGAGAAGCAGCGATCCTGCAGGAAGACCGTTGTGAGCGAGGAGATAGAAGAGCACTGACGGGAGCAACGAAAAATGGGAGCTGACGAGCATACAGGAAGATGAAAGTGTGCGAGTAGGGCAGTGATCAGAGGACGGAACTTTAGTTCAGCATACAGGAGGATGGAAGCATGCGTGAAGAGAGGATCGGAACGGTCTACGCTGTCGGCTTCGGGCCGGGCGATGAATGCTATGAAACGATGGAGGCACGGGAGGTGCTGGCCGGGGTCGATGCGATCGTTGGCTATCGGACCTATGCGAAGATTCTGCAGGAACAGTTTCCGGAAAAGCCGTTTCTGATTTCCGGCATGCGGGAGGAGGAAGCGCGCTGCCGGGAGGCCCTCACGCTCGCCAGGGAAGGAAAGAATGTAGCGGTGGTATCCTCCGGGGACAGCGCGGTGTATGGGATGGCGGGACTGCTCTATACGCTTTCGGAGGAAAGTGCCTATGCGGGTGTGCAGGTCGTCACGGTTCCAGGACTCAGTGCGGTGCTGAGTGGCAGTGCGGTGCTGGGTGCACCGGTCGGCCATGATTTCTGCGTGATCAGCCTGTCCGATCTCCTGACACCATGGGAGAAGATCGCGCGACGCTTGAAGGCTGCGGCCGAGGCAGATTTTGTGATCGTGCTTTATAATCCGCTCAGCAGGACACGGAAGACACCCTTCCAGGAGGCGTGTCGCATTCTGTCGGAGACGCTCCCACCGGATCGGGTTTGTGCGTACGTTCGAAACATTGGCCGCGACGGACAGACGAGCCGCATCTTCCTTTTGAATGAGCTTGCCTCACTGGGAGAACGGGCAGAAATTGACATGCTGAGTACGATCTTCATTGGAAATCGTGAGACGCGCGTCGTGGAGACGCCGAACGGTCCTCGTATGGTAACCCCGCGCGGCTATGAGCGGAAGCATGCTGAAGAATCGTGAGAACGAGGATGACGCCATGCGCTGAGCCGCATCGTCTGGAAAGGTCGGGATGCATACAGCACGAGCATGCGTGCTGTATCGGAGCTGGAGAAAGAAAGGAAAGAACCATGCACATTTTTCTCTTTGGCGGGACGAGCGAGGGACGGCGTATCGCGGAGACGCTTGCGGAGCTCAATACGGAAGCGTCCACGCCGCGCGTTCAGGTGGAGGTGTACGTTGTGTCTTCCTATGGCGCGAGTCTTCTTCCGAAGGCCCCGGGGCTTCACGTGCATGTGGGGCGACTCGACGAGGCGGCGATGACGGCGCTGTTTTCGGACGCGGCCCGGAAGGAAGCACCTCACGAAGGTGCTTCTGGCGCGTGCCGAGATGAAGCGGAGCCGTTGGGAATCCCTTCCGCGGCGGAGACAGCTGCGGAAAGGAAAGCCCATGCGCCACTTGTCATTGACGCGACGCATCCCTATGCGGTGGAGGTCAGCGAAAACATCGTGAAGGCATGCGCCGCTACGGGGGTGCGCTGCATCCGTGTGGAACGGGCGGATGCCG
>DJEQ01000052.1:0-6108 GCA_002431355.1 Oribacterium sp. UBA5894
GAATTTCGGATTACAATTTTGTATTTCAAAATCCACAGTGGCTTTTTCCTTCTCTCCGCTTTATAATAGGAACGATTCCGGTCACATCAACTACGTTAAAATTACTCATAACATAATATAAGGAGATACCATGGGACAGATCAAAGTTACCAAGGCCCCGATCGAAGGCCTTTATGTCATCGAGCCAAGCGTGCACGGCGATGCGCGTGGCTATTTTATGGAAACCTACAATCAGAAGGATATGCATGAGGCGGGCCTCGACATGGTCTTCGTGCAGGACAATCAGTCCATGTCCACAAAGGGCGTGCTTCGTGGTCTTCATTTCCAGAAGCAGTACCCACAGGGAAAGCTCGTTCGTGTCATCAAGGGTTCGGTTTATGATGTCGCCGTTGATCTTCGCGAGGGCAGCGCAACCTATGGTCAGTACTATGGCGTCGAGCTGACGGAGGAAAATAAGAAGCAGTTCTATATTTCCGAGGGCTTCGCTCATGGCTTCCTGGTGCTTTCGGATGTCGCCGAGTTCTGCTACAAGGTCACGGACTTCTGGCACCCGGGCGATGAGTCGGGACTTGCCTGGAACGATCCGGAGATCAATATCCAGTGGCCACAGCTGAAGGGAACATATTCTGGCTCTGCAAGTGCCGAAGGCTATACCCTTTCCGATGGCACGCCGCTCAACCTTTCCGATAAGGATCAGAAGTGGCTCGGTCTCAAGGATACCTTCCACTTCCATACAGAAAAGTAACGCAGCATATTTACGACGTGAAGCCCCATCCTTTCCTGAAGGATGAGGAAGCCTTTCACACAGTCTTCGCTAGAAAGTAACGATACCTATGGCAGAAAATCTGCGCACACTTGAATATCGAATTCCAGAAAGCTTCCACGGGCACACCGTGGAGGCTTTTCTTCGTTCCGAGGGCTACTCGAAGTCCGTGCTCTATCATCTTCGAAACACAGAGGGTCTTATCCGAAACGGGCATCGCAGCGGGCTGAAGGAGCCGCTCGCGACCGGCGATACACTCATCTGCCGGATTCTCGAAACCGAGGACAGTCCAAACGTCATCGAGACCGAAATCCCACTGTCCATCGTCTATGAGGATGAGGATATCCTTGTGATCGATAAACCGGCCGGGCTCCCGATTCATCCATCCATGGGCCACTATGAGTACACCCTCAGCAATGCTCTCTGCTGGTATACGCATCATATGCTCGGCTACGATCATTACGTCAATCGCATCGTGAACCGCCTTGATAAGAACACGAGTGGTCTTCTGGTCGCGGCGAAAAACATGCTCTCGGCCGCCCGTCTCGGCGACATGATTCGTGCGCACGAAATCCAGCGCGAATACCTCGCCATCGCATCTGGAGATCTCCGCAATCTTTTCGTGCCTTCCTCTGAAGGAGCCTCTGGCCTCTACACCAGCACCTCTTCGGATCCTGCCTATGCACGGGCTCATCTTCAGAATCTGGACGGCTCGCTTCCATCCCTGCTCACCCAGGTACCCGCCGTACGGGATGCCGCAAATCCGGTCCTCGGGCTTCATTTTACGGTCAATGCTCCCATCGGACGTGCGGCCGATTCGGTGGTGGAGCGCTGCATTGACTATGAAAAGGGGGACTATGCCGTCACGCATGGGATGCTTCTTTCCTACAATGCAGAGAAGGACCTGAGCTTCCTGCGCCTCAAGCTCGAAACCGGGCGCACCCATCAGATCCGCGTGCATCTCCTGTCCATCGGGCATCCTCTTCCAGGCGATTTTCTGTACCATGCCGATGAGCGTTTCATCTCACGTCAGCCTCTGCACTCCTGGCGCCTCCGTTTCCGTCATCCCATCAGTGGAAGGCCGCTCGAATTTACGGCGCCACTGCCGGACGACATGCAACGCCTGCTCTGACACATGGATTGCTCCCTTGTGCCCGCGCAGCTTCCATATTTCAGGATGGCATTTTTTCATATATCAGAGTTTCGCGGCTGTATCGCTATGTAATTTATGAGCTGCTCATAAATTCGCGGATATCTTGTTGTTTACAAGCTGCTTCCTTATGATGAGTATGTAAAGAAAAATTCATCGATCACGTGTCCGACCGTGATCGTACAAAAAAGGAGGCACATCAGATGAATGATGCTGTAAAGAATCTGCTGAAGGAAAGCATGTGGGATCTTGCAACCTGCGCAAACGGCGAGCCAAATGTCGTTCCAGTTGCATTTAAGGACATCACAGATGACGGAAAGCTGGTTGTCGGCGATGTATTTCTGAACACAACGCTTCAGAACATTGCAGACAACCATGGTCGCATTGCCATTTCTGTTTACAATCCGAAGACACTCGAGGGCTACCAGATCAAGGGTACTGCCGAGTATGTGACAGAGGGCGAGCTCGTGAACACCTTTAAGGCCATTGTAGAGAAGACCTTCAACGGTGCTGCAACCGCAAAGGGTGCGCTGATCATCACTCCGGAGAAGACCATCGTCACCACTCCAGGTGCTGATAACAAGAAGGAGCTCTGATTCCTTCGTCCTGCACATCCATGAATGCTTCATGTAAAATGTGCAGCGCGTTTCTACCCGCCTGGGTGGTAGACACATTTCCCATTCACTCTATCCGCACGGATCTCTGGATCCGTGCCTTTTTTACATCTCGATCTTTTATCTTCATGCAGCCTGCAGGCGTGCATTTTTACCGCCATACCATTTCTGTTCATGCATTTTCGTGCTTATAAATTTCATAGTCGCTTTGCAGAAGAACAGTCATCCATTACAATAGGCGAAAAAGGAGAAGACCATGTATCAGAAAAAGCTTGAAAAAGATATACGTTGCCCACTAGAATATGGCTTAAGCGTATTCGGTGGCAAATGGAAATCCCGCATCATCTGTGTGCTGGCCGCGAAAGAGACGCTTCGTTACAGTGAGCTTCGCCATGAGATGGCCAATATCACCGACGCCGTGCTTGCCACGACCCTGAAGGAACTCATCGCCGATGAAATCATTGTACGAAGGTCCTATGATGAGATTCCACCGCGCGTCGAATATTCTTTAACAGAAAAAGGGAAGTCCGTGGTGCCCATCCTGCAGAGCATCTGCCGCTGGTCCGGCATCTTTTATAAGGAGGCAAGCGACACGCCTCTCTCGCACTGCCAGCGCTGTGATTATCATTGACACTGTGCCGAAAACACGCGTCCGGCTGCATCCCGCTGTCCGCACGGCGACGATCGTGGATGCAGGCCTTCCCAGACACCCTGCAGAACATTCTGAAAGGAGGTTTTTATGTCTACCATCAGCATTGAAATCGGACATAAGATTCGTGAGTTTCGTCAGAGCCGTAAAATGACCCTGGATGAGCTTGCGAATGTGATTCATAAAAGTCGCGCCACCTTATCAAAATATGAGCGTGGCGAAATATCCATCGACATTGATACGCTCTATGAGCTTGCGGATGCACTGCACGTGCGTACAGAGCAGCTGCTCTATACGCCGGTCAGCGAAAAGAAGCCTTCACAGCGGGAAATCGTCCCGGCCTTTTTTCAGGACGTGGACCGTTTCTACTGCTACTATTTCGATGGACGAATCGGAAAGCTGGTCCGTTCGGCCTTCGATGTCTTTTCCCGCATCGATGTGAACCAGTATAAGATTGCCATGTACATGAATTTCAAGGATCTCGCCCATTATCAGCAGGCAGAAAATACCTACTGGGGCTATATGGAGCATTTTGATGCGCTGACCCTCATCGAGCTGACGAATCAGAGTAATCCGATGGAAAAGGCCAGCATGCAGATTCTTGCATCCTTCCTCGATGCGGACTGTAAGTGGGGGCTCTGGAACGGGATCTCGTCGCGCCCACTGATGCCGGTAGCGACAAAAATGCTTTTTACGAAGAAGCTGATCCAGGAGGATGCGGCCTTTATCCGTGAGCTGAAGATCACAAAGGATGATGTGCATCGTATGAAATACTACAATATGTTTTCCGTCGTCTGATGCAGCTGCCATCCTTCACGGAATGCACTGTGTCAAAGCTATTCCATGAAGAATGTTATGAGCCTTACACCGATGCGAATCCGGCATTTTCTGTCTGGCCAGCTTTTAAAATAACAATGAAGAATATACGCCAAAGGCGGATAAGGATGGGGATCCTTATCCGCCTTTCTGGCGTAAGCGTATGAAACAATCTATCGTCAGCAGCACAGCTGAAAGAAGATAGAAATCCTGAAATGGGGGGCTGTGCCGCTATTGCTTAATGAAAAATCTCACTGCGCATTGTGTGCGTTGATTGCATCACGCATGCGCTCGAGGCCCTTCTTGATGACACTTCTCGGCATTGCAAGGTTCAGACGAATATAGCCCGCTGCATTGCCTACGAAGAGGGAATTTCCACCCTCGAGGAGGACGCCTGCATTGTTTGCAAAGAAGCCTGGAAGATCCTCTACATCTGGAAGACATGCGGACATGTCCACCCATGCAAGATAAGTCGCCTCCGGAATATACATCTTGGCCTTCGGCATGTACTCGGTCATGAATTCCTTGACGAACTCGAAGTTGCCATCGAGGTACTTCTTAAGCTCCTCAAGCCATGCACCACCCTCATCATAGGCAGCCTTGGCAGCCGTAAGGGAAAGCGGATTCACCATGCCGAATAGCTTATCGCGCTCCTGGAAGCGTGCACGAAGAGCCGGGTCACGAATGATGATGTTGGAGAAGGCAAGACCTGCGATATTGAAGGTCTTCGATGGTGCCATGCAGGTGATGAGCTTCGGATAATCCTTCATAACCTTCGCCATCGGAATGTGCTTTCTGCCACAGCGAATGAGATCACAGTGAATCTCATCGGAAACGATCCAGAGATTATACTTCTCTACGATCTCTGCGACGCGGCGAAGCTCCTCCTCGGTCCACATACGTCCAGACGGATTCTGTGGATTGCACCAGAATACCAGCTTGCAGGCTGGATCAGCGCACTGCTTCTCGAAGTTCTCATAATCAAGCTCGAAGGTACCATCCTCCTTCTTCTTCAGCGGAGAAAGAAGGGCACCGACGCCAGCGTACTCAGCAGCATGAAGGAAATAGCCATAGGCTGGTGTATTCATGAGCACCTTCTCATCCTTCGTGCACAGTGTCTCTGTCAGCTGATACAGTGCAGGAATGATACCTGGGCGGAAGCAAAGCTCCTCCTCTGGGAAGCTCCAGTCATAATGATCCTTGCACCACTTGCTGAAGGAATTGTAGTAGTCATGGGTGAAAACGCCGGTATAACCGAAGATACGACGGTCAAGGCGCTTACGAATTGCATCGATGATTTCCGGTGCAACTGCAAAATCCATGTCGGCTACCCACATATGTACGAATTCATCGTCCTTGTATGGGAAGACCTTCTCTGGGCCAGCGTGGAAAATATAGCCACGGAAGCCATCTGTCTTTAATGCATTGGTATGCTGACGATCAATGATTTCATCAAAATTATACATTTTCTTTCTCCTCTCAAGGATTCTACCTGCAGCTCCTCATCGGTCTGTGGAAGAAGCCTATTCCGCAACTCTGCGAATCTTTTATTTATATGTGATGCCTTCGCCTGCGGACGGGGGAATTTCCTGACCACAGGAGCTCCCCGTCCAGTACGCGAAATCGACGGTATCCCGACTTAGATGATTCTACGAATCCAGCCCTCTGGTGCCTCGATGGTACCCATCTGCATGCCGGTCAGCTGATCGTAGAGGGACTGAAGAACCGGTCCCATCTTCTCCATACCGCTTGCAAAGCAGATTTCCTTGCCATGATCCACGATCTTTCCGACCGGAGATACGACGGCTGCCGTACCACAGAGACCTGCCTCCACAAAGTTCGGAAGCTCTGCAAGCTCGACTGGACGCTCGGTCACCTGGATGCCCAGCTTTTCTCTGGCAACCTGAATCAGGCTGCGACGTGTGATGGATGGTAAAATCGAATCAGACTTCGGAATGACAAGCTCGCCCTCCTTCGTGACGAAAACGAAGTTGGCACCGCCTGTTTCCTCGACATAGCGACGTGTCGCAGAATCCGGGAACAGGTTCTCATCATAGCCCTCGCCATGTGCCTTCACATAGGCATGCAGGCTCATTGCATAGTTAAGGCCAGCCTT
>DJEQ01000052.1:6217-14133 GCA_002431355.1 Oribacterium sp. UBA5894
GCGCCGCCCTTGAAGTACGGACCCACTGGGGTACAGAACAGACGGAACTGAAATTCACTGGCTGGCTTAACGCCGATGACCGGATTCGTTCCAAACAGGTATGGACGAAGGTACAGCGTTGCGCCTGTGCCATAAGGTGGTACCCAGTCTGCATTGGCCCGAACGACCTCATCAACCGCCTCCAGGAACATCTCCTCTGGTACGGCTGGCATCATCATGAAGCGTGCAGAATCTGCCATACGCTTCGCATTCTGATCCGGACGGAAGGTCACGATATGACCATCGGCCGTTGTGTAGGCCTTCAGTCCCTCAAAAACCTGCTGGCTGTACTGCAGAATGCTTGCGCACTCGCTCAGTACGACATCCGCATCGTCCGTGAGTCCGCCCTTCTCCCAGGCGCCATCCTTATAATTCGCTACATAACGCTGATTCGTCTTATGATAAGCGAAGCCGATATTTTCCCAATCTAAATTTCTCTTTTCCATCTTCATACACTTTCTAAAATAATACTGGAATCAGACAATTCTGTTTCCGTTTATAAATACCTGCCGCACACGGCCTGACAATTCAAATGGATTGCCTTCAACGAGTACAACGTCCGCATCCTTCCCCAATTCAAGCGACCCTACTCTATCCTGAATGCCTACATGCTCAGCAGCATTGATTGTAATTGCTCTTAAAGCATCATATTCCTTTAAACCAGCCTTCATGGCAAAGCCAGCGAAAATCGGTAAATTCTGCTCTGGAACAACTGGTGAGTCCGTGATAATGCAGACATGGCAGCCTGCATTGGCAAGAACAGCAGCCGTATCCCATGAAACATTTTTAAATTCATATTTCGATGAGCTACAGCCAGATGGTCCAACTGCCATCATAAACTTATCTTTCTCTTTTGCAAGCTCGTCTACAATAAGATGTCCCTCTGTTACATGATCAAGCTGCATCTTAACACCAAATTCTTTTGCAATACGAATGGCGGTAAAAATATCATTTGCCTGATGAACATGTGCCTTCAGTGGAAGCTCTCCTCGTAAAACCGGAACCAGTGCCTCCAGCTTCTGATCATATACATCCTGACCTTTTTCTTTCTTTTCAATATAAAGCTTCGTCCGGTACAGGATGTCACGCATCATAGCCGCTATGGTCATACGACTGGAAATCTTGCTTGGATAGAAACGCTTTGGATTTTCACCAAAAGCACACTTCATACCCACGGCAGGCTTCACAACCATTTCATCTACTCGAATACCATATGGTTTAATGGCTGTAAACGTTCCACCAATCACATTGGAGCTTCCTGGTCCTGTGCATATGCACGTTACGCCGCCCTCAACTGCCATTTTTAAATGCCGATCAAACGGATCAATACCGTCAATCGCCGAAAGCTGTGGCGTAAGTGGATCTCCCTTTTCATTGAAATCCGCACCAGCAACACCAGCTGCATAAACATCCAGGCCAATATGACAATGTGCTTCCACAAAGCCAGGATAGACATTCAGGCCGCTTGCATCGATGATTTCGGCATCATCGCGCTTTAAATCCGGTCCGATGGCAACAATTTTTCCGCCATCCATCAGAATGTCTCCAGTAAAAGGCTGCGGATCCACAGCTGTATGAATAATTCCGTTATGTATACAACGCATACTTTTAATCCCCTTTTACTATTTATTCCTCAGGTTTCTCTTTGCCAAGTTCCACATAGCTTGGATTAATGCTGGTATGCGGATATCTCGTAAGTGCAAAAACAACCGCTACGACAATCATAACGATATTACCAGCAAGAATCTTCGGCTTCAGCTGACTCAGATTCAGGTAAATGCTAAATAGCTCTGCAGCTGTTGCATAGGCAGCAATGAGATAAAGCACACCCTTTGAGCAATGAAAACGTGAATTTGCCCATCCGTCTGGACAAACCTTCGGGAGGCGAACAACTGCAATACAGGTAATTAAAATATTGATACCATTGCAGATCAGGCACAGGTTGGTAATCACCTTAATGGACATGCCAGAAAAAATAGTAAATACTGCAACACCATACAGGATCGTTAATAAATATACAGGCGTACGATACTTCGGGTGAAGATAACCAAGCTTCTCCGGGAACCAGCCATCACGGCATGCCTGAAGCATTGGCTTCGTACCTGCTGCCAGCTGTGAGTTCAATGTTGAAATCAGAGCAAACATGGCTCCGCAGATCATAAAGAACGCATAGAGCGGCTTGCTCAGTACCATCTGAGCCACCTGAGACAGGTTTTCATTTGCAACCTGCGAAACAGGAAGAACACCTGCGGCCACAACAGCAATGAAGGCATACAGAACTGCCACTGCAAGTGTTGATGCGATAATGGCTAATGGGATATCTCGAGTTGGATTTTTAGCTTCTCCCGACATGGCTGTAATTGTAGAAGCTCCGGCAATAGCATAGGTCAGAAGTCCACCTGCCTGTAAGAATCCAGTGACACCGCCAGTCATAAAGTCTTCGGTAAAATACGTCGACTGAACATGAGGCAAGCCAAATACGACAAGTAATGCCAGCGCCACGCTCATCATGAAAACAATAATCTTCTGGGCTGATGCCATCTTATCAACACCAAACAGGTTAAGGAGGTAGAATGCAGTCACACAAATGAATGCGATCACTTTTGCATCACCAAAGCCAAAAAAGCTGATGAAATATGATGCCAGTGATAAACCATACATGCCGATGGAAAGATTTCCAAAGACATTCATAAGTGCCTGTACGCCACATAAGCGCTTATCAGCAAGCATTCCAATCATGGTATAGGTTCCACCTTTTACTCGAGCCGTAGAGCAGATCAGAATGTACGGTAATGCATAACCGATGACAATCAGCGTTGAAATCAGAAATGCAAACGGTACGCTTCGACCTGTCAGGCCAATCGCGGAACCGAGCAGTGTCATAACACCCACTCCAATGATCTGTCCAACCGCCTGGCTGAAGAGATCCTTAAATGTGAGTACATGTTTCAATTCATTTGTGCTATTCATACCCCACCTCCTAATTTAGTTGCTCGCGGCTTATGCTTCAGCTGCTGCCTCGATCTCGCAAAGTGCGTTCTTTGGAAGCGTCTTTACAGCCACGCAGGAACGTGCTGGATTGGAAGTAAAGTACTTTGCATAGACTGCGTTGAATGCTGCAAAATCATCCATGTTGGAGAGGAAGCAGGTGGTCTTGAAAACCTTCTCTGCGCTGCTGCCTGCAGCCTCAAGGATGGCAATGACATTCTTGCAGCTCTGCTCTGCCTGACCTGCGATGTCGGCTGGCATCTCACCGGTTGCTGGATCAACTGGAAGCTGACCGGAGGTATAAACTGCATTGCCTACGATAAAGCCCTGTGAATATGGTCCGATGGCGCCTGGTGCATTCTGAGTATCAATCTTCTTCATGATAGTTTTCTCCTTTAGTATGTAAAAAATAGATTATATGAATTACCCGTTTCGACATGGGAACGGGTAAATTCCGGTAAATTTAGCAGCCTCTCTTCTGAAGCTCGGTCACAATGTTTGAAACTGCTGCCTCAACAAGCTTCGGATCGGTCGCAAGATTGAGACGAACAAAGCCCTTGAAGTTCTCGCCGAACTGCTCGCCATAATCGACGGCAATCTTGCAATCCTTCAGGATGAAGTCATGTACCTCCTCCTTCGGCATGCAGTCCCGAAGATCCAGCATGGCAAGGTACGTGCCCTCGAGCGGAACGACCTTTACCTTCGGTGCCTTCGCTGCGAGCTCGCTCTTCATATAGTTGTAGTTATCTTCAATGACACCAACGAGGGTCTTCAGCCACTCCTCGCCATGACGGTAGCCCGCCTCGGTAGCGATGAGACCGAGAATGTTGTTGGCATTTCGGTTCATGCCACGTGCGAAGAGGTCATACTGTGCACGAAGCTTCTCATCTGCGATGATGATATGGGAGTGCAGAAGTCCGGCCAGGTTGAAGGTCTTCGATGCTGCATTCAGGCAGATGATTCTGTCCTGGTACTTGCCACCAGCGACTGCCAGCGCCGGAACGAAGCGATGTCCGAAGAGGCAGAGGTCCTGATGGATCTCATCGCTGACGATCAGTACATCATGACGACGGCAGATCTCGAAGAGCTGCTCCAGCTCCTCCTCTGTCCAGACACGTCCGGCCGGATTATGCGGTGAGCACTGAAGCAGAAGCTTCACATCGTTCTCCACGATGGCCTTCTCGATGGCCTCGAAATCAAGTGTGAACTGATCCTTTTCATCACAGTGAAGATCGACCTTCACAAGCTGACGATCGTTATAGGTGATGACGTTGTGGAACGGATAGTATACCGGTGTCAGGATCATGCAGTGATCGCCTGGCTTCGTGAATGCGCGAAGCGCCCATGCAATGGCGGTCACACAGCCGGTACAGAAGCGTACCCAGTCCTTCGGAATAGCCAGTCCATAGCGCTCCTCCATCCAGTTCGAAAGAGCTGGATAGTAGCTCTCCGGTACATCCGAGTAGCCATAGACACCATGCTGTACACGCTTTGTGAGCGCCTCGATCACAGCATCCGGTGTCCGGAATTCCATATCGGCGATCCACATGGAAATGAGATCACGGGTTCCATACTTTTCCTCAAGCTCTGCATCCCACTTCGAGCAGTCCGTACCATGACGGTCTACGAGATACTTTGCAACAAATTCTTCCTTATTCACAATGTTCCTTTCCTATCCATTTCGTTCACCTCAGGCAGGTGAGCTGTTGTACAACAGGTCCTTCCAAAGCTGAGGTGACGAAATCAATATCGTTTAATTTTTAGAATGCGCCACTCCAGCCGGTTACGGTCAGAAGGTATACAATCACACAGGCGAGTCCGATGAAGCACAGTACCTTTGGCAGTGCCCACTTCATCCACTTACCGAATGGCACATTGGCCATCGCGCAGGAACCTACCATCCAGCCAAGAAGCGGAGAAACGAGGTTCGTAAAGCTGTCACCCATCTGGTAAGCAACGACGGCGAGGTTCGGCTCGAGGCCCAGTGCCTCGGAAACCGGCTTCATGATCGGTACCAGGATGGCTGCCTTCGAGGTAGCCGATGGGATGATCGGGTTAATAATGGAAACGATCAGTGTAAGGCCGACACTCGATACGGAGCGAGGGAGTGCCATCAGCGGCTCGGTTAAGAAGTGTACGATCGGGTGGATGACATTACCATCCGAGAGAATAACGGAAATAACCTTTGCAAGACCGATGACGAAGATAACGAAGGCCATGGATGAAAGGCCCTTTGCGAAGCTGTTTGCCAGCTGATCTGCATTCATGCCGCCGAGGATGCCGACGATCACCATGTTCACCAGCATGATGGCAATCATGAAATCGAAGGTCTTATTGGAATCCCCGCCGATGTACGGATACAGCGCAATCAGGACATACTGTCCGATGAAGCAAACAAGGATCAGAACCTTCCGCCAGGTCATGTGGACTTCCTTGATGAGTCCTTCCTCATCTCCTACCGCGCCCTCTGGACGCCAGCCCTCACTGTACATGAGGGACTTCGTCGGGTCCTTCCGAATCTTCGCCACATAGTGGAGCACCATGATGATGGCGATCGCAAGGAAGAAGTTCATGATCAGAAGACGTGTGAAGAAGGCGGAGTACGGAATGACCCCCATCAGCATCTGTGTCGTTGCCTGCTGTGCAGGGCCGGTACCGAAGCCAACGAGCGCTGCGAAGGTGGTTACAGCCAGTGCGCAGATCGGATCGAGCTTCAGCTTCTTTGCGAAGAGAATACCGATTGGCACCACCGCGATCAGTGCATCCGTGCCACCGAAGCCGCCGAGGTATGCCATCAGAATCATCATCATAATGACGAGAAGATTTGCGCCCTTATCCTTCAGCTTTGCGACGGACCAGTTCATCATATCATCCATGACACCGGTATCGAGTACGACATTCATCGCTGCACCGGAGATCATAACCACAAACATGATCGTGGACGCGCTGTTGAGGCCGGTCTTGATATCCATCAGCGCCTGCCATGGACTGACCGGTGTCTGGTGTCCGAGGTAGGTGAGCTCTGTACCGATGATCTCACCAGCCTCATTGGTTTCGAAGGTACCTGCCGGGATGAGATAGGTTGCCAGACATGCCAGCATGATGATGCCTGTCATGATCCATAGAAGATGAGGCATCTTGAATTTTTTCTTTTCTTTTGTAGGTTGAACGCCTGCCATAGATTTTTCCCCTTTATATTGATACGATATTTCGTTTTTAATCGTTGTGGCTGAACACGAAGGCAAGCTCTGTCAGCGTGCCGAGTGGTAATGCAGACTCATCGATGTCGAACTTTCCATTGTGATGAGCAGCGCCACTGCCTAATTCTGCATTCCGAATGCCGAGCATGCCGAGTGCTCCTGGGTAGCGATCCAGATATGCGCTGTAGCACTCCGAAGCGAACCAGCGGTCGCAGTCTGCGAGCTTGTCGCCTGCACCCAGCTTTTCCATCTCTGCCTGTACACGTCCCACAACCTGCGGATCGTTGATCACAGCCTTCGGACTGATGTTATGACGTCCCTGATAGCTGACCGTACAGTTGAACGTTGCAGCGGTTGCTTCCGTGACCTTATCAATGATCTTCAGTGCCTTCTCGCCTTCCTCTGCGTTGAAGAAGCGGGCGGTTCCGCCGATATAGGCCTCATCTGGAATGACGTTCGTCGCTGTACCAGCCTGCAGCATACCGAAGCCCAGAGTGACGGTTTCCTCGACATTCAGCTGGTTCATGAACGCGGAATTCAGCTGTGTGATAATGTGTGCTGCCGGGATGATGGTGCTGATCGCCTGATCTGGACGAGAGCCATGACCGGCCTTTCCGTGCAGATAAATACCAATGCCGATCGTTCCGGCCATACGTGGTCCAGCGACGACATTGACCTTGCCTGCATCGAGTGCGTTGTATACATGAAGTGCGAAGCATTCATCCACCTTGTACTTCTTCAGGGCCTCCATCATCGTATCGATGCCGCAGTTTGTTTCCTCGCCCTCTTCGAAGCAGCAGTAAACATTGCCCTTCAGCTGGTCCTTCAGCTGAAGCAGTACCTTCATGGTGCCGAGCAGCATCGCCATATGGGCATCATGTCCACATGCATGGCAGGCACCGGCCACCTCAGAGATGCAGGCCTTCTTCTGCTTCAGATTGTTTTCGTCCTCCTGCACCGGGAGTGCATCAATGTCGGAACGTAGCACGCGGTTAATGCCCGGCTGTGCGCCCTCGATCGTTGCAATGAGCCCGGTTCCTGGAAGCTTCTCGTATGGAACCCCCATCGCCTCCAGCTCACGAATCAGCACCTCGCGGGTATGAAGTTCTTTTCCAGATACTTCTGGATGACGATGAAATTCACGCCGCATCGAAATGATGTAATCGCGCTGCTGTTCTACCAAAGTTCTAATATCCATGGTTTCACATTTCCTCTCTATCTCTTCATTCGCTTATAAACGATGAAACGATCGAAAAATCGTCCTAGGCGCTTCCTCTGGGCCCATAAAAGGAAGTTATCTTGGATATTCCATCCAAAACATCGACGTTTTTTCTTCTGTTTATGTATAAAATTTTATTAAAAAACGACGCAAAGTCAAAAGGAGACGATTTTCGTATGGCGATACTCAGTACCTTGATTTTTCGTCAGAGTGGAAAAACAAAGCTCGTCTTTGGTGTATTCCTTGTATACATAAAAAAACATTCAATTTTCCGACCGTTTGCATATTTTTTTGTCTTCCGATAGATACAAAAAACGACCATTCCTCGCATGCGTTCATGCAATGAATGGTCGTTCAATTCTTCCATATTTAAACTGGTCACCGAGTGGGGTGCTTCGCAGATGAGCAGGGAGAAGCGAGCTCTTCCGTGACAAGGACGTCTTCGCTGAAAGCTACAGCTGCTGCAGCGT
>DJEQ01000052.1:14205-32248 GCA_002431355.1 Oribacterium sp. UBA5894
GCTACAGCTGCTGCAGCGTGCGAAGGCGAGTAAATACCTCTCCGATTTTCTCCTGTATGAAGAGCGTCTCGACGTGCATCGGCACGGAAAGGGCGTCGCGATTAATGATGACGAGTCGCTTTCCACGAAAGTACTGGATGAAGGAAGCTGCCGGATAAACCGTAAGGGAGGTCCCGCCAATGATGAGAATATCCGCTTCCGCAATGGCCTGAATGGCACCACGCACCGCCTCCTCTGGAAGGCTTTCCTCATAGAGCGTAATGTCCGGACGGATCACGCCACCGCAGCTGCAATGTGGCACCGGCTCCTTCGATTCGAAGATGTAATCCTCCGGATAGGTCTTCCCACAGCGCATACAATAGTTCCGTAAGGCACTGCCGTGAATTTCATACACCCGATGACTCCCGGCCTTCTGATGCAGGCCATCGATGTTCTGTGTCACAATCGCCGTAAGCTTTCCGGTCTTTTCGAGATCCGCAAGGTAGCGGTGCGCAGCATTCGGCTGAATCTTTCGCGTATCCATCTTCTGCCGATGAAACTCGAAGTACACCTCCGGTTCATTCATGAGACAGCTGTGGCTGAGAAGGTACTCCGGCGCATACTGCTCGAAACGGACATCATGCTGATTATAAAGTCCGTCCTTACTGCGAAAATCCGGCACACCGCTCTCGGTCGAAACCCCCGCTCCGCCGAAAAATACGATCTTCTGTGCCTCCTCCATCCATGATTTTAATGTTTTGATTTTATCTTCGTCCATCGTCCTTCATGCTCCTTTATTTTCGATGAAACAGCCCCTTCAGAAGTGCACGGAAACCACCCGATGGCAGCTCCTCCGAAAGCTCCTCTCGGAGGTCATCGCTTGCAAGACGTGGATTGTAGATTTTCTCCTCTGAAAAGACCCGGTCCAGTGGTATATCCTGCGCATCCACGGGCACCTCCGGTACCATCAGCGCACCATAACAGAGGCCATACTTATACAGGGTCTGTCCGTGCAGCCAGCGATCATAATACCCGGCCCCATGGCCGAGACGATGACCGTAGCGATCGGCCGATACGCACGGGACGACCGCCATCGCAAGCTTGTAGCCATCGATCACCGGAAGCCCGGCCTTCGGCTCCAGAATACCATACCGGCCCGGCTCGAGGTCCTCCCAGCTCATGATCTGCACGGCTTCCATCCGATGATCCGGTCCCGGAAGGCAGCGTGGTACCGTTACAAGCTTTCCCATCTGCCAGGCGGTCTCGATGATCTCCTTCGTGGACGGCTCCTCATCGATGCTGACATAGCAGAAGATCGAATCCACCTGCTGAAAGATCGGATAGCAGAGGAAGCGCGTCGCGATCTCAGCATTGGCCTCCGCCTTATAATCTTCGCTTAAATTCTTTCTCTTTTCGCGGATCATCGTCCGCAGCTCATCTTTTGTCATGGTTTTTTCCCATTATTTTGCCAAATAGCGGAGCAGCGTCGGCAGCAGAATCGTCATGTCGATCGGCTTCGCCACATGATCGTTCATTCCAGCCTCCAGCGCCGCCTGCTTGTCCTCGGCGAAGGCATTGGCCGTCATCGCGATAATCGGAATTTCAGCCTTCTTCGGATCTGCCATCTGACGGATCTTCCGTGTGGCCTCATAGCCGTTCATCACTGGCATCTGAATATCCATGAGGATCAGGTCATAGTAATCGTCCGTGGCATCAAGAAGCATCTGATAGCAGGCCTGTCCATTGATGGCATGCTCCACCGTGAGGCCTTCTTCGGAAAGCAGCTCCATGGCGATTTCCGCATTCAGCTCATTGTCCTCGGCGAGGAGTATCCGATGGCCTTCAAGCTTCTTTCCATCCTCCTCGGCAAATGTCTCTGTTCTTTGTGTGCATGTCGCCTGATCCGCGAGGGTGAGGGCAAGCTCAATCGTAAACTTCGTGCCGACGCCCTGCTGGCTCTCCACCTGGATCGTACCGTCCATCTGCTCAATGATGGATTTAACAATCGGAAGTCCGAGGCCGGTTCCAACGACCTTGTTTTCCGTCGTTGTATGCTCTCTCGAAAATTCATCAAAGATATGCGGCAGGTAATCGGCGCTCATGCCAATGCCGGTATCCTCACAAATGAAGCGGTACCTTGCCTTTTTCACGTCCTCTGATGGCAGCTCTGTGATATTCACATGAATCGAATGACCACTCGGTGTATATTTCACAGAATTGCCCACGATGTTCAGACAGATTTCTTCGAGCTTTGTCTTGTCACAGAGAACACAGGTATGGGTCACCCGGGTTTCATACGTATACTGGATGGTTTTCTTTCGCATCTCCTCCTCCAGCACCGTATTCAGGGAGCAGAAGAGCGCGTGAAGATCCGATGCCTCCAGGTTCAGCGTCGCCTTGCCGCTTTCGATGCGTGCCATCTCCAGCACCTGATTGATGATCGTGAGGAGGAGCTCACTGGAGCTCTTGATCTTCGAAATATAATCCCTTGCTTTCTCCGAATCGCCCAGATTCTTCTCCAGCAGGTCCGTAAAGCCCATAATGGCATTCATCGGCGTACGAATGTCATGGCTCATATTAAAGAGGAAACGGGTTTTCGCCGCGCTGGCCGCCTCGGCCTTCTTCGCCGCATGCTGAAGCTCCACCGCATACTGCTTTTCCCGGCTCCGCTTACTGAGAAACAAGTAAAAATAGGTCGCCACCATAAGTGACAGAATGTAGCAGAAAATACCGCCGAGGATCTTCGAAAGCAGTGGTACCCAGCCCTTTACCGGGACAATGTCAAAGTACCAGGTATCGTTCGGGATGCTGCAGGAAACCGTCACATAGCCCGTCGGCATCGCCTCCTGGCCCTGAATGATCGTTCTCCGCTCACCTGTATCCCCGTCCTTCTTCCAGATATCATAGGCATAGGATGCCTCACTCAGCTCCGAAAGATCGATGCTTTCCATGAATTTATCCCAGTCGATGACGAGGATGACAAAGCCCCAGAATTCCTCCGTTCCGGCTTCCGTCATCGTATACACCGGGTTAAACAGAAGCGCACCGACGCCGCCCTGCTTCAGCTCGAAAGGTCCACCCAGAGTATATTTATTCGTCTGCTTGGCAAGATTCGCCTCGTATTTCCGCTCGTGATCCCGCAGCATATCGAGTCCGAAGGCTTCCGCATTCGCATGCGTCGGATAAATCTCCTGCACGATGCCCTTCGGTGCAAGCTCAAAGGCTCGAATAACGCCGCCTTCATTGGAAAACATACTCGCAAGCTGTGAAAAACGTGCCTCATCGAGCGAGCCTTCCGCCTCGATAACATTGCCGAGATAATCTGCGCAGGTTTCATAACGCTCCATCTGAGACTGGATACGCCGCACGGTATTCTGTGCCATGAAGGTCGCCGATACCTGCTCATTCTTTTTATAGTTTTCAAATACCCATTGTCCACAAAGAAGCAACAGGATAAAGGCCACGAGGCCCACGAGATAACATTTTCTCTGTATTTCTTTTTCTACCAGACGCTGGTTAAACATATAGAAACTCCATTTTGATGATATAGGGACATTATAAAGCCCAGAGCCTGCAGATGCAAAAGAAAAGTCTTTTTCTGAAATAAAAATAATTTTCTTCAAAAAACGTATTGTCAAAATAATATTCGCATGCTACTATATAGTCACAAGATAAAAAAAGACTCGTTAACAGAACATCTTCTGACGAGAAAGGAAGACGCAGACGTTAACAAAGTGGTGATAAATTCGATCACCGAAACGATACCGTAGGAAGAGAGGTATGAAAACGATGACACCAGCACAGTGTATCGATAATATCTCTGGACTTCAGGAAAGATAAAGTGATTTGATAACAGCGCATAAGCGGTCATGTTATTCAGCGTAGGAGTGTTCCTCCAGTAAAGGATCTTTCATCAAGTCCACGCGATATTATCATTTTAAAAAAGAATAGAAAGAACAGATATCCAGTTTGAGATAGCACAAAGCTATTTGAACATACAGGTTTGTTACCTCGAGGAGATACTCCGTTGCACTATTAAATTTTAAAACCGAATAAAGCACTGAAGCGAAAAGCTTCCATTAAAAATATTCAGAGGAATCCGAAACGGATTCCTCTTTTTTTGCACCACTCTCCTGGCTCTCCTGCTTCGCATGTGGAAGCTTCAGACCTTCTATCACAGCTTTCTGCTTATTCTTACGCGCCCTGCCTTTCTGCCTTTCACCTGCATGCTCCACCACATAAAAAAGAGGCCGCCCCCTCTGGTCAGCCTCTCTTTTGCCATATCACCTGAAGATCAGTGAATCAGATCCTCATAGAACTCGAATGCTTCCTTATCCGTAAAGCCCTCATGTACAACCTTGTGAACGGCCTGTGCCATCTCAACCGGATGCTGGCTCTGGAAGATATTTCGTCCCATATCGACGCCGCGTGCACCCTTCTGGATGACTTCGTACGCCAGTGTCAGTGCATCCTTCTCAGCAAGCTTCTTTCCACCGGCAACAACGATTGGTACAGGGCAGGCCGAAACAACCTCTTCAAACTTATCGCAATTATAGGTCTTTACGATCTGGCAGCCCATCTCCGCAATGATACGGGTTGCCAATTTGAAGAAACGATCCGTACGCTCCATGTCCTTTCCGACTGCGCATACGCCCAGGGTCGGAACGCTGTAGCGCATGCCTGCATTGATGACCCTGCTCAGATTGTCAATGCTGGAAAGCTGTCCATCCGCTCCGATAAATACCTGTGAAGCCATACAGTCTGCATTCATGCGAATGGAATCTTCGATATCTACAGCAACGACCTCATGACTTAAATCATCCTGAAGCATGCTGGATCCAGATGTCACTCTCAGTGCGATTGCATTCGTAAATTCTGGCTTTAAGCATGTGCGGATCGCGCCACGTGTACCCATGAAGCAGTCTACGTATGGTGCCAGCTTCGGTAATAAGAGATCCAGTCTCTCAAGACCTGCCGTGCTACCCATGAAGTAGCCATGATCAAAGGCGAACATGACCGTATTTCCGCTCTTCGGATTAAAAATATTAGCCAGATGATGCTTCATGCCCCAGTCCAGGCTGTTCGCACCCTTCACATAAAAACCATCGTGATTTGCGAATGGTGTGTCCACATGATAATCCTTTGCTACTTTCAGTCCCTCTAAATCTGCCATCGATGTATTTCCTTTCGACTATATTCAATTCGTTACAACATACATATCAATTCGGTTACTATTATATTTGGTTTTTTATGATTTAGAAATCATAATCGTTCATGTTTTCTGATGTGAATACGAGACGCTCTGGAAGGAGAACGACACCGTTATTCTCATCACCTGTGCTTGCGCCAGCGGCGATGCTGTCATTTGCAAGAACTTCGCAGGATCCGATCTCCGGAATATCGATGGAATCGCCAACCTTTGCAGTGTTGCCTGCAGCGAGGTATGCAGCTACATAACAGCCCATTGCGCCCTGAAGCTTCGCATCCCAGAGGCCCCAGTTATAAAGGGTACCATTCGTGCAGTACTGCTTTACAGCATTCGGTGTTGCAAATCCTGTGATCGTGATGTTGTCCTTGTTGTAGCCCTTGTTCTCTGCAGCCTGTAACTGGCCAGGAAGAGCGGTCGAGTCATTACAGATGATAACATCGATATCCGGGTTTGCATCGAGAACAGCCTCACCTACGGTGATGGACTTCTCTGCATCCTGCTCAGAATAGTAGTTGTCCGGATTTACATTGGTCCAGTTCGGGTAGTTTGCAGCGATGATCTTCTCACCTTCTACCTGCCAGCTGTTCTGGTCGGTTACGGTTGCCTGTGAGTAGTGCCAGCAGTACTTGATGTCATCCTTCTCTGGATCCTTGCCTCTGGCCTTTAAGCCATCAACTGCCATGTCTACCAGCATCTGGCCTAATACCTCTGGTGTTCCCTGAGAAACCATGAGGGTTCTGTCCTCGCTGTTCGCATCGGAGTCCCAGGTGGAAACCACGATACCAGCATCCTTTGCCTCGTTCAGCGCATCGGATACACCGGCTGCATCTACGGTTGAAATGCAGATGGCATCGACGCCTGCCGAAATTGCCTGGTTGATAACGGATACCTGATCAGATACGGCTGCATTGGAGCTGCCCATGTAATTTACGGTAATGCCCCACTTCTTTGCATACTCCTGTGCACCATCATTGGCAACCTCGAAGAATGCGTTACCGGTCAGCTTCGGGATGAAGGCAACGGTCTTTCCCTCTACGCTTGCACCCTCGGTGGCTGCTGCCGCTGCGGTGGTTTCTGCCTCTGCCTTTTCAGCTGCCGCTGCAGTGGTCTCTGCCTTCGCGGCTGCGGTTGTCTCTGGTGCAGAGCTGCTGCCACATCCAGCTAAGATAGATGTCAGCATGGCGCCTACTAACACGGTCGATAAAATCTTTTTCTTCATTACATTTCCTCCTTTTGATACGTGATATGTATGTTTAGATATGATCTAACTAGGTTGATGCAGCGATTTTCTGTCGCTGTGTTTTTAATTTTGCGCGATAATTCACGAACGCCGGATGTACCATCAGTGCCAGGCCTGCATACAGGAAGCTTCCACCGAGTGTCGCAACCATCGCCTGTACACCGCAGTACGCGATAAAGAAACCGGTCAGAATGCCACATAAGATGGCGATCACAATGGCGAGCGCCACAGCTGCCCAGATATTCAGTCCCCAGTCCTGCCATGCCACACCGATGATGATGGAGGTAAGTCCCACGATGGATCCCGCCTGAATATCGATGCCTCCGGTAATCATGACCAGCGTAACAAAGATACCGATCATGCCAATCGGCACAAAGTCATTCAGGCTTCGAAACATCGAAGATGCATTTAAGAACTTCGGGTTCGCCAGTCCAAAAATCAGAAACTCAATCAGGATGACCGCAATCAGAAAGCTGTTCCAGTTCAGCACAGCCTTACGCTTTGCACTCTTCGTATTTGAAACATTTCCGTTCATTATGCCTTCACTCCTTCCGCAGCCATGTCATCCCGCGTTCTTGCCTGCAGTCTTTCATGTCTTAATTTCACTCTGGATCGAATCTGCATGACTGAATCCACAACCACAATGACGATCAGGATGCTTCCTGTAATTGCATCGTTATAATTGGATGAGAAGCCCATAAATACCAGAAGATAGCTGATGGAGCTCATGATCACCGCACCGATCGCAGAGCCAATCACACTTCCGACACCACCCGTCAGGCTGATGCCACCGAGGACGCAGGCTGCGACCGCAGTCATTTCATAGCCATTACCGCTGGAGGTTGTTACAATTCCGATTCGGCTGCAGAACAGAATTCCTGCAATCGATGCCATAACAGAGCAGACCACATAGGACAGGAATTTTGTTTTGACAGGATCAATGCCGACAAGCTTTGCACCGTCTGCATTGTCACCAACGGCTTTGACGTATCTTCCCTTTCTCGTTTTTGTCAGAAGAAGGTGGATCACGAGGGTGAGCAACAGGGCTCCGATAAAGTAATAGGTGATACGGATTCCAGGAAGTGCCTTCGCTGAAATGTCCTTGAAGCTCTTCGGAATGTTGTTGACATCTGCGCCATTCGTATAGATGAACATCAGTCCTCGTAAAATACCATTCACACCCAGGGTGAAAATGAGGGAAGGTGCCTTCATAATGGCGACGCCGAAGCCATTAATACAGCCGACGAGGATGCCAATAAGAATTCCAACGATAAATGCGATAAACCAGCTCGTCCCGTTGCAGATCATGGTACCCACAACCACCGCTGTCATGCCGAGGCAGGAGCCTACCGAAACGTCGATTTCTCCGACCATGATGGTGAAGGCCATCCCGACGGAAATAATGACGAACACGACCGCGGAATTAAAGCAGGCTGAAATATTACCCACCGTCAGAAAGGCCGGATTGATACAGCCAACGACTGCAAAAAGTAAGATCAGGAAAAAGAAACTGGTCATTTCTCTCTTTTTCAAGAGTGCTTTCACGCTATTCATTCTTCTTTCTCCTTTCCAACGACACCGAAGGACGCTTCTGTAAGATTCTCCTGATTGATTTCTGCACGTGTAAATTCACAGTTCAGTCGTCCCTGATGGATGGTCACCGCTCGATCACTTAATTCAATGATTTCTTCCATATCAGATGAAATAAGGAGAACCGCCAGACCCTTCTTCGAGAGTCCCTTAATGATGTTATATACATCCGTTCTCGCACCAGCATCGATGCCTCGGGTCGGTTCATCCAGGATAATCAGCTTCGGACTCGTTGCAAGCGCATGTCCGATCACAAAATTGCCTGGTACTACTATATTGAGAACCTGACACAGCAGGAGATTGCAAAAATCCTGGGGATCAATCGAATCAAGATTCTTCGTTTACTGGACAAGGCAAAGGAAAACGGGCTCATTAACTTCCAGATTCGAAACAGCAGCGCGAAGCGCCTGAATATGGAAAACCAGTTTAAGGAGATCTTTCATTTAAGTGATGTACTGATCATCCCAACCGTCCCATCCAGCGACTCCCTCAATGATTCGCTGGCGCAGGCCGCATCGATGTACATTAATCAGCGTCTGAAGGATAACTCCTACATCAATATGGGCTATGGCGATACACCGAGCCGGATCCTGAACTACCTCGCGCAGCGGTCAGAGAGTCCGATCAACGTAATTTCGCTCACAGGCGGTGTCAATTACTACCTGCCAAATGCACAGTCGAACGTCTTCAATGCACGCCTGCATCTGATTCCGAGTCCGCTGATTCTGAGTTCTGCCTTTATCATGGAAGAGTTGAAGAAGGAGCAGGCGATCCAGCGCATCGTCAACATGGCACTGCTTTCCGACTTCACTGTTGTAGGCATCGGTGGCGTGGACACGAATACGGCCACCATCATCAAGAACGCCATTCTGACGCCGGATGACTACCTGTTCCTCACAAAGCAGGGTGCCGTCGGAGATATTTTAAGTCACTTTATCGATATAAATGGAAATCTGATTGACACAGATCTCGAGAAGCGTTTGATGAGTCCGGCTCTTTCCGACATTGAAAAATTCAACAACGTAATCGGTGTTGCTGGAGGAGTCCATAAGGTCGAAGCAATCTACGCCACCCTGGTTGCGAGCTACCTCGATGTTCTCATCACCGATGAAAGCACTGCTACATCAATCCTGGAGCTTTATCAGAAAACACATTGACCATAGATTCTGAAAGAAAGGATGGTTCATGAAATGAAAAAATACTTAATGGCGATCGATGCCGGAACGGGCAGTGTGCGTGCTGTTCTCTTCGATCTCAAGGGAAATCAGCTGGCCTGTGCGCAGCACGAGTGGACACACAACGAGGACCCACGTTTTCCAGGAAGCATGGATTTTGACTGGAAATACAACTGGGAACTTGCAAGCAGCTGTGTTCGGAACGTGCTTGCAGAGAGCGGCATTGACCCTGCAGAAATCGCCGGTATCTCGACGACCTGCATGCGCGAGGGCATCCTGCTCTATGATAAGGATGGCAACGAAATCTGGGCCTGCGCCAATGTTGATGCCCGGAGCAATGATGAAGTGGGGGAACTCATTCGCATGGACCCGGATCTCGAGCTTGCGCTCTATAAGAAATCCGGACAGAGCTATGCGCTGAATGCTATCCCGCGTATCCTGTGGGTCAAGAACCATCTTCCAGAGGTCTATGCAAAAACCGCAAAGGTCGGCATGTTCAATGACTGGCTGATCTATAAGCTTACCGGCGTGCTGGCCGTCGAACCAAGCAATGGTTCGACCACGGGTCTTCTCGATCTGGAGACACGCCACTGGGATACGGAAATCGCCGAAAAGTGTCATCTGCGCACCGACATTTTCCCGGAAATTCTGGAATGTGGTTCGATCGCCGGAGCAGTGACGGCGAAGGGCGCTGCAGAAACCGGCCTTGCGGAAGGTACACCGGTGGTCGTCGGTGGCGGTGACTGCCAGCTCGGAACGATCGGCGTGGGGGCCTGCAGTCCTGGAGAGGCCGCAGTATTTGGCGGCAGCTTCTGGCAGTATGAATTCAATACCGCAAACGGGAAGACGGATCCTTACGGCCGTGTACGTGTAAACTGTCATGCTGTTCCAGGCGTCTGGCAGTATGAAGCACTTGCCTTCAAGCCAGGCCTCGTGATGCGCTGGTTCCGTGACGGATTCTGTCAGGAGGAAAAGCGAAAGGCCAGGGAAATCGGCGATGATCCATATAATCTCATGAACCGGGAGGCGGAGAAGATTCCTGCTGGCTGCTATGGCATGATGTGCTGCTTCAGTGATGTCATGAATTTCATCAACTGGAAGCATGCCGCTCCTACCTTCACGAATTTTGAGCTCCTGCCAGAGAAGTTTAACAAGTATACCTTCTATCGTTCCATCCTCGAGAACACTGCCATGCTCGTCAAGGGACACATTGAGCTTGTAAAGGAAGCTACAGGCAATGAACCGGACAAGCTGATCTTTGCAGGTGGCGCTTCTGTAAGCGACCTCTGGTCTCAGATTCTTGCGGACGTCACAGGAAAGACCGTTGTGACACCGGTCGTCAAGGAAGCTACCGCACTTGGCGCTGCGATCCTTGCAGGCTATGGCGTTGGCATTTACCCATCCATTGCCGAGGGAGCTGCGATCTGCGCAAAGATGGACAAGACCTTCACACCGAATCTCGAGAACAAGAAGGTCTATGATGAGATGTATCCGGTCTGGAGAGAGGTCTATAAGGCAAATCTCGCGCTCTGCGACCAGAAGCTTACGAAAAACATGTGGATTGCACCAGGCCTTTAAGGGAACGCCTTAAAGCGACTGCTAACAGAGCAGTGTATGCTCGAGAGCATCAGAGCCGTAAGAAAACGACGCTCACGGCTTGAAGAAAGGAAGGAAGAATATGTTTGTTGTAAATGAGAAGGATTTTGAATATCGTTTCGGTGACAGCGGTCCGAAGTACCTGATGAAAGGCCCTCGTATGAATTATGCGCTGGTACAGTTCCAGCCAGGGCAGGATTTCCAGGCACACTACCACAATATCATGGAAGAAAACTTCTATATCCTGGAAGGAAAGGTTGACATCGTCGTCGACGGCGTTTGCCATACCTTAAGTGAGGGTGATTTTATCCATATCGAGCCAGGTGAAGTTCACTATGTAAAGAATGCCTATGATCGGACCGTCAGAATGGTTTCCACTCTGGCACCTTTCCAGGAGGTCGATAAGGTGAATGTCGAGAATCCGGTATATTAAAGCAGCAGTTAATGATTGTCTTCCCATAAAAGAGAAGCGGCAGATCCTCTGATCCGCCGCTTCTCTTTTGCTTTTTCATAAACTACAGGCATGCGGAAGCCCGAAATCAGCTCCTGTGCCTATGCCATTTTCTAATTGCATAGGCACATTGATCGAATCTGTCTCCAGCATGCCTATGCTCTCCATCCGGCTTCTCCCGTTTTTACAGGCACATTTCGATTTTAAAGCGCTTACAGTGCCTATACCTAGGAAGCTGTACTTTCTGTCTCAGGCCTTCCTGCGTCCGATCGTATCCCGCTCTGCCACGTGATCCCCGATCAGGTAGCTGTCCTTCTGCACCGGCTCCAGCTCATGAAGATCGTATGGTGTCTCCTGATAAACGAAGTTCAGCCAGTTCGTATAGGTGCAGTTCGAGGTCGAGCGCCAGCTGAGGATCGGTTCCTTCGTCGGATCATTGTCCTCATAATAGTTCACCGGGAGCTTCGGATCGAGACCCTTCTTCACATCCCGCTTATACTCCTTGTCGAGATCATACTTGTCATACTCGGAGTGCCCGGTGATAAAGATCTGACGACTCGAGCAGGCGAGAATCATATAGCTGCCGCCCTCCTCCGGCTTCACGGCTTCTGCCACGACATAGAGCTCTGGATTTTTCCGTACGGCCTCCTCATCAATGCCGGTATAGCGCGAGATGGGAACATTGAAATAATCATCCATGCCTCGCATGATCATCTTCTTTCGATGCAGCACCTTCTGACGATAAATACCGGACAGCTTTTCTGGAAGGAGTCGCTTCTCAATTCCATAATGATAGTAAAGTCCTGCCTGTGCCCCCCAGCAGATATGGAAGGTCGAGAACACATGCGTTTCTGACCACTTCATGATGCGTACGAGCTCCGGCCAGTACTCTACCTCTTCAAATGGAAGCTTCTCCACCGGGGCGCCCGTAATAATGAGCCCATCGAAATACTCCTCCTCGACCTGATCGAGGGTCACATAAAACTTGTTGAGATGGGAGGCATCGGTATGCGTCGACTGATGGCTCGCGACCTTCATAAAGGTGATTTCCGTCTGAATCGGGAAGTTTGAAAGCACCCGCAGGATGTCGAGCTCCGTATCCTCCTTCAGCGGCATGAGGTTCAGAATGGCAATGCGAAGTGGTCGGATCTCCTGGGACTGCGCACGTTTCTCATCCATGACAAAGATGTTCTCATTCTCCAGGATATGTTTTGCAGGTAAATCATTCTGTACTTTAATCGGCATGGTACCCCTCCGCTCGTTCAATATTTATTTTTTCAGTATATCTCAGAATTCTATTGCATACAACCAGAACTCATGTTATAGTACTATCCGCGCTTGAGAGATCAAACGTACAATTTCATAACTTATTCAGAGACGGTGGAGCTACATAGGAGCGATGAAGCCGCAGCAACCCCGGAAACGGAAGGTGCTAACCTGAGCGAACAGTTTTGTTTCGAACAATAAGATGCGGATCTTTCAGCCTGTCGATTGTTCGACAGGCTTTTTTCATGAACGGCGATATGCCAGAAAGGAACCTACTATGCTATTTTCATCCGAGCAGGTATCGAATGGACATCCAGATAAAATCTGCGATCAGATTTCCGATGCCATCGTAACCGACATTCTTCAGCACGACGATCTGAGCCGTATTGCGGCTGAAACCATCATTAAGGATTATGAAATCACCGTCATGGGTGAAATCACCTCAAATTACGAGCCAGATTACGACAAGCTGATCCGTGACGTGCTTCGCAGCATTGGCCTCGCGGATGTTGAGAAGTACAACATCCGCTACCTGATTTCGAAGCAGTCCCCGGACATCGCCATGGGCGTAGACCAGGACGGTGCCGGCGACCAGGGCATGATGTTCGGCTATGCTACCAACGAGACGAAGGAAATGCTTCCGATTCCATACGTGCTTTCGACGAAGGCCCTGCTGAAGCTCCGTGATTTCAATGTAAAGGACGGCTTCACGAAGCTTCGCCCAGATGCGAAGGCTCAGGTTTCCTTCGATTACGACACACATCGGATCGATACCTTCCTGATCTCCACCCAGCATGCCGAGGATATCTCCCTCGATGAGGTGCACGAGATCGTATCGAATATCATGAAGGAAACGGCAGAAGAAATGGGCCTCAATACAGATTTCCGTATTCTGGTGAACCCGACCGGCCGTTTCGTGCTGGGCTCCTCCTTCGCTGATTCCGGTCTGACCGGCCGTAAGATCATTGCCGACACCTATGGTGGAGCAGCTCATCACGGCGGCGGAGCCTTCTCAGGAAAGGATCCGAGCAAGGTTGACCGTTCCGCAGCCTACATGGCCCGCAAGATCGCCCGTGACATCGTCAATGCCGGGAAGGCGGATCGCTGTGAGGTACAGCTTGCCTACGCCATCGGCGTGGCCGAGCCGGTTTCCGTATACGTGGACTGCTTCGGTACAGAAAAGCAGGATCGCAATACCATCTGGGAGGAAATCAAGCACAACTATGATCTGACACCAAAGGGCATCATTCGTGCGCTGGATCTCCGTCATGTGGACTACAACCTCGTATCGAGCTACGGTCATTTCGGAAAGGCCGAGCTTCCTTGGGAGAAGTAAGTTGTCCAGTAGAACATCAAAAAAGCGAAGGCTGTGGCAGGACAGCCTTCGCTTTGATTTATTATTCGGCTGTATACTCGAGATACTCGTCCTGCTCGTGTCCATCCTTTTCTGGCACCTGCGCTTTCCAAAGATCATGGTTGCGAAGATATCCGTGCAAAATGTTCTGTATCTCCTCCTGCTGCTTCCGCTCCTGATTGGAAGCCTTGGATTGACCGCCCGTGCTACGGAAAACCGTCTTGGGAGCCGTCTGTGTACCCAGCTTTCCTGGCCTGTCCTCTTCCTCGGCCTGCTTGCTGCACTTGTGCTCCTCGTGCTGCCACCGTACTGCTCCAGTACCAAAAATCCAGAGAAGTACCTGGTGTTGGATACCGACGTGGAACCGGACGCAGAAAGCTCGATTCGTTCACTTTTCCCAGAAACGCTCAACGCCATAGCCGGGGATACGGACTACCAGTACTATAAATACAGCAGCCTCTTCGAGGACATGCTGTACATCACCCTCGGAGAGACGTTGAATGTGGACGACTTCGAAAAGGAATCCACCCGTCTCCAGGCTCTGCCGCTGTGGACATCCCCGAACGCCAGCATCCACACCGAAGGGAATCTGACCCGTCTCGATGCCCTGACGCCCGAAGGCCTCCGCCTCCACGTCACCCTCGACGCAAGCTGCCATCGTATTCTCTACTCCGCCAGCGATCGCGAAGCGTCAGCATAGGCATTTCATCGCACACATCTAAAAAAGATGCCTGGAGTCCCCAAAAAAATCCTCCGTATTTTCGCCCGGGCCCGAAGAGCCAGGGAAAACCATACGTAGAGGACGCTAAAAAATCAAGCCAGGTCCCCTTCGCAGCACTTGGAGAATCTCTCCTTGGCACCCTCTGTCAACGGAGCGTTTTCATCAAGAAAACGCGACGATTGCAGAGGGCTTAGTGCTGCTTAGGGTTCCTGGCTTAGATTTTTCCGTCCTCGGAGTACTGTGTTTTCCACGGTTCCTCGGGCCCAGCGAATCCAGATGGTGCCTTTACTTATTGTAGTTCACAATGGTGCCGAAGTCTGGCTTCAGGGAAGCGCCGCCGATGAGTCCACCGTCGATATCCGGCTGTGCGAGAAGCTCCTTGCAGTTGCCTGCATTCATCGATCCACCATACTGGATGCGGATGGCTTCAGCCGTATCGGTGTCATAGATTTCGCCAATGGTCTCACGGATCGCCTTGCATACCTCCTCAGCCTGTGCAGAGCTTGCGGTCTTTCCGGTTCCAATCGCCCAGATCGGCTCATAGGCGATGACCACGCCCTTTGCCTGCTCTGCACTCACGCCCTGGAAGGCAATCTTAATCTGCATGCGGATCCAGTCCTCCGTGATGCCCTGCTCTCTCTGCTCGAGAGACTCACCACAGCAGACGATTGGCTTCAGGCCCTTCTCGAGTGCCTTGAGGAGCTTCTTATTGATATCTGCGTCGGTCTCATGGAAATATCCTCTTCTCTCAGAATGGCCCATGATGACATACTCTACACCGGCATCTACCAGCATATCTGCGGAAATCTCACCCGTATAGGCACCCTTGTCCTCAAAGTACAGATTCTCCGCGCCAACGTGTACATTGGTGCCCTTCACAGCATTGACCACAGGAACGAGGTCAATGGCCGGTACACAGTAAACCACATCCACATCATCATTCTGAACGAGTGGCTTCAGGGTTTCTACCAGCTTCAGTGCCTCCGATGGAACCATGTTCATCTTCCAGTTTCCGGCAATAATCTTCTTTCTCATATCGATACCTCTATTTCAATTTCGTTCCCCCACGATCAGAGCGCCCGCTCACGTCTCCGAAAAAGCGTTGAGGATTCAAAAAAGCCGGAGGCGCTCCTACGGAAGGTCTCCGGTTCATGATGGATTAGTTCTTGTCGTCTGCAGCTGCAACGCCTGGAAGCTCCTTGCCCTCAAGGAACTCAAGGGAAGCGCCGCCACCGGTGGAGATATGGGTCATCTTATCGCCATAGCCGAGCTGATTTACAGCGGCTGCGGAGTCACCACCACCGATAATCGTGGTTGCATCCGTATCAGCCAGTGCCTTTGCAACGATCTTCGTACCAGCAGCCAGGGTCGGGTTCTCAAATACGCCCATCGGTCCGTTCCATACGACGGTCTTTGCCGTCTTGACAGCCTCTGCATACAGCTCTGCGGTCTTCGGTCCGATATCCATGCCCATCTTGCCAGCTGGGATTTTGTCAATGTCTACGACCTCTGTGTCGATCGGCCCATCGATTGGATCTGGGAAGTGATCTGTGATGACAGCATCTACCGGAAGAAGCAGCTTCTTGCCAAGCTTCTCAGCCTTTGCAATCATCTCCTTGCAGTAATCGATCTTCGTCTCATCGCAGAGAGAAGCACCGATCTCATAGCCCTGTGCCTTCGTGAAGGTGAATGCCATACCACCACCGATGATGAGGGTATCGCACTTCTCAAGGAGATTCGAGATAACGTTCAGCTTATCGGCAACCTTCGCACCACCCAGGATAGCAACGAATGGACGAACCGGGTTCTCTACAGCCTGACCGAGGAACTGGATCTCCTTCTGCATCAGGTAGCCAACGGCGTGCGGTCCCTGAATATACTTCGTAACGCCAACATTGGAGCAGTGTGCTCTGTGGGCCGTACCGAAGGCATCATTGACGAAAACATCCGCAAGGGAAGCAAGGTCCTGAGAAAATGCATCACCGTTCTTGGTCTCCTCTGCTCTGTAACGAGTATTCTCGAGAAGAATCACATCGCCATCCTTCATGGCCTCTACAGCAGCTCTTGCATTTGGTCCTACAACCTCAGGATCTGCCGCAAACTTCACCTCCTGGCCGAGCAGCTCAGAAAGTCTCTTTGCAACCGGTGCGAGCGTCTTCGATGGCTTATCCTCTTCCGTCTTGATCTTACCGAGGTGAGAGCAGAGAATAACCTTGCCACCATCCGCAATCAGCTTCTTAATGGTAGGAAGTGCTGCTACCAGACGGTTCTCATCTGTAATGACGCCATTCTTCAGTGGAACGTTGAAGTCACATCTGCAGAGTACTCTCTTGCCCTTTACGTCGATATCATCGACCGTTACCTTATTTAAACCTGCCATAATTAATCTCCTTTTTAAAAAAGAGGCCAGGCCCAAGAAAGGCCGGACCTCTTTAAAGTCATATCCCTATTCTCTTATGAGGATCAGTCAGCAATCAGAGAACCGAAGTACTTGATGGTTCTTACCATCTGAGATGTGTAGGAGTTCTCGTTATCATACCATGAAACAACCTGTACAAGAGTCTTGCCGTTGCCCATTGGGAGAACCTTGGTCTGTGTAGCATCGAAGATAGAGCCAGCCATAGAGTTGATGATATCAGAAGATACGATCTCGTCTGTGTTGTACTCGAAGGACTCTGTCTCCTCTGCCTTCATCTGAGCGTTTACTTCATCTGCCGTTACTTCCTTGTTTACAACTGCATCAAGGATGGTGGTAGAACCTGTAGCTACAGGAACACGCTGTGCAGCACCGTTCAGCTTGCCATCAAGCTCTGGAAGAACGAGGCCGATTGCCTTTGCAGCACCTGAAGATGCAGGTGTGATGTTCTGAGCACCTGCTCTGGAACGACGAAGGTTGCCCTTTCTCTGAGGTCCATCGAGGATCATCTGGTCGCCAGTGTAAGCATGTACCGTGGTCATGAAGCCGGACTCGATCGGTGCAAGGTCATTCAGAGCCTTGGCCATCGGAGCGAGGCAGTTGGTGGTGCAGGATGCAGCAGAGATGATCTGATCATCTGCTGTAAGAGTCTTGTGGTTTACATTGTAAACGATGGTCTTGAGGTCCTTACCAGCAGGTGCGGAAATAACAACGTGCTTAGCACCAGCATTGATATGAGCCATGGACTTCTCCTTCGAGCAGTAGAAGCCTGTGCACTCGAGAACAACGTCGATGTCAAGCTCCTTCCAAGGAAGGTTTGCAGCATCCTTCTCCTTGTAGATCTCGATCTCCTTGCCATTTACGATGATGGAGTGATCTGTAGACTCTACTGTGCCGTTGTATCTGCCGTGGGTTGTATCATACTTAAGAAGGTATGCAAGCATCTCCGGGCTGGTCAGATCGTTGATTGCAACTACTTCATAGCCCTCAGCGCCGAACATCTGTCTGAAAGCAAGACGGCCGATACGGCCAAAACCATTAATTGC
>DJEQ01000052.1:32272-32497 GCA_002431355.1 Oribacterium sp. UBA5894
CGACCGAAACCATTAATCGCAACTCTTACTGCCATAATAATATCCTCCTGATATTTAATGAAATGAATGGGAACTTTTCTTTTCCATTAGCACTTGCTATTGTATGCTATCAAATGTCTTTTTGCAAGTACAAAACGGCTATTTTGTGAAAAATTTCACAGCAAATTTACAATTGGGGACGTTTTTATATGAAACTGCAGGGGCCCGGAGGGGCTGCCACCAAGA
>DJEQ01000053.1:0-3718 GCA_002431355.1 Oribacterium sp. UBA5894
GATAGATAAATGTATATGTAGAGAATTCTCAGAATACTATTGGGTGAACCCTCCTGAAGATGTTATGATAGATGACATCTTTCAGGAGGTTTTTTATGCGGGACAGTGACTGGAATATCATCTATGAGCTGCATCAGCATCCAAGCATTACGAAGGTCTCCGGCCTTCTCTATAAGTCGCAGTCTGCGATTACGAAGCGGCTTCAGGCTATGGAGGAGGAGCTTCAGTGTCGCATCGTCGAGCGGACACCGCAGGGTGTACGCTTTACGCAAGAGGGAGAGTTCCTTTTTCAGATGGCGGAGAAGTACCTTCAGCTTGGCAATGAGGTGCAGGAGGGCCTTCGAAAGCTTCGGGAGGAGCGGAAGGAAACCATCCTGTTGGGATCGGCGTTTACCTATACGAAATATTCCCTTTACGAGGTGCTGAACCCCTTTACAGCAGCACATCCAAACGTGAGCATTCGCGTCATCAATAAACAGAGTAATCAGCTCTATGAGATGCTGATGGAGGGGAAGCTCGATGCAGCATTCATCCGCTCCGATTATACGGCCAATGTCTATCATGAGCTGGTAGACCATACCGCAGCGTACTGTGTCACGCGGGACCCGGTGGATCTGGATGCGCTTCCTTCGATGGAACGGGTAGCGTATCAGACGAATCAAAAAACGGTCTCGAAAATAGAGGACTGGTGGATGGAACGCTTCGCTTCGCCACTTCCGGAGCCATCTGAAGACGCGGGCTACATCGAATTCGCCTTTCGAAGCATTGCCGAGGGGAAGAAATATCTGCTCTGCTTCCTGCCGGAAAATTTCGTCAATGAATATCAGCTGACGCTCACACCACTTCTCACGAAGGATGGGAGGAGAATTAGCCGGGACAGCTGGTTTATTTATAAAAAAGAAAAGAATCGGCGAGCAGCAGTGGATGCATTGATTCAGTACGTGGAAAAGAATGTGAAGATTCGGGAATAATTCGGAAGAAAGCAGGGAGGAGGGGCGGCCGCCGGAAGGTCGACGAGGACGTGGAAGCAGGCTCAACATACTTCATAGAAAAATTCTGATAGGCTACATATTTTTATATATATTTTACTATATTTCGAATCCCCGTTATACTTTTGTCATAAAAGAAAGAAACGCACAGGACAGACGATCCTTTCGTGCAGGAACATGTTAAAACGTCTGCAAGGACGAGGGTAAAAAGGAGAATCACAATGATTACAGAAGAAGAAATCAAGGTAGCAGAAGCCAAGTTCGGAGATCTCATCCGCAGTGAGAATGCACGTATCGAGGCAATGAAGAAGGACAGCGAGGTGAAGGATTTTTCGAAGCTTTCCCATATTAAGGTCGGCATCCTTCCGGGCGATGGCATTGGCCCAATCATCATGGAGCAGGCGGTTCGTGTGGTGAAGGAGCTTCTGAAGAACGAAATCGCTTCTGGCCGTGTGGAGCTTCACGAGATTCCGGGCATGACCATCGAGCGTCGTTCAGAGCTCATGGAGTCGCTTCCAGCCGATGTTATGGAGGAGTGCAAGAAGTGCGACGTTCTCGTCAAGGGACCATTCGTCACCCCGAGACCTGGTGATCCATATCCAAACCTGGTTTCCGCCAACTCCCTCCTTCGTAGAGGCCTGAATCTTTTCGCAGCCGTTCGTCCGATCAAGATGCCGGACAAGGGCATTGACTGGACCTTCTTCCGTGAGAACATCGAGGGCGAGTACATCTGGGGCAACAAGGGCATCGAGGTGAATGAGGATCTCGGCATTGATTTTAAGGTATGCACGAAGCCAGGTGCAGAGCGTATCGCACGTGCAGCCTTCGAGTTCGCACGGAAGAACGGAAAGACCAATGTAACCGTTGTTACCAAGTCCAACATTGTAAAGCTTGCCGATGGTAACTTCCTGAAGACCGTTCACCGTGTGGGTGCAGAGGAGTATCCGGAGATCGAGGTTCAGGATAAGCTGGTCGATGCCATGGCCGCAAAGATGACGGATCCAGAGTTCAATGCAGGCATCCAGGTCGTTGTACTTCCAAACCTTTATGGCGACATCGTAACCGACGTGGCTGCAGAGCTTCAGGGTGGTCTCGGTACGGCATCGAGCTCGAACATCGGTAACCAGTATGCCCTCTTTGAGGCTATTCATGGTACCGCTCCATATCTTATCAGCCATGGACGTGGAAACTATGCAAACCCATGCTCACTGATTCGTGCGATGGGCGAGATGATGGCACACATCGGCTATGGTGACCGGAAGGCTATTCTGGATAAGGCACTTGATATCTGTACGGTAACGGAGCGGAAGGTTGTACTGACGACCGAGACGAAGGATGCATCGGCTGCCGAGTTTACAGACTATCTGATCGACACCATCAAGGGCCTCGAGAAGTAAGCGGAACGAAGTATCGAAGATGGAGGACCGTACTCATGCATATGGGCGCGGTCCATAAGAGCATATATACACCAAGGAGTGTTCTATGAGAAAGTTCAAAACCGTTTTTATGCGTGGCGGTACCTCGAAGGGGTGCCTCTTTAAGAAGGAGGATCTCCCAGCAGATCGTGCAGAGTGGGATCAGATTTTTCTGCAGGTAATGGGCAGTCCGGATCCAAAGCAGATCGATGGCATGGGTGGCACCGTATCCTCCAATAATAAGATTGTCATCATCTGGAAATCCGAGGAGCCAGATGTCGACATCGAGTACCTGGTAGGGCAGGTCATCGTCGGTAAGGAGCAGGTAGACTATAAGTCCAACTGCGGCAATATGACCGCAGCCGTTCCAGCCTTTGCTGTGGAAGAAGGCATGGTCGAGATCACGGAGCCGGTGACGACGGTGCGCATGCTGAATAAAAACACCGACAAGTACATCAATGTGGATGTGCCAATCGATCCGGAAACGCACACCTTTGCACAGGATGGAGATTGTGAAATCGCCGGTGTGGACGGAACAGCCGCCGAGCTCAAGGTGGATTTTCTGAACCCGGCCGGAGCAAAGACCGGAAAGCTGCTTCCAACAGGTCATGTGATGGACGTTCTGGATATTCCAGGCTTCGGAAAGCTTGAAGCAACGATCATCGATGTGTCAAACCCGATCGTTCTGGTGCGGGCCGAAGACATTGGCATGAAGGGCACCGAGCTTCCATCGGAGATAAATGCCAATGCTTACGTCATGGAGCTTCTCGAGAAGATTCGTGGCACAGCGTGTGTGATGATGGGCTTTGCGAAGGACCTTCAGGATGCGACGGACCATCAGCCAGGTGTGCCGAAGGTTGGTTTTGTGACCAGCCCGGTAGGTTTTACCGATATCGAAGGAAAGGAAGTCAAGGAAGGGCAGATGGATATCTGCGCACGTGTGATTTCCGTCTTCAAGTGCCATAAGGCTATTCCGCTCACGGCTGCAAGCTCCGTTTCGACGGCTGCCTTCCTGGATGGCACCATCGTGAACCAGATCGCACCGGTGAAGCCTGGACAGACGACTGTTCGGATCGGTCATCCAAGTGGCGTGATGACCATGGTGCCGACAGTCGAAAAGCAGGGCGAAAATATGGCCGATGCGAAGGTACCAGGCGTTGCTGTACAGCGTACCGCACGTCGGATTATGGACGGCTATGTGTATATCCGAAACTAAAGAGTGTAATTGCACTGCAGCGCGTCATGAGCGGCAATGTTGAATGAAGTTTCAGTGGGCATCATGAACGATGCCCACTTTTTGTACTGATCGACGAT
>DJEQ01000053.1:3772-24012 GCA_002431355.1 Oribacterium sp. UBA5894
CGACGATGCCAGCGCCGAAGGCGCATTGACATGGCATCGTCTCATTGTACTGATACAGGAGGAACGGAAAAATGATAGAAGAAATGAAAACACTCATTGAAGAGCTGCGTAGCTTTACAGTGCCGGAGCTTTGTGATGGAATGAAGCTGTATCATGTAATGGATGCGTGTATTCAGTCCCGTGTGGGTAATGCACACATTGTGGGGCCTGCAGTGACGGTCGATGTACCCGCTGGGGAAGGTGGCTTTGTTGCAGATGCCATCCCGGCACTTCAGCCAGGGGATGTGCTCGTGATTGCCGGGAAGGGCAACTGTGCCTCCTCCTACTGGGGAGATCATCGCTCAATCTGTGCAAAGATGCTGGGAGCCGAGGGCGTCGTGATCGATGGAGCCTTTCGTGATGTTGAGGGCTGTGAGGAGATCGGCTTCCCAATCTTTGCGAAGGGCCTGACCGCAGGCACAGCGCTCAAGTCTGGAGTCGGCCTGCTCAACGTTCCGGTGGCCTGTGGCAATCAGGTGGTGATGCCGGGAGATATCATCTGCGGAGATCGAAATGGTGTGCTGGTGCTGCGCCCAGAAGAAGCGCGTGAGGCGATGGCGCGGGCACTCGATAAGCGGAAACGCCAGGTGGCAACGATTGAGGAGATGCGCGCGACTGGAAAGGTGCTCACAAAGGTGAAGAAAAGCCTATAAGCGATTCGTATAACTTCCATATAGAAAATTGATGTGGCCTTTTGGGAAAATCGACGTATACTGAGAAAACAGCCCTGTGGGTGTCCGGCAGAAAAGGCCTGGACGAAGGATGAAATCGAAGCGCCGAAGAACGCGAAGGCGGGCAGGGCGTGTACGCGAAAGGATACGAATATACGATGGAAAACCTGATTTTTAGTCTTAATGCGACAATGCCGATCTTTCTCATGATGGTGCTCGGCTACGTTCTTCATCAGATTGGCTGGCTGGATACGGATTTCGCCAGTAAGCTGAATAAATTTGTTTTTCTGATCCCACTGCCGGTGAACCTTTTTGTGCAGGTTTCGGCGCTCGACATTCGTGCGGCCTGGGATACGAAATTTGTGGTGTTCTGCTTTGTCGCAACGCTGTTGAGCGTTCTGGCGGCTGCACTTTGCTCACTTTTTATGAAAAATCATGCCGAGCGCGGCGAGTTTGTACAGGCAGCCTATCGCTCGAGTGCGTCTCTTTTAGGCGTTGCGTTCATTGAAAACATCTATGGAACGGCAGGCATGGCGCCGCTCATGATCATCGGGGCGGTACCGCTCTACAATGTCATGGCCGTCATCGCACTGAGTGTGACCGATCCGGAGAACAGCGAACTCGATCAGAAGACACTGATGAAGACGGTACGTGGCATCGCGACGAATCCGATCATCCTCGGTATTCTCGTGGGTCTTCTGTGGTCCCTTCTTCACCTTCCACAGCCGAAGATCCTGATGACCACCTGCAGTAAGATCGGCGCCCTGGGAACACCACTCGGTCTCATGGCGATGGGCGCGATGTTTGACTTTCGAAAGGCCTTCGGTAAGCTGGGACCGGCCGCGGGCGCAAGCTTCCTGAAGCTGATCGGCTTTAACCTGGTGTTTCTTCCACTCGCGATTGCGATGGGCTTCCGTGAGGAAAAGCTGGTGGCAGTCCTTGTGATGCTTGGCTCCGCTACGACGGTGAGCTGCTATGTGATGGCGCGGAACATGCACCATGAGGGAACATTGACCTCCTCTACCGTGATGCTGACGACGCTTTTCAGTGCGTTTACGCTCACCTTCTGGCTGTGGCTTGTGAAGACGCTGGGACTGATGTGAACAACTGGATAAGGCAGTAGAGGACGTGGAAATCGATCAGAGCTTCGGTGCGATCGATCCACGTCCTTTTTTAGAAGCATGGGGTGAAAGAGCAGGATTCTACATGCGTGAATCGCCCACGCTTTTTACAGGAATACGATATGGAATATAAACAGTTCAAATATGTATTAAAGATTGCGGAGCTTGGGAATCTGACGAAGGCGGCCGAAGAGCTGTATATTACGCAGCCCTCCCTCAGTCATTATATCGCACGCGTAGAGGAAGAAATGGGAACGCAGCTCTTTGATCGTTCCACGAACCCGCTGACCCTGACACCGGCAGGAGAACACTACTGTGAGACCGCACGGATGATTTTAAAGCTGGATGCAAAGCTTCGGAAGGATGTATCAGACATTGCGGAAAACAAGGTGGGAACGCTCCTTCTCGGCATGTCCCACGCACGGGCAGCCTATTTCCTTCCTTATATTTTTCCGCCCTTTCTAGAACGGTATCCACGCATCGAGATTCGAACGAAGGAGCAGCGCTCGAGCCTTCTGGAGGAGTATGTGGCGCAGGGAAGCTGTGACCTGGCGGTGATGCCACTCCCGCTCAGCGGGAAATATACCTTAAAGGCTGAGTCGGTAATGAAGGAGGAGCTCCTGCTTGTTTCGGGAAAGGCACTGCCCCATCATGTTCGGGAGGACGGGCGGCCCTATGTGAACTTCGAGGTGCTCAATGGCCAGCAGTTCACGCTGCTTCATCCCGGGCATGGCGTGCGGATGGCACTGGATGCAATTTTTATGGAGCATGAGGTGCATCCGGGACATGTTTTTGAAACGACAAGTAACGAAGTGGCGTATCGACTGTCCACGGCGGGGGTTGGCATTGCCATCGTGCCAGAGTCCACGATTCTACTGTCGGCTGCGGTCGAAAGGCCGTATATGTATTCCCTTACGGAGCGCGGGCTGTTCTGGCACATTGCCGCAGTTTACAGAGACGAGAATTATCTGACAGAACCACAGCGGTATCTGATCGAGCTGATGAAGACACAGTTTATGAGGGCAGAGCATCGGCAGCAGGGGGACGGAACGGTGGCCTGAGGCGATAAACGAGAAGCACTGCGTCATGTCATTTAGGACATGAGAAGCATGGAGAAGCAGGCATTTCACAGAAGAGCAGGAAACCAGTACCATAGAGCCATAAGAAATCAAGAGCGGCTTCCACTGGAAGGGTGGAGGTGTGGGAGACCATCGAAGAGATGGCACAGCATCGGCAGACGATGCGAAAGGAGAGCATATGGTGTACAAGATTGGTTTATGCTATGGGGATGCGATTGGACCGGAAATTACAAAGGCAACCGAGGTCGTGATGAAGGCAGCTGTGAAGAAGGCTGGTGTCGAGGTGGAGTGGCCGGTTTACCCGATGGGCTGGGAAGGCATTCAAAAATATGGAGACCCGGTTCCACAGGTGACGAAGGATGGACTGGCCACCTGCCATGGCTGGGTTTTTGCACCGCATGATTCGGCAGCATATCCAGAGGAGCAGTTCCGCAAGCTGAATCCATCGGGAGAGATGCGTCATTATTTTGATCTGTATGCCAACAAGCGTCCGGCCAAGGTGTATCCGGGCGAAGCAAAAAAGAAGAGCCATGTGGGCGATGATGTCGACATTGTGGTCTATCGTGAAAACACCGAAGGATTTCTTCCAGACCGAAACATGTTTAAGGGCTATGGTGAAGTGATGCCAAACGAGGATATGGTTCTTTCCATGTCCGTAATCACACGGAAGGGAACGGAGCGTGTGGCACGCGAAGCCTTTAAGACGGCGATGAAGAGAAAGAAGCATCTCACCATCGTTCATAAGGCCAATGTCGTCAAGATGGCAGGTGATCTCTGGAGATCCACCATCAAGGAGCTGGGCGCACGTGAATTCCCGGAGGTACGGATCGATGATTTCCATATCGATGCCATGACCGCACATCTGGTACGTCATCCACAGGACTTTGATGTCATCGTCTGCACGAATCTTTTTGGAGACATTGTCTCGGACCTCGTGGGCGAGCTGACCGGTTCCCTGGGCCTGGGACCTGGCATCAATACAAACGATCATCAGTGCATGGCACAGGCTGCCCATGGCTCGGCACCTGACATTGCCGGAAAGAATATCGCAAACCCGACAGGACTGATGCTGAGTGCGTCAATGATGTTTGACTGGCTTGCAGATCGCTACGAGGACGCAAAGCTCCATGAGGTTGCACGTCTCATGGAGGAGAATGTTCTGAAGTCCATGGAAGAGGGCTTCGTTACACCGGACATGAAGGGCACCGCATCCTGCTCCGGCTATGGTGACCACATCGCGGAGCTGATTGAAAAGGCCTGACGTCTGCGGGTATGCCGGAGGGGGATCTGCTGAAAAGGCGTCGGTACATCCGACGGTTACAGGAGCTTTATGCCGAAACGGAATAATGCGCAATGACGAAATGCCATTTCAGAATAGAAGGCATCGAACGTAGAATGAAGGATAGAACGTCCGCGACCGAAGAGAGGAGCGGAGAGGCGGAGGACGGGAGTTCTCCGCCTTTATTGATACGGAAAGCCGGGAACGCAAGGGACGAATCGCGAGGCATGCACGGCTGTGGATGCAATCGAAGTCGCGGAAGGCGCAGAGAGACGGGGCAGGTACGTGAGAGGAGAAGTTACTATGGAAAAGGAAAAGCGGGAAATCATCGAGACAGGGAAGTGGATCATGGAGAAGCAGCTCACCTGGGGAACGAGCGGAAACATCAGTGCGCGGGAGGGTGATCGTATCTATGTGACGGCGAGTGGCACGGTGCTGGGGGATCTTCATGAGGAGGATATCACGGTCGTGGATCTGGAGGGACAGGTGCTGGAGGGCCGGAAGCCGTCAAAGGAGACGGGCATGCATCTCGAGGTCTATCGAAAGTGTCCGGAGGTCGCAGCCGTTGTGCATGCCAGTCCGTTCTGGACGACCTTTCTGGCCTGCACGAAGCTTGAACTGAAAACAAAGCTGTTTATCGAATCCATGTACTACGATGAACAGGTTCTGCGGATTCCATATTTCCATGCCGGCTCAAAGGAGCTTGCGGAAGCGGTTTCGAACGTGGCGGACCAGACGCACGTGATTCTGATGGAGCACCATGGCGTGCTGTGCTATGACCGGAATCTGAAGGAATGTCGTGCCGCTCTCGAGGTGACGGACAATGTCTGTCACATGAATCTGATGGCGCAGAGTGCAGGCATCGTACTCGAGACGCTTCCGGAGGAAACCGTCCGGGATTTTCTTGAGGGTGGATACTATAAGAAGAGGAGATGAAGATGGCAGAGATTTTTTTAGGCGTAGTGGCCGATGATTTTACGGGCGCGAGTGATGCAGCCTCGATGCTGGCGGAAGCGGGGGTACCCACCGTCCTCTTTAATGGTATTCCAGACAAGCTTCCCGCACTTCGTGAGGATATCCGGGCGATCGTCGTGGCAGAGAAAACGAGAACGATTCCTGCGGAAGAGGCGGTAAAGGAAATGCTTGCGGCCTTTGACTGGCTGCGTGCCCGCGGTGCAAAGCAGCTGTACTTTAAGTACTGTGCCACCTTTGATTCGACCGCAAAGGGCAACATTGGCCCTGTGGCGGATGCGGTGATGAAGAAGTACAGCATTCCGTATACGGTGCTCGCCCCGGCGCTTCCGGTTAATGGGCGTACCGTGAGGGATGGACAGCTGTATGTGAATGGTATTCCACTTTCAGAGAGTCACATGCGAAATCATCCGCTGACGCCGATGCGGGAGTCCGATGTCTGCCGTCTTATCGAGATGCAGTCGCCGCACAGGGGCTATCAGGTCCGCATCGAGGAGCTCAAAAGCTGGAGGAGCGGACATGCACAGGTCGCGAGTCGGAGCAGCCTGGATGCAGAGACACGCAGAGAGAAGTATTATCTTGTGCCGGATTACTATGAAAATGCGCATGGAGACCTTATTGCCGAGACCTTCGGCACGCTTCCGTTTCTGACGGGGGGTTCCGGACTCTGTGGCGCGCTGGGACGTCGCTATGTGCGGCTCCATCCAGCACTTCAGGAGGTCAATGCAGGCGACGCGAATGCAGCCCATGAGAGACGACAGGCGGAACATACCATAGGGGAAACGAAGCTGGAAAAATCCGAGACATTGCCCCACGAGCACGAGACGCTGCTTCTCGCAGGAAGCTGTTCGAAAATCACGCTGGAGCAGATTGCGGATTATCAGGAAAAGGGAAAAACGGATCTTTTCATCGATCCGGTAAAGCTTGTTCAGGGTGAGATCGATGCAGCCACGATTTTTTCCGCGGTGCAGGCAGCAGGCGATGCCGTGCTGGTTTACAGCTCACAGAAGCCGGAGGAAATGCGGAAGACACAGGAGCTTGGCCTCGAGCAGGTATCAGAAAGGCTGGAGAGCACGATGGGAGAGCTGGCGCACCGTGCCGTTTTGGATGGCTACACGCGCATCATTTCCGCCGGTGGTGAGACCGGTGGCGCCGTCACGAAGGCGCTCGGCTATACGGCCTTTTACATCGGAAAGAGCGTGGCACCGGGGGTTCCGATCATGACGCCCGTGGAAAATCCGAAGCTTCGCCTCGTGCTGAAATCGGGCGGCTTTGGCCAGAAGGACTTTTTTGAACGTGCAGTGAAGATGACGGAGGATGAAAAATGAGTGAAAAGAAAACCATTGCACTGGTGAGCTCGACCATCAATGCGGTTGGTCCGATGACAGCGTATATTCGGAAGACCGCACCCGATCTCAAGGTCGTCAATTACCTGGACGGCGGCATGATGGCGAAGGTGAAGCAGGACGGCGGGATCACGCCGGAAACCATCAAGCGCTTTACGGACATGATTGCCAATGCCTTCGCCGATGGGGCGGATGGTGTCATCATGACCTGTACGATCTTCAGCCCGTGGGCCCAGGCCTTCACGGAGACCTATCATCAGCCGGTGGTACCGGCTGATATCGCCATGCTCGACAACGCGTCGAAATGTCCGGGTCGAACCGCCATCATCTGTACCTTCGAAGGAACCGTTGAAACGACACGGAATGGCTACTTCACGTATCGCCGGAAGAACGGAATGCCGGAGGAGGTCGATATGTATCCGGTGCCGACGGCGTTTGAAGCGGCCCAGCGAGGCGACATGGACGAGTGCAACCGGATCGTTGTCGAGAAGATTCAGGAGCTGGATCCGCAGTACGACCAGATCGTGCTTGCGCAGATCTCCATGTCCGGTGCGGCCACGCTCATCGAGCCGAAGCATGCGAAGCTCTTCACGAGTCCATCGGAGGCTCTTCAGGAAATGCTGGAGAAGCTGAAAGCGTAAGTATAGAATCCATCTATGAAAGAAACGTGTTCGGATATATAATAGCGGTGATATTTTTCTGATGGAGGAACCCCCTATGGATTTCAGAGAGCTGAGCTATATCATTGCCGTCGCCGATCACCACAGTGTCACGGAGGCGGCGAAGAAGCTGTATATTTCGCAGCCGTCCTTAAGCTATATCATTTCCAAGGTCGAGGATGACCTCGGTGTGAAGCTGTTTGATCGAAAGACGAGTCCGATTACGCTGACCTATGCCGGGGAACGGTATGTGAAGACGGCACGGGAAATCCTTCGATTAAAGGATAACCTTCGACGGGAGCTGAGTGATATCGGGCATGGCCAGAAGGGACGCATTAATATCGGCATCCCGACGGAACGCGCCGGGTACATGCTGCCAAAGGTCATCGGCCCGTTTCGAGAAAGATTTCCGAATATCGAAATTCATCTTCAGGAATCGAAATCGGAGGAAATCATTACAAATCTCATGAATGATAAGATTGCTTTCTGCGTGCTTCCGGGTGGCACAGACCATCTGCCGATCGGCGTGAAGACGGAGTATATTTATACGGAACGTCTCTATCTCGTTGCGGGAAAAGGGATGATTACCGACGACATGCTGGTCCCTGGGGCGACGACTGCTGCATCCCCCACGGATGGGAACGGAGCAGATCTTACACTGCTGCCCGAGGTGAACCTACTCAAGCTGAAGGAGCTGCCGTTTATCATTATGAAGCGTGGACAGTACATCCGGCGAAAGGTCGATGACATTTTCCGTCGTTATGATTTTCTCCCGAAGGAAATCATGGAGGTTTCGAGCTGCATTTCAGCAACGCAGCTGGCAGCCTCCGGACTCGGAGTGACCATTGTGCCGGAACGTGCCATCCTTCCTTTTCGGGATCCAAATTTCTGCGTCTACAATTATGGACCAGAGCCAGATGCCTGGGAGGTCAATGCCGTCTATAAGGAAAATATCTATCTCGGCGAAGCAGAACGTGGCCTTATTGAAACGATGCAGAAGGTATTCACAGGAGAAATGATGAACGTCCATGCCTGATGGACGGACGCGGCGTCGTACGGAGTGCTTCTCCTTCGAATCGAGAGAAAACGCACGATAGAAAAAAACAGATAAAAGGCATACACATCCCTATATTTTACTTTATCCATCGTACTCCCGTATAATGAAGACATTATACGGGAGTTTGTATTTTTGAAGGAGAATACGATGGTAACTTTATTTGATCATGGCGTAATAGTGGATGCGCAGGGGCAGGCCACGGATGCAGGCACGGCTTCTGCTCCACAGATAGAGGCAGGACGTCAGAAGACGATGGCCTACCATATTCTCGCTGCACACAATCACAGCGGCGATATGCAGCACCTGCAGCTTAAATTTGACAGTATGGTGTCTCCGGACAACAACTATGTCAATATCCTCCAGACGGCACGCGCATCCGGACTCCAGAAGTTCCCGGTGCCTTATGTGCTGTCCAACTGTCATAATACTCTTTGCGCAGTTGGTGGAACGATTCTGGAGGATGACCATGCCTTCGGCTTATCCAATGCGGAAAAATTCGGTGGCATTTTCCTCCCGCCTTATCGTGGCGTGCTGCACCAGTATATGCGGGAAAAAATGGCCGGCGGTGGAAAAATGATTCTTGGCTCGGATTCTCATACGCGTTACGGTGCGCTTGGTACCATGGGCATCGGTGAGGGCGGTGGTGAGCTCGTGAAGCAGCTCGTCGGTCATACTTATGATCTTGCCTATCCGAAAATCATCGGCATTAAGCTCACAGGTACGCCGAAGCCGGGGGTAGGCCCCATGGATGTGGCTCTCGCACTCATTGCAAAGACCTTTGCAAATGGCTTTAATAAGAACAACGTGCTTGAGTTCTTCGGCCCGGGAATTCAGAGCCTTTCCATGGAATTCCGTATGGGCATCGATGTGATGACGACGGAATCGGCAGCCCTCAGCTCCATCTGGTGCACAGATGAAAAGACGGAGGAATACCTTGAAGAGCATGGCCGGGCAGCCGATTACCAGAAGCTTTCACCAGAAGCCGGAGCATACTATGACCGCTACATTGAGATCGACATGGATAGCGTAGAGCCGATGATCGCCCTTCCGTTCCATCCGAGTCATGCCATGCCGATCCGGGAATTCAAAGACCACATGGAAGACGTACTTCGGGAGGTCGAGGAAGCCGGGAATCAGATTAAGGGTGCGCATGGAGAGCCGTTCCGCATCATGCAGCATCTTCGTGACGGCGCCTTCTATCCGGATCAGGCACTGGTATCCGGATGCGCGGGAGGACTGTTCGAAAATATCGTGGCCATGGCCGACATTCTGCGCGCACCGCTGAACGGGGAGGCCGTGTCAAAGGATCCGGAAGACATTTATGGTATTCCGGGCAATGCACTGAACCTCCATGTGAATCCAGCTTCCCTTCCGATTATGGAGGATCTCATGCGTCAGGGCATTGGCTCTGAGCTCGCGCTTGCAGGCGTGACCATGCGTCCATGCATCTGCGGACCATGCTTCGGCGTGACGGATACACCGGCGAACAATCAGCTCAGCATCCGTCATGTGACGAGGAACTACTCAACACGTGAGGGGTCGAAGCCAGGCCAGGGCCAGATGGCGGCTGTATGCCTCATGGATGCACGGTCCATTGCCGCAACCGTACGAAACGGTGGACGCCTGACCGCAGCGACGGAGCTTGAGAACGTTGAGTACCGTACGCTTCATCATCATTTTAATGAGAAGATCTATGAGAATCAGGTCGTAGATTACTATGGCCATGCAAACCCGGATGCTGCGCTTGTGAAGGGACCGAATATTGCAGACTGGCCAGAAATGGCGCCACTGAAGGAAAATCTCCTCCTGAAGGTAGCAGGCTCCTATCATGGCTCCGTGACGACGGACGAGCTGGTACCGTCTGGAGAGGCAAGCTCCTATCGCTCCAACCCGGAGAAGATTTCCGGCTTTACGATGATCTCACGAGATCCACAGTATGTACCGACGGCAAAGGCGATTCGGGCCATCGAGGCGGGACCGAATCTCGAGCATGCACCGAAAAATGCGCAGGATGCAGGCGATCCGTCAGGGGTTACCTTCGGCTCCATGATGGTGTCCGATCAGATCGGTGATGGATCGAGCCGTGAGCAGGCGGCCTCCTGCCAGAAGGTACTGGGTGGCTTTGCAAACCTTGCCAATGAGTACTCTACGAAGCGGTACCGTTCAAACCTCATCAACTGGGGACTTCTGCCATTGCGTACCGAGGAGAAGCTTCAGCTGCCGCAGGGATCCTATGTCTATATTGAAGGCATTCGTACCCTTCTTCGAGAGGGAGGAAATGATGTGGAGCTTCGTGTACTGGATAGCAGTGTGAAGGTCGAACTGGAAACGGATGTACGGGCGCTGACGCCAGAGGAGCTGAAGGCACATACCGTGAAAACGATCCACGCGACGCTGGACAGCCTCACGAACGAGGAACGAGAGATCCTCATGAGTGGGTGCCTCATCAACCACTATAAGAACGATTAATAAAAAAGACTGCCGCACGATTTCATGCGGCAGTCTTTTTTATTGCGGCATGCCCAGCGGCACGGAGCCTCCGGAGTGGAGGCAGAAAAAGCGGCCGCACAGAACACTGCAGAAGGAAGGAACAGTCCGGCATCACGCGATCACCGAGGTCAGCCTGTGGCGCTTGTAGTTTTTGTCAAAAGTCCGGTATCATACGTGGTCCTCGAGGATTTCATGCATGACCTCCTGGAGTGCGAGGGTCGCCTTACTGTGGTAGCGGCCCGGGGCAAGTGCCGTTGAAATTTCAATGGTTCCGCCATCCTTCCCGAGTGACAGAAATTCTGCGTTTCGGAAATAGTGACGGGAGCTGTAGTAGGTAAAGGCGAGTCCCTGGCCGGCTGCGCCCATGGAGGAAGCCAGCAGGACGGACATGTTTTCGTTATACGTGATGGGGCTCAGCCTGTTTTTTGCAAAGATGCGGCGGGCATACTGCCCGAGCATGGTATCATTGCCGCAGAGATTAAATTCATAATCTGCGGCATCCTGCAGATCGATGTACAGGGGAATCCGGGAGCCACCACTCGGCTGTCGGTTTTTTTTCGCCTTCTTCATAATCGGATGCGTCGGGCCTGTGATCAGGCAGATCTCATCCGTCATCAGATACTCGGATTCAATCCGGCTGTGCTTATCCGGTGTCGCGAGCAGGGCAAGATCGAGGTCACCGTTCAGAAGAAGCTGTTCGAGCATACGCGTACGTCCATCAATGACCTTGATATGGATATTCGGGTATTTCATATGGAAGGCATTTACGACCGGTGGTAAGACGTAGGAGCCACGGAAGGTGTTAATGCCGAGAATCACGCTGCCGCTTTTCAGCTTCGCCGTATCCTGCATTTCATCCTGTACGCGCTTATATTCTGAAACGGTCCTATAAGCATAGGAGAGCAGCAGCTCGCCGGCCTCGGTGGGACGCACGCCGCTGGCGGTACGGACGAAGAGCCGACAGCCGAGCTCCTGCTCATAGTTTGTGAGAAACTGAGAGAGACTGGACTGTGCCATATAGAGGCGCTCTGCCGCATGAGAAATACTCTTTTCTTCATAGATGGCAATCAGCAGCTGAAGATCCTTTAATTCCATACCGCATCCTTTCTGATAATGATTATCATTTATTCTTAAATGGCTTAAAAATACTATATATATCGAAAAAATCGATGTCAAGTATATAAAAATATCGGATTCTACGATGGTTTATTTTCGCGTACACTATAGACATCAAAAGGAGTTTGTTTCCGGCAGGGGCCGGACGGAATAAAGGAGGTACGTATGGTAAAGTTACACGAAGGCGGCGTCTATCTCGTGAATGGAACGGAGATCGTTCCAGAGGCCGAGGCCGCAAAGGTCGAGCAGCTGACAGGACAGGCTGCAAATCAGGCAGAGGCGAAAAAGGGTACAATTGCCTATGGCATCATGAAGGCGCACAATACGGCAGAGTCCATGGATCAGCTGCGCATCAGGTTCGATGCGATGGTATCGCATGACATCACCTTCGTCGGCATTATTCAGACCGCAAGAGCATCCGGCATGGAGAAGTTCCCACTTCCGTATGTGCTGACCTGCTGCCACAATTCTCTGTGCGCAGTCGGCGGTACGATCAATGACGACGACCACTACTTCGGTCTTTCAGCCGCAAAGAAGTACGGCGGAATCTATGTTCCACCTCACATTGCGGTCTGCCATCAGTTCATGCGTGAGAACTTCGCAGGCTGTGGAAAGATGATCCTCGGCTCCGATTCTCATACACGTTATGGCGCACTCGGTACGATGGCTATCGGTGAGGGCGGCGGAGAGCTCAGCAAGCAGCTGCTCGAGCAGACCTATGATGTGGCTTATCCAGGCGTCGTTGCCATTTATCTCACCGGAAAGCCACAGCCATTCGTAGGACCACACGATGTTGCACTTGCCATCGAGCGTGCAGTCTTCAAGAACGGCTATGTAAAGAATAAGGTCATGGAATTTGTTGGCCCAGGCGTTTCCAGCATGACGGCCGACTACCGGAATGGCATCGATGTCATGACGACCGAGACCACCTGCCTGTCCTCCATCTGGAGAACCGATGAAGCGACGAAGGCATTCCTTGACAAGCATCATAGAGGAGAGGAGTATAAGGAGCTGAATCCGGCCAAGGTAGCGTACTATGATGGCTGCGTAGAGGTGGATCTTTCCAGCATCCGCCCGATGATCGCCCTTCCATTCCATCCGTCCAATGCCTACGAGATTCATGAGCTCTATGAGAATCTTGAGGATATCCTTCATGCAACCGAGGAGGAGGCTGCACGCGTAGCCGAGGGCAGAGCACACTTCACACTGCTTGACAAGATCACGAAGGATCATAAGCTTCAGGTACAGCAGGGCATCATCGCGGGCTGTGCCGGTGGTAACTATACCAATGTCGTAGAGGCAGCACATGCACTGAAGGGCAAGAACATTGGCGACAGCGAGTTCTATCTTAGTGTATACCCATCCTCTCAGCCGGTTTACACCGACCTCGACCGTAAGGGGCTTCTGGCAGACCTTATGGATGCGGGTGCCATCATTCGCTCAGCCTTCTGCGGACCGTGCTTCGGTGCAGGTGATACACCGGCGAACAATGCACTTTCCATCCGTCATACCACCCGTAACTTCCCGAACCGTGAAGGCTCGAAGCCAGGCAACGGACAGATGTCCGCCGTCTGCCTCATGGACGCACGTTCCATCGCGGCAACGGCAGCGAATGGCGGCAAGCTGACCTCTGCAGAGGAGCTGGACTGCTGGGGCGATATCCCAGAGTACAACTACGATGACAAGGCCTACCAGAACCGTGTATACCAGGGCTGGGGCAAGGCAGATCTTGAGCTTCCTCTTCGCTTCGGACCGAACATCAAGGACTGGCCAGAGCAGGAGCAGATGACCGATAATATCCTTCTGAAGGTTGCTTCCAAGATTCTGGATCCGGTAACGACAACCGATGAGCTCATCCCATCCGGTGAGACCTCTTCCTATCGTTCGAATCCGCTCGGCCTTGCAGAGTTTACACTCTCAAGACGTGATCCAGAATATGTTGCACGTGCGAAGGCTGTACGTGACCTGGAGGATGCCAGAAAGGCTGGCAAGAATGCAGCGGAGGTTGAAGCCGTATTCGAGACCATTCATCAGATTCCGGGTCAGGAAAACGTAAAGGCAGCGGACGTGGAAATCGGTTCCACCATTTATGCCAATAAGCCAGGTGACGGCTCCGCACGTGAGCAGGCCGCTTCCTGCCAGCGTGTACTCGGTGCCCTTGCCAATATCACACAGGAGTATGCAACGAAGCGCTACAGAAGCAACTGCATGAACTGGGGTATGGTACCGTTCCATCTGAAGGGCGAGCCGGACAAGTTTGAGGTTGGCGATTACATCTATGTACCGGGTATCCGTGCAGCACTGACAGAGAATAAGCTCGATGACATCAAGGCCTATGTCATCAAGGATGGAAAGGCAGCGGAAATTGATCTTTATGTCCTTCCGATGACGGAGAATGAGCGGAGAATCGTCATGGACGGCTGTCTCATCAATTTCAATAAGCTGGGACACGCAAAGAACTGAGTCGCTGATCTGCATGCAGAAGCATACGAACTATAAAATCTGCGTGGAAACAGCAGAGGATCAATGGGGAGTGCCTGTGGGCCTCCCCATTCTTCTGAGACAAATTGTACAAATATAGGAACAACCTATGCTTTCCATAATAATATAACTATTTTACTATGAGCGTCCCCTGCTATATTATGGAATTACCACAAAAAATAAGAATTATGCAGCGCGTCTAAGTGTATAATGACGATATATAGAACGCGGTGTGCGCGTTGTGTAATCGTAACAGGTAACAGTTGGAAGCGTAGAAGCGATTGGGGGATCGCTTCCGCAAGCAAGGAGGAAACTATGGAAATTAAGAAACCTGCTGTAGCGGGCACGATGGAATCCAGTGACTGCCAGGTAACGGTTGAGCCAGGAGATGGAAAGATCGATTTCACTCTCGACTCTGCAGTTGCACATCAGTTTGGTAACGAGATCCGCAAGGTCACCATGGAAACCCTGAAGAATCTGGGCGTTGACAATGTCAAGATCTCCATCGTCGACAAGGGTGCACTGGACTGCACGATCAAGGCGCGTATCGAGGGTGCTGTATTCCGTTCTGTGGATCAGTACACGAATTTACCATGGGGAGGTGCCATCCGATGACTGAGAATCCAAACAAGAAGAGACTGAGAAGATCCATGATGTTCCTGAATGCACAGAAGCCTTCACTCATCAAGGATCCGTACATTTACAAGTGCGATTCACTGATGCTGGATCTCGAGGATGCCGTTGCTGTAACTGCAAAGGATACCGCAAGATTTTCTCTTTATCATGCACTGACCACCATTGACTACCGTGGATCAGAGCGCGTCGTTCGTATCAATGGACTGGATACGGACCTCTGGGAGGAGGATATCCGTTGCGTTGTTGCGGGTGGCGCGGATGTTATCCGTATTCCGAAGACGGAGAATGCCGACATGGTTCGTGCCGTTGAGGAGAAGGTCGTAGCAGCAGAGGAAGAGTTCGACCGTGAGCCGGGATCAACCCTCATCATGGCAGCACTCGAGTCCTGCAAGGGCGTGATGCATGCCTATGAGGTCTGCACATCCTCGGATCGTATGATCGGTGTCGCTCTTTCCGGCGGTGACTATACAAAGGATCTTCAGACACATATCACGGGCACAGGCGTAGAGCTGATGGGTGCTCGTCAGCAGATGATCATCGCTGCACGTGCGGCTGGTGTACAGTGCTTTGATACCGTATGGACGAACCTCGATGATATGGAGGGCTTCCGTAAGGACGTTCAGATGATCCATGATATGGGCTTCGATGGAAAGTCCTGCATCAATCCTCGTCAGATTGACATTGTACATGAGATCTTCACCCCAAGCACGAAGGACATCATCTTCGCAGAGAAGGTCATTAAGGAAATCGATGACAAGAAGGCGAAGGGCATTGGCGTATTTACCGTAGATGGTAAGATGATCGATATCGCTTTCTATGACGGCGCACAGAGAACAATCAAGCTCGCAAAGGCAGCCGGTGTGTATAAGGGGGATCTTTAATTATGTTAAATGCAGTAGGTAGAGATATTCCTGAGGAGATTTTAAAGGCTACCGGGAAGGAAGTATTCCAGGGCACCCATCATTTTGATGGTCATGAGTATGAGACCGCGTCTCATAAGGTAAAGTGCGTGATCAACTCCGAGGGTTCGAAGCTTGTCGATTCGATTCATGATGTACTCGTAAAGTGTGGCATCAAGGATGGCATGACGCTTTCCTTCCACCATCACTTCCGTAATGGTGATAAGGTGCTCAACATGGTCATGGAAGAGGTTCATGCCATGGGCATCAAGAACATTACGATCTGCGCATCCTCTCTGGGCAGCCAGAACGATCCGATCGTGTACATGCTCGATGATGGTACCATTACAAACATTGAGTCCTCTGGTGTGCGTGGTGAGATTGGTAAGGCCATTTCCAATGGCCGTCTTCAGGGTCTGGCCATCATGCGCTCTCATGGTGCACGTTCCAGAGCGATCATGAGCGGAGAGACACACATCGATATTGCCTTCATTGGCGCACCTACGTCCGATGAGTATGGTAACCTGAATGCAAACGGCGGTAAGGCAGACTGTGGTGTGCTTTCCTATTCCGCTGTGGATGCAGAGTATGCAGACCGTGTGGTAGCGGTCACCGATACCCTGGTTCCGTTCCCGAACCTTCCAGCACAGATTTCTCAGGTAAAGGTAGACTATGTAGTGAAGGTTGATGAGATCGGTGATCCGACGAAGATTGCAACTGGTGCTGCAAAGCCAACCACGGATCAGCGAAAGCTCCTCATGGCCAAGTACTGCACAGATTTCGTTGTGAACACACCGTACTTCAAGGAGGGCTTCTCCTACCAGACCGGTGTCGGCGGTGCGTCCATTGCTTCCACCAAGTACCTTGCCGAGATCATGCGCGAGCGGAACATCCATATGTCATTCGGTGTCGGTGGTATCGCAAAGCCAATGTGTGATCTTCTGGAGGAGGGCCTCATCGGCTGCCTCGTAGATACACAGGATTTCGATCAGGATGCCATTAAGTCTGCAGCGACCAATCCTCGTCACTTCTACATTACCGCAGACGAGTATGCAAACCCGTTCAACAAGGGCGCCTATGTCAACAAGCTGGATTTTGTTATTCTGGCAGCCCTCGAGGTTGATACACACTTCAACTGTAACGTGGTGGTAGGCTCCGACGGTGTCATCACCGGCGCACAGGGCGGACATCCGGATACTGCTGCTGGTGCGAAGTGCACCATCGTGATCGCACCGATCATGCAGGGCCGTATCCCGACCATCTGCACGGATTGTACGACGGTTACAACACCGGGTGAGGATGTGGACGTCGTTGTCACGGATTACGGCATTGCCATCAATCCGAAGCGTCAGGATCTGATCGACGCCGTTGCCGGCAAGGGTCTTCCAATCAAGACGATTGAAGAGCTTCGCGACATCGCATACTCCATCACAGGTGAGCCGGAGAAGGTTCAGTTCGGTGACCGTGTGGTTGGTGTCATTGAAGCACGTGACGGTTCCATCATGGATGTGGTTCGTCAGATCAAGCCATTCGAATTTAAAGACTAATCGAAGACCGGGGCTGTATGCCACAGCCATGGTCGTATAGAGAAAGCGCTCTGGTTCAGGGGGATAAACCAGAGCGCTTCTTTATGCTATAATATCGGATAGCATAAGCGAAGGAGGTGCTGGATGGAGAAACAACTTGACGATACACATGAGGTGACGGTGCCGGAAATGCTCGCGGCGAGAGATCACCGGGTGGAGCTGCAGCGGCAGTTTATTGAACGCTTTCACTGTCCTGTTATCTGCTTTATGCTGAATATTCCAGGACCTCATAAGGTCGGGGATGATTTTTACTGGGCATTTGAAGCCGGACTTCAGCGCATTCAGGCAGCGCTCGATCAGAATGGTATTCGAATCGAGGCTGAGAAGGAGGAAGCGGAGCTTACGGGCTATGTTTATTATGCCGCCGTGGATGCGGAGGCGGTTCGCGTAAAGGAGCTCATGTGCCTTCTGGAGGATGCCGATCGTCTGGGGCGCATTTTTGATATTGACGTCATTAAAAAGGATGGGATGAAGGTCAGCCGTGAGGAGTTTGGCATGCCACCACGGAAGTGCCTGATGTGCGAAAAGGAAGCGCATCTCTGTGCGCGGAATCGCACGCACAGGGTATCGGATATGGTCGCGGAGATTCATCACATCATCGAGGAAGCGAGAAGTCGATGAACGGAAACAGAGATGCAGGTGCGGCGCTTCTCGAACGGATCGGCTGGCACGTTCGGAATGCACTTCTTGGAGAAGTGTATGCAACACCGAAGCCGGGGCTGGTTGACCGCCGGGATACCGGTGCGCATCGGGATATGGATTATGAGACCTTCCTTCGGAGCACGGAGGCCATCACACCGTATCTCGTGGAGATGTTTGCAGCAGGATGGAAGGGCCATGCCGAAGGAGAACAGCCGGATGCGGTATTTCAGACCATCCGCCGGATTGGACAGGAAGCGGAAACCGCCATGTATCAGGCAACGGCCGGAGTGAATACGCATAAGGGCATGATCTTCACCATGGGCATCGTTCTGGCGGCGACCGGCATGCTGTATGCGCAGCCGGAACGGAGCACCGACGCCATTCTTCATGAGACGCAGCAGATGACAGCGCGGAGCCTGGCAGAAGATTTCCAGCAGATGCTGACGCATGCACCGAGAACGCATGGGGAGCAGCTTTTCCATGACACCGGCGAGCGTGGCATCCGCGGGCAGGCGATGGAGGGCTTCCCGATTCTTCGGGATACAGCACTCCCATGGCTGCGACGCTTCCTCCACATCCAGGAGGATACGGTGCTTCAGGCCGCCTTTTCAAGGCAGGCGACCCTTCGGCAGGATCTTCTGCAGGACGAGGGGCATATGCATCGCGAGCACTTCGAAAATGCCGTGCATGTCAGCACGCTCATCGCCATCATGTCGGTGCTGAATGATACCAACGTGCTCATTCGAAGCTCCTATCCGGATCTCTGCTGGCTTCAGAGTGAAAGCAGCTCGATTCTTTCGAAGGGCGCCATGTTTACGGAGGAAGGTGTCCGTGCCATCGAAGCATTGAATGCCCGCTGCATTGAAAAGAATATCAGCCCAGGTGGAGCCGCAGACATTCTGGCCGTCGCCATCCTGCTGGAACGACTGGTGGAAGATCATGCAGCAGCGATGGCCCCATCCAGCGGAAGCGAAGAAGTGAGCTGTACAACTTCTTCGGGCCTATCTTGGACCGCCGTATCTAGGTAAAACGAAGAAAGGAACGCATGCACCTGAAAAAGCGAAGAGGGTGGGCATCGCTTCGTAAACATTGACCGGAAGAGAGAAAGGAATATATCCATGTCAGATACAAGCTACAGCATTACATCGGTCGGCCCGAGCGACCATTATATCCGGGCAGAGGTAGATGCACTGCTCGAGCAGGAGGGCATCCATCGCGATCGGAATCTCGATTATACTGCGGCGATGCTGGACGACGATTACCATGTCATTGCAACCGGCAGCTGCTTCGGCAATACGCTCCGCTGCATGGCCGTGAGCTCCGCGCATCAGGGCGAGTCCCTCATGAATGCCATCGTTTCCCACCTTGTGGAGTACCAGTACAGCCGCGGAAATTATCACCTTTTTCTCTACACGAAGTGCGATTCTGCCCGCTTTTTCGGAAGCCTCGGCTTCTCGGAAATCACACGCGTGCCGGAGGAAAACATTGTCTTCATGGAAAATAAACGGACGGGCTTCCATGATTATCTCGCGCGCCTCGCGAAGGAAAGCGCAGCGGTGCTGGAAGCACTTCAGCCTGCAGAGGCCAATGCAGACGGCCGGAGCAGAGGCGGGAAGGACACGCGGATCGGCGCCATCGTGATGAATGCAAATCCCTTTACCCTGGGACACCGTTACCTGGTGGAAAAGGCCATGGAGGCCTGTGCGGTGCTGCATCTTTTCATGGTCTCGGAGGATGCGAGCCTTGTGCCGTTTTCCGTGCGCCGACAGCTGATTCTCGATGGAACGAAGGATATTCCGGGAATCATCTACCATGACGCCGGCTCCTATATCATCAGCTCCGCGACCTTCCCGGCCTATTTCCAGAAGGGAGACAATGCCGTGATTCGAAGCCAGGCTGGTCTCGATGCCAAGATCTTTACGGAGATTGCAGCGACGCTCCACATTACGGACCGCTTCGTCGGGGATGAACCGACCTCCCTTGTGACCGGCATCTATAATGAGATTCTCTCTACGGAGCTTCCAAAGGCCGGCGTGACATGCCACATCATCCCGCGAAAAGAGAGCGACGGGAAGGCCATCTCGGCCTCGACCGTACGGCAGTATATGCACGATGGAAAGCTCGAGGCGATCCGCCCTCTCGTGCCAGACACGACCTACCGTTACTT
>DJEQ01000085.1 GCA_002431355.1 Oribacterium sp. UBA5894
GGTGCTAAGGAAAAATTCTCCAGAGAGACGATGCCATGATATGCGCCTACGGCGCAGGCATCGTCGTTTGATTTTGCCACATACGTGGCAAAACGGCCTCGCCGCCCGGGGGCATCCATGTGCCATGGGCACATGGATCAATTCCAAGTGCTTCTAGAAGGTCCGATCTTGATTTTTGCACGTCCTCTTCGTGTGGCTTCCATGGGCTGCCCTCCGGTCCCCGCGCTTCACTCCAGCACTCATTTCCGCCGGATGTAGGCGCCACCCTCCTGGGCGACGACCTCGGAAGCAACCTGATTTGCGAAGCGCAGGGTATGCTCCTCGTCCCAGCCGAGGGCAATTCCGGTGAGAACGGCGCCGCAGTGGGAATCCCCGGCGCCGATCGTGTCGACGACGGTGGACGGGACGGCAGGAAGGGTATGGATGCTTCCGCCTCGGGAGATCCAGAGGACTCCCTGGGCACCGCGCGTGACGATCACCAGGTTTTGTGTAGTTGCATGAAGCGTCTGCGCAGCGGAGAGAAGAGGGCGATCCGAAAGGGCTGAAGCTGGAGCAGTGGAAACAGTGGGCGTGTGAGCATCGGAGTAGCCTGCAGGCGCATTGCGACATGCAGAAGTGCCTTTGCTTACAGGTGCATCCCACGTGACTGTGCGCTGATCCATAGTCGCCGATCTTTCTATAGACGAGAATGACGTAGTATCCATAGACACGGATGCGTGCTCGCCTGTAGGCACATCACTCAAGTGTGCTGCCGCCAGGGCGAGGGTTTCCTGCTCATTTAAGTGAAGAATCGGATGCAGGGCGAACAGACGCGCCGTGCGTTCCGCTGCCACCGCGATGCCCCGTGGACCCGGGGCATAGACGATGGTCCCCGCGATCTCCGGATGCGCTTCCAGCCAGGCGATGAGCTCCTCGCCCGTTGGCTCCTCGACCTCCAGTCCGCAGATATAGGTGTAATCGAAATGCTCTTCCGCGAAGTTTTTCATATAGTCTGCATGAAAGCTGTATTCGATGCCATGTACGGAGAGAAAGGTGCGCTCGCCGCTCTGCTCGACGAGACAGTAGCAGCAGCCATTCTCACTGTCCGGGACGGTGATGGGACCGCGGAAGCCTGCATTGGCAAGATGTGCCCGCACGAAATCGCTGAATACCCCATGATCCCCCATCGGAGTCACAAACATGAGGTCGACATCGTAGGCCTTCGGGACCTGCGCGACATTATAGGCGCAGCCACCCATGGCGAAGCGCTGCGTGGGATGCATATCCTCGCCGGTTGTCGGCAGGTGATCAAGCCGAAGAATGACATCCACACAGGTAGAGCCGATGATGAGAAGTCGTTTCATAGTTTTGTTTCCTCCAATCATAAGATTCATGGTTGATTTTCGCCGTAATCAGATCCATCGCTGCTTTCATGGCAGAAGAGAGCATGTGCCCACTCTGCTATGGAAGCCACACACTGAGAGCTGCATGCTTTCCAAAAGCCTGATATGCTTGCGTCCCGCCATGAAAGGCACACCCTGAGAACTGCATGCTTCCCAAAAAACCGATATGCTTGCGTCCCACCATGAAAGGCTTCCAGCATGCATTCCGCCATGAAAGCCTCGGGATGGGCTGGAATTTTTCAGTACACTTTACTATACTACATTTCATGAACAGAAATTGAGAGGAATTCAAGCTCTCCATGCTCTGAATCCGAAACAAATTAGTTCAAATTTGAATAAACTATATACAAACAGGTCGTTTTGCAAATTGTGTATACGTTTTTTGGCCATTTTATGGCATTTAAGTGTTAAAAGTATATACGCGAAGGCTCTTTTAGAAATCGTATATATAAAATCACCTGGTTTTTGATTTGAAATAAAGAATGCATATATACGATTTCTGAAAAGGAGGATTTGTATATATGAAACACAGCCTGAAAGCTCCAAACTGCCTGAAATCGATATATACGATTTTTAAAAGGGCTACATTATATATATTGTCATAAAATGAACAGGCGATGCAAAGGGAAATTCTATATACAGGAAGCCAATTTTAAAAATTGTATCTATTTTTCATCAGGAGAAACCTTAGAAGTGCTATGGTGATAGATATAGGTAACTTGCTACTTGCTTTCCCGGGCCCGTAAAATCAAGGCTTTTCCAAACTTTCCAAAGAAGAACAGAGAGAAATGAGAGAAAACGTAACGGAAGAAATAACAATAGAAACAACCAAAGAAATAACAAAAGAAATAGCAAAAGACATGAAAGAAGATATGACAGAAGAAAAGAATCCGATCTATCAGAAATTCGCAGAAGAGGCCGCGGCCATGCAGCCACGCTCGGTGGCGCTTCGGCGGGATCTTCACAAGTACCCGGAGACGGGCTGGCTTGAAATGCGGACGACGGTGCATATCGTTCGGCGGCTCCGGGAACTCGGCTATCAGATTCTGACCGGCCGAGAGGTCTGTCTCGCCGAAGCACGTCTCGGCCTTCCGGATGCTGAAACGCTGCACGCTCACGCGAAAACGGTTCTTCAGCAGGGCGTGCGCGAAGAGGAGCTCACACCCGAGCTTCGGGAAGGCTTCACCGGCGCCATTGGAATCCTTGACTGCGGACCAGGACCAGTGATTGCGCTTCGTTTTGATATCGATGCGCTTGGTATGGTCGAGTGTCCAGACGAAAGCCATCGCCCGACACGTGAGGGCTTCGCCAGTGTCAATGCAGGCATGATGCACGCCTGTGGCCATGACGCGCACATTACCATCGGACTCGGTACGGCGGAGCTCCTCATGAAGCACCGCGCGGAACTTCATGGGAAAATCAAGCTCATTTTTCAGCCAGGAGAAGAGGGTGGTCGTGGAGCAGCCCCCATCGTGGCACACGGTCACCTCGATGATGTCGATTACCTGATCGGCAACCACATTGCCCCGACGGGTGCGCTGGATGATGGAGACATTACCCCAGGTACCTATGGTTCCCTTGCAAACACGAAATATGACGTCTACTATCGCGGCGTCGCGGCGCATGCCGGTGGCTTCCCAGAGCGTGGTCGGAATGCGCTCCTTGCGGCCGCGCAGGCAAGCCTCGGCCTCTATGCGATTCCACGGCATTCCGATGGCGTTACGCGGGTCAATGTGGGCACCCTCCAGGCGGGGACGGGCCGAAATGTGATTCCAGACCGTGCGAAGATGGAAATCGAGGTGCGCGGTGAGACCACTGAGATCAATGAATACATGATGCGTGAAGCCGAACAGATCTGTCGGGGCGCAGCGGCCATGCAGGGCTGTAGCTGCGAGATGAGGATCGAGGGCCGCGGCGAGTCGCAGCAGAGTGATGAGGCGCTGTGGCAGCGGATTGCCGCGCTTGTGAAGCGGGCTCTGCCGCAGTATACCGTGAGCTCCACGCCGAACGCGAAAAACTGGGGATCCGAGGACATTTCCCTCATGATGAACCGCGTACAGAGCCACGGTGGACAGGCCACCTATATGCGGACCATGACGGACATGGCAAGCGAGCAGCATACAGTCCGCTTTGATTTCGATGAGCGGGTGCTTGCGCTCGGCATTACCCTGTTCACGTCCATCGTGTATGACCTCTGTGGGTAGGAAGAAGACGATCCGGCTCTGAATTACCTGCGATCTGCGCTGGTATGACCTCTGTGGGTAGGAAGAAGACAAGCCAGGGACGACACGAAGCATGTACAGGAAGAAAAGAGGAAGTTCGATGACAACATTGATTAAAAATGTAAGCATCCTGACCATGGATGACGAAGACCGCGTGCTGAAGCACGGCTGGATTCTCCTCGACGGCACGAAGATCGCCGCCCTCGGAGAGGGAGAACCGGTGCTTGACAATGGCACATCGGTGCTCGGAGAAGGCGAACCGGTGCTTGACAATGGCACATCGGTGCTCGACGAAGGAGAACCCTTTAGTGACGGCGCGTCAGCGCTGGGAGATGGAGAACCATCCCATTGCGATGGCGCTTCAGCTCTCCGCAATGGTGCATCGACCCTCCGCGACAGCGTGACCCCACTCGACGCGGATACCGTTCTTGATGGAGAGGGTGGCATCGTCCTGCCGGGCTTCGTCAATACGCACTGCCATGTGTCGATGGTCCCGTTCCGTTCGATGGGCGATGACTGCCCCGACCGGCTTCGCCGCTTCCTGTTTCCGCTCGAGCTGGAGGCCATGACACCGGAGCTCGTCTACTGGGGCGCACTCTATGGCATGGCCGAAATGTTGCTTTCCGGTACAACGACCTTCCTCGATATGTATTATTTCGAGGACCGGGTGGCCGAAGCCTGTGAAAAGGCCGGGCTTCGTGGCTACCTCGGGGAGACCTTGATCGGGCAGAAGACCTGTGACAGCCCGGACGAGCCCTACGGCGGCTTCGAGTACCAGAAGCGCTTTTTCGAAGAATACGGCGGCGCACGGCATCCACGCATTCATCCGATCATTGCCCCACATGGCACGACGACGCTGTCTCCGGAAAAGCTCGCAGAGGCACATGCACTCGCCGTGCAGCACGATACAATTTTCACGCTCCATGCCTCAGAAATGGATTATGAAATGACGCATTTCCAGGAGATGGGGATGACGCCAACCGAATTTCTGGATTCCATCGGCGCCGTGGATGAGCATCTGCTGGCCGCACATTGTATTCATATGACCGAGCAGGATCTTCAGCTCCTGAAAATACGCGGCGCCGGGATCGCGCACTGTATCTGCAGCAACACGAAGGCAGGGAAGGGCGTTGCGCCAATGGAGCGTGCCCGCCAGCTCGGCATTCCGTTTGGACTCGGTACGGACGGCCCGTCCTCTGGCAATACGCTTTCCATGTTTGATCAGATGCGCATGCTGCCGAACGCACAGAAAACCGCAAACCATGATCGCGCGCTCTTCCCTGCACGCACCATTGTACGCGCTGCAACCCGCGGTGGGGCAGAGGTCCTGCATGGCAAGGACTATGGTTTTCTTGCACCAGGCATGGCGGCGGACCTTACACTCGTATCCACAGAGGCTGCGCATATGTTTCCAGTTTACAATCCATTTTCAGCGCTTGTGTATGCCGCACAGGCAGCCGACGTGGACACGGTATTTGCAAACGGCGAAATGCTCGTTCATCATGGACAGCTGACTCGCCTCGACCTCGCAGAGATCCGTGCCCATCTCCTCGAAGAGATGAAGCCATTTCAGGCTGCAGCCGAGAAATACCGGGACATCATCTGAGAACCTTGCTTCGTTGTGTATCGACTCCGATCCAACTTCAATTTCTTTTATAAAAGGTTTGAATACCGACGGCGGCTATGCTATAAATAGCTTTGGTTTAAAAGTACCCCGTTTATGATCCACCCATTTTCAGGATTTCAGATCGAGGCTCGGCACAGAGCACGGCAGTAGTTGCAGGACAACGATGTGTTTTCTCGTAGCTCAGCCCATCGGTATGTGCAGCTCTGATCGGAAGAAAGTCCATAGCGCCTTTCGAGGCAATTACTGGAGGGTAAATCGTGCAACTTTTTAAGAAAAACATCTGGCTCTTCATGATCCTGCCGGGCATTCTGTTCCTCGCCGTCTTCATGCTCATTCCGCTGTGCGCACTGCTGATTACAACGGTGATCCCGGATCAGGGAAACTTTTCTCTGTCGGCGTATGCCTCCATTCTGCAGAGCACCTATTTTCAGCAGGTCTTTCTCCGAAGCCTCAGGCTCAGTCTTCTCAGCACCTTCCTGTGTGCACTGCTCGGCTACCCGGCGGCCTACTACATCGCGAAGTTTGCGAAGAACAAGGGCATGCTGATGGCCTTCGCCGTCTTTCCTATGTTCACAAGCCCGGTCATCCGCTCCTTCAGCTGGATGGTCATCCTCGGAAAGAAGGGCATCGTCAATAAATTCCTTGTGGCCATCGGTCTGTTCGCGAAGCCACAGAGCCTTCTCTATAATGAATTTTCCATCACCATCGGTTTCATACAGCTCTTCCTCCCACTCATGATTCTGTCACTCATCGGCGTGATCGAGAGCATCCCGGAGGATCTGACACTGGCGGCAGAGAGCCTCGGCTCAACGAAGCTTGGCAGCTTCCTGCGCGTGACCCTTCCGCTCAGTGTATCCGGTCTCGTAACCGGCTCTGTGCTCGTCTTCACTGGCTGCATTACCGCGTATACCACACCGCAGCTGCTCGGTGGCACCGATACCCGCGTGCTGTCCACCATGATTTATCAGTACGTCATGAGCCTTGGAGACTGGGTCAATGCATCCGTCGTCGCGGTCATCATGATCCTGGTGACGATGCTTGTCTCCACGATTGTGAATGGTGTGAGCCGCAAGGTGAATCCGCTGGCTTAAAGAAGTTCTGGATACGATCAGGTAAGAGCGTGCAGGTCGTACGTGTCTTCCATTGGCATAAAGAAAAGAAGAAAGCTCCGGCTGTGATGAAAGCGATGAAGAGCATGTGCGCCGCAAGGCCATAAAATAGGAGGAATCCCCGTGTCATTACTTGAGTTACGAAATATTACTGCAGGATATGGAAAGAACATCATCCTGAAGGATCTGAATCTGAGCGTGGAGAAGGGAGAGCTGGTCAGCCTTCTCGGCTCCAGTGGCTGTGGAAAGACCACGACCCTCCGTCTCATTGCCGGCTTTTCCGAGCCGATGCAGGGCGAGTTTTATTTCAATGGACAGGATTACACCCACGTACCGCTCCATAAGCGGAACTTCGGCTTCGTGTTCCAGAGCTATGCACTGTTCCCACACATGAACATCTTTGAAAACGTGGCCTTCGGCCTTCGCCGTCGGAATCTGCCGGAGGCAGAGATCCAGGAGCGTGTCATGAAGATGCTGCATACCGTCGACCTCGATGGCTTCGAGAAGCGCCTTCCGAAGGAAATGTCCGGTGGACAGCGGCAGCGTGTGGCACTGGCCCGCGCCATGGTCATTGAGCCGGATCTCATGCTGTTTGATGAGCCGCTCAGTAACCTCGATGCGAAGCTTCGTGTGCAGATGCGGGTCGAGATTCGAAAGCTGCAGCAGGAGCTCGGCTTTACGGCCATTTATGTCACCCATGATCAGGAGGAGTGCTTCGCCATCAGTGACAAGGTCGCCATTATGAACCATGGCGTCATCGAGCAGCTGGACCGTCCAGAGGAGATTTATGCACATCCGAAGACGGAGTTCATTGCCCATTTCGTCGGCTTTGAAAACTTTCTGGAGCTGCAGCACCTGGAGGGAACGGGCTGGAAGGCGACCGATGGACGCCGACTGGACATCCTGCAGGAGGCAGCGGGACGAGAGACTGTACATGCCTGCATTCGTCCGGATGATATCCTGGTTGTAAGCGAAGCAGAGAAAGCTGAAAATACCATTCAGGGACGTGTCAGTGTCCGCACCTATCTCGGAAAGCGGATGCAGTACAATGTGGAAACCGCGCTTGGGGAGCTGATCGTCAATACCTCAAACGATCGCCTCTTTAACGTCGGAGAAAGCATCGCCCTTTCCCTTCCGGCAGGAAAGATCGTTTTAGTGTAAGGAACGCACTTGCGTAGAAGGTATGAGCTGCCAGCCCTTTGCAAGAGGCTGCTTTCCTTTGGAAGGAACGCACCGCTGCAGAAGGGATGAGCACAACCGCCATGGAGCCCTTTGATAGGCCTCATTTGATGCTTGTGGTTTCGCGTTCCTCGTGGACGCTGAACATATTTTTTATTATGTGGAGGAGACATTATGAAAAAAACCTTATCCCTTGTGCTGGCAGCAGCGCTGCTCGGCACGACCCTCGCAGCCTGTGGCTCATCATCGAGCACTACGACAACGACAGCAGCTGCTGAAACCAGTGCTGCAGAAACCACGGTCGCAGCAGGCGAAAGCACTGCGGCTACGGAAGCTGCCGGTGAGGCTTCGGATGCCCAGGATTTCTCTGGTCAGAGCCTGACCATCTCGACCTTTTCATTCAACGCGGACCTTCTTCAGAAGAACGTGTATGATCCGTTTATGGAGAAGACCGGTGCAAAGCTGGTCGTTGAGACTGGTAAGAATGCAGAGCGTGTAACGAAGATCGAGGAATCCCCGGAGAACTATGATGTTGTGATCATTGGCGATTCCTTCGTGGCACAGCTCATCAATGACGGCGTGCTTGGAAGCATTGACCGTGACAAGATCACAAATCTGGATTCTATTTACGATGTGGCCAAGGCACCGATGGGCGAGGAGTATGGCCCAGCCTATACCTTCAATCGTCTCGGAATTGTCTATGATCCGTCAATGGTGGATACGGAGATCACAAGCTTCGCAGACCTCTGGAAGCCAGAGTTTGAGAACAGCATCGCCGTTCCAGATATTACCACTTCCTCTGGTATGCTTTTCTACTATGCAACGGCCGCTGCCTTCAACCTGACCCCGGGCCAGGACGATGACGCGATCTTCGCAAAGCTTGAGGAGCTGAAGCCAAACGTTGTAAAGACCTGGACCTCAGCCAATGATACCATCACGATGCTGAATCAGGGCGAGGCTTCCATTGCTGTTCTTCTGGACTACAGCTATACGACGGCGAAGCAGGCAAACCCGGATTATGTATGGGTCAACCCAAGTGAAGGAAACTTCGCCGGCTTCAACATGCTGAACATCACGAAGGATTGTAAGAACAAGGAGCTTGCAGAGGCCTTCATCGACTACTACCTCTCGAAGGATGTTCAGGAGGCAGAGGCCCTCGATGGTGTGGATTCCCCTGTAAATACGGCAGTTGAGCTGACCGAAGAGCAGTCTGCAAACTTCACCTATGGCGCAGATATGGTCGACAACCTGATTCTTCCGGACTGGTCCCTCATCATGGATAAGAAGGCCGACTGGATCAATCGCTGGAACGAGCTGTTCTCTGTACAGTAAGCACTCGAAATACAGGATATTGGAGCGGCGAAGCTGCTCTATGGAAAGGAAGCTATGAAGAAAAATAAAGCCTTGCTGCTAATCACCATCCTGGTATACGTCTTTCTGATCGGACCGCTGCTCATTATCATGGCAGCCTCCTTCAGCGATACCAATTATCTGACGTTCCCGGGCAAGGGCTTTACACTCAAGTGGTATGCACAGGTGCTGACAATGAAATCCTTCATCTCGGCTGCGGAGACCTCGGTCGTGGTCGCCGTACTGTCCACACTCCTTGCGTTGGTGCTGGGGCTTCCCGCTGCCTATGCCCTGAACCGCTATTCCTTCCGTGGCAAGGAAGCTATCAAAACAGCCTTTCTGTCCCCGGTACTGGTGCCGGTCGTGGTACTTGGCTTTGTCATGCTTCGTTATGTTGTCAATGTGCTGAAGCTTCCAGTGATGCCGAGCCTTCTGATCGGTCATACGCTTCTCGGCATTCCATACGTCATGCGTGTGGTGACCGCGAGTCTGGCGAATTTTGACTTCGCCATCGAGGAAGCGGCGGGCAGCTTAGGTGCGACGAAGGTGTATTCCTTCTTCCATATCATCCTGCCAAACATTAAATCGGCCATTGCATCGGCATCGATCATGGCAATGATCAATTCCTTTAACAATGTATCACTGTCGGCCTTTCTGACCGGTCCGGGCGTCAACGTCCTGCCGATCGAGATGATGAGCTATGTCGAGTATCATTTCGACCCGACGATTGCAGCGCTTGCAACCCTCATGATGGTCATCACCCTTGGCGTGATGCTGATCATCGAAAAGACGCTGGGCCTGAAGTCGGTGGTCTAAAGGCTATCGAGCAGATGCCGGTATAAAACCACTTGCAAAAGCAGACGGACAGATGCGTTGGCATCCGTTCAGCTAGAAAAGCAGGATACTCTTCGACAGAGACGGGCGGTCGCGGAAGCGGCCGCTTTTTTCGTGGCATCATTCCTTATCCAGCATCATCACCCAGCGGCAGTCGTTTGGATAATATACCAGGCGAAATTCCTTTTCGAGTCCCCCGAGGATGGCCACACAGCTGAAATCCCGACTGGGAATGCCTGCATAGTGTTTCTCTTCGGAGGACTTTACGCGAAGATTCTGCACGTAGTAGAGCTCTCCATCGTCTCCCTCAAACTTGAAGGAGAGTGGAATCACGCTGCCCGAGCTGGTAAACCAGCTCTTCACGGCGATGGGGTAGGCGTGGCCCTTCCGGGTGCCGCTGTCGAGCCTGGGGAGTACATCACTGATTGCACTGAAACCGGTCATAGCATCACTTCCTTATATGTCCATACAAATTCAGGCTTACAAGCCGTAGTGTCATTTCCTTCTGCATCGTAATATAAGCTTACGAGCTGCAGCGCCACTCTCTACAGTGTCATAGAATCTTCTCTTTACTGTAATCTACCGTCCTTCGTTCGCGTGAAATTCCGCCACTCATATGATCCGGAATATCGGGATCCTCATGCCCAGGCGAAGAAACGAAACGGGCGCGCTTCACGGCGTCATTTCCATAGCGGGTACGAATTTCGTCGATGGCATGCTCGACGAGGGAGAGCTTTCCATAGTCATAGCGCTCGAAAAGATCTGCCTGACGGCCGAAGCTGTGGCTGACCCGACTGGTGTGAATCCCGAGATGGCGAATCGGGTAGCCAGTCCAGAGCTCATCGAAGCACTGACAGGCGGCATCATAGATTTCCAGCGTGAGATCCGTCGGCGTGCGCAGCTGCTTCTGGTGGTCATAGAAGCGAAGCTCGCTGTCCCGAAGACTGAGATCAACACAGCTGATCTTCACACCGTCTGCACGTATCCGCTGAGAAACGGTTTCCGCGAGGGAGAGAAGATGCCAGCAGGCCTCTGTACGGTCGGTCACATCGTGTATGGTCGTACAGGAATTTCCGTAGCCCTTGGGCGGAGCCTCCATCGCCTGTGAAATCACCGGACTGTCATCCACGCCACAGGCAAACTGATGAACGAGAAGACCGTGTGATTTCATACGATGGTAGAGGATGTCAGCATCAAACTGTGCCAGAGCCCCGATGGTATGGATACCCAGCCGATGCAGCTTCGGAGCGGTCGCATGGCCGACATAAAAGAGATCCTCGACAGGCAGTGGCCACATCTTACGCTGTATCTCCCGGGGCCAGAGCGTATGCACCTGATCGGGCTTCTGAAAATCCGAAGCCATCTTTGCGAGCAGCTTATTACTGGAAATTCCGATGTTTACGGTGAAGCCAAGCTCGCTTCGAATCCGCTCCTTCAGTGTGAAGGCGAGACATACGGCACGATACTCGGTTTCAGTTTTCCACGTGGCATCGATCTCCTCGGGCAGTGGTCCGGGATCCTCAATCCTGTGAGAACCGGCATGCGCACACACCACGGGATCCATCTGCGGCGTGCACTGATCCGACATGGGCACGGCGGATGGTGTAGAAGATGCAGATGAGTGCGCGGAAGACGGAGATGACGTGCACCATGTGGAGAGACCTGCGGTCCCCGTCATGTCGAGGAAGGCTTCGTCGATGCTGTATTTCTCGATGGTGTCTGTGTATTCCTTTAAAATCTCCATCATTGCGCGGCTCGCCCGACTGTAGAGCGTATAATTCGGTGGTACAATGACAAGATCAGGGCACTTTTTCCGAGCCTCCACCAGGGACTCGCCGGTCTTAATATGATATTTTTTCGCTGGAATCGATTTTGTGAGGATGATGCCATGACGCCTGCTCTGATCCCCACCGACTGCGCTCGGAATCGTCCGAAGATCGAGCGTCGCTCCGAGGTGATGCAGCCGATAGCATGCTTCCCAGCTCAAAAAGGCAGAATTGACATCTATATGAAAGATGATGCGGTCTGGCATGCGTCCTCCTTTCGCTTGCCTCGATGAATGAAGCAAACAACTTGACAAACATCTGTTCTTTTTATTATGATAGCGATGAACAGAGAAATTGTCAATCATAAAAGAGATCAAATGTTTGCATTAATTTGGCGTAGAGAAGATCAAAACTGAAAAGTATACAGCAGCAGGTCATTCCAGTGCATTCGAATATGCGCCGATGTACGAAGATCGAGGCTCGCCTCCCCGCATCGCTCGCCAGCAGCTTTGAGCCTGGTGTAGATGGGGGCAAAGGTCGATGCGCAGGGAAGAAAAATGAGGAAGAAAGATGGATCGAAAAAATCGAATGGAATCGAAACAGAGGAGGAAAACGCAGAAGACCGTGTCGAATACCACGCGCGCGGAGCGAGATACGACAGGCCGAATCGCTTCTTATGGAAATTCTCATGGAAACAGACGCTCTTCTGAGACTATGCGCACAGGCCACGGAACCAGGTGCTGGGTGACAGTATGGAGCCTCCTGCTGGCTGGCATCGCGCTGTGTCTTTGCGGCGTGCTGCTGTATCAGAGAGGCGACGTGGCGTCTGCGCTGACTCCTTCCATGACGGATACATCCGCTTCCGATTCGGGAAACGACACGCTAACGGATCACTCGGACGCCGGATCGGAGAACGACACGGTGACGAATGCCGCTGCAGGAGGTTCGGGGAGCGGTACCGTAACGGATGCCTCGGCTGCCGATTCGGACAATGACGCTTCCGCCACGGTCATTACCATCCATAATCCGACGGAGAACGCCTCGGATGAAGGCAACAGTGGAAAAGCAGGAGGCCTGTCGGACGTAGCGCAGGGGAGCACGGACACCGACGTCTCTGCACAGGACAGCGTGCAGCTGCTGTTTGCCGGGGATGTCTACCTGAGCGATCATGTGCTGGAGGCGTATGATGCCGCCGGTGGCATTGATGGCGTTGTTTCGAAGGGATATCAGCAGGACATCGCGGCCGCCGATTACTTTATGGTCAATGAAGAATTTCCCTTCAGTACGCGTGGAACCCCGGCAGAGGATAAGCAGTTCACCTTTCGAGTGCAGCCGAAAAGGGTGCAGCTTCTAAAGGAGATGGGCATTGACCTGGTGACACTTGCGAACAATCATGCCCTTGATTATGGACGCGATGCGCTTCTCGATACGATTGACATCCTGAATCAGGCCGGCATCGCGCATGTGGGCGCAGGAGAGAACCTCGATCAGGCACGGAAGCCGATTTACGTAGAACTGAAAGGCCGGCGCTTTGCCTTTATCGGTGCGACCCGTGTCATTCCAGAGGCGGACTGGGCAGCGGGCACGGCGTGGCCGGGGATGTTTTCTGCCTATGATGGTGGAGCAGCGCTTTCGAAGGAAATAAAGGAAGCAAAGCAGCAGGCTGACTACGTGATTGTCTATGTGCACTGGGGCATTGAACGGGAAGAAAGACCAAATGAGGTGCAGACGACGCTTGCACATTGCCTCGTTGATGCCGGTGCGGATCTTGTGGTGGGCGCACACCCGCATGTTCTGCAGGGAATCGAATATTATAAGGGTGTGCCGATTGCCTATTCACTTGGAAACTTCGTGTTTGGAAGCTCGATTCCGAGCACGGCACTTCTCCAGGCAGAGGTAGATGACAGTGGAATCCAGCTTCACCTGATTCCGGGTACCTCTACGGCGGGCTATACACGAAAGCTCGATGACACGGAAAAAATTTCTGCCTTTTATGAAAAGATGCAGGGCCTGAGCACGGGCGTTCAGATCGATGCCACAGGGAGAATTCATGCAGAGTAGGACTGCCATTTTAATGATTTTGCGACATTTCTGCATACATCTGTGATAAATATGTGCTATGTCAGGTATATAAAATATGTTATGATAATTCCGATTTGACTTTAGAAATATTGGGGGACCTGACATGCTGATGAAACGAACACCATTAAGAGACTACCTGCTGATTGCGCTCGGTGCGCTGATCATGGCCATTGGCAGTAAAAATATCTACGATCCGAATCAGATGGTTGTCGGTGGCGTAACGGGCCTTGGCATCATCCTGCGAAGCTTGATGGGCATGCCGCTCTGGGTAAGTAATACCCTTCTTAATATTCCGCTCTTCCTTGCAGCCTGGAAGTTTCTCGGATGGCAATTCATCCGGCGCACCCTGTTTGGTGCCGCGATGCTGTCTCTTTTCCTCGGCATTCTACCAGACATCAGTCTGATTCCAGATGGCGATCTGCTGCTGGCGGCAGTTTTCGGCGGCATCCTGTCCGGTCTTGGCTTCGGACTGATTCTCGTGGGACAGGCCACAACGGGCGGCACCGATATCCTGGCGGCGCTGCTTCATCTGGTTTTCCCACAGTACAGCATCCCGCAGATCCTGCAGGTGGTGGACTGGCTCATCGTCATCCTCGGCATCGGTGCCTTCGGCGGCATTCATGCACTGTATGCCATTATTTCTGTCTATGTCGTTACGAAGGTATCGAACGGCATCATGGAAGGCATGCATTATGCGAAGGCCGTCTGGATCATTACCTCGGAGCCGGGGCAGATTTCGGATGCCATACTTCAGAAGCTCGACCGTGGCGTGACGGGTGTGCACGCCATCGGCATGTATTCCGGGAAGGAAACGACGATGCTGTACAGCATTATGTCGAACCGTGAAATTACGTATCTTAAGGATCTCGTTCATGAAATCGATCCGAAGGCGTTTGTTATTCTGTCCGATGTACGGGAGGTCATGGGAGAGGGCTTCTCCAGATAAAGCCGACGAGGCCCGTGGCGTCCAGATTGGGTCAGATTGTGGTCAGTTGTAAAGGGCAAAATAAAAATTGCCCCTTTACAATCTGGACGCAGCATGCTATATTGTAATGGCGTTTTGAGGCGCATGCTACTGTAGCACAGCCGGTAGTGCATCTGATTCGTAATCAGAAGGTCACCAGTTCGAATCTGGTCAGTAGCTCGATATTCTCTTGTGACAGCAGTGTCAATCTGAAGAAGAAAGACTACCGTTTAAACGTAAAGCGAATATTACCGAAGACAGAGTCCTGGTTTCAGATGCGAGAAACCAGGACTTTTTTGTATAGATCCACGATTGTTTACAATCGTGGATGCCCCCGGCTGGCGAGGCCGTTTGGTCACGAAGGTGACCAAATCAAACGACGATGCCTGCGCCGTAGGCGCATTCCCATGGCATCGTCTCGTTGTATTGATCCATGATTGCTTGCAATCATGGATGCCCCCCCGGCTGGCGAGGCCGTTTGGTCACGAAGTGACCAAATCAAACGACGATGCCTGCGCTGCAGGCGCATTCCCATGGCATCGTCTCGTTGTATTGATCCACGATTGCTTGCAATCGTGGATGCCCCCGGGCGGCAGTGTAGGAGTTTGCATCGAGCAAACTCCGGAGCGATATCTCGCAGATCTATGATCTGCGCCCGAAGGGCTAACGTCGGGCATCCGAAGCCCGACGTTAGGGCGAGGCCGGATAAGAAGAAGGAGACCTGATCGTGAAAAAATTTGAAATGACGGCTGTGCTTGCCACCGCCTTTACCCTGATGAGTGTGATATCTGCGTCCGCAGGCACTTGGGAGCAGCAGGGTAGCTCCTGGCTTTATCGGAATGATGCAGGACAGCTCCAGACGGGATGGGCATGGATTGATGGAAATCAGGATGGTACGGCAGAATCCTACTACTTTGATGGCAATGGATATCTCCTGACGAACACGACGACACCGGATGGCTATACGGTTAATGCAGATGGCGCGTGGGTGCAGGATGGCACGGTGCAGACGACCCTGATTCCACTCTCTGATCCCAATGCGCTCGGACGGCTGGGCACGGTGGCTGGAAGCTCCGACACAGCAGACGGTGGCTTTATCGTTGCGAGCGGTGCCGTTCCGAATGCATTGAACCCGCTCAGCACCGCAAACCAGAACGGTACGGGTCGCACAGATATCGTAAACTTCGCACGTCAGTATGTCGGTGTCGGCAAGCTTCGCTATGGCACGGGCACGAACCTCCAGACAGGGCCCGTGGACTGCTCTGGCTTCGTACAGGCCGTGTATCGACAGTTCGGGATTTCTCTTCCACGTACCTCCGCAGAGCAGTGCGCCGCTGCACCGAAATATGTTTCGGAGATGGAGATGCTTCCAGGTGACCTCATTTTCTATGGAAGTACAGGGCGCGTCAACCATGTCGCGATCTATACGGGCGAAAATTCCATTGTTCATGCGACGAACAGCGCACGCGGCTGGGTCTTCGAGGACAGTGGCTACTCCGCCGTGCATTATGCTCCGATCGTCGCGATTGGCCGCTACTGGTAAAGCCGTTTTCAGACAGGAATCTCATGAAGAACGTGGGAGGAGTCGTTTGGAATCACATTCTTCCTTAAAGAAAGAAGTGATGAACATCCATGTGGGGAGGCAGCTATGTTTTTCTTCTTCGGGATCATGAATGATCAGAAGGATCTGAATTTTCATCAGCCGATGACGTGCACGCAGTGCGGCCGCATGGGGCAGTATCAGGTGTTTGTCACCTACATGGTGCTCTCCATTTTCTTTATTCCGATCTTCAAGTGGGGCCGGACCTACTACGTGCGCACGAGCTGCTGCGGCTCACTGTACCAGCTGCGACCTGAAGTCGGCCGGGCCATTGAACGCGGTGAGCAGGTCACGATCCAGCAGACGGATCTCTACCTCGAGCAGCCAGGGCAGACAGGGGCGCAGAGCAATGCATCCGGCCTGCGTGGATGGCCTTCCGGTCACGCGGAATCGACCGCGACACAGCAGAATCGTCAGGCGACCAGCTCGTCACAGTCCGAGGACCAGCGCCTTCTTGCGCAGCAGAGCAGGTGGACGAAGGTGTGCTACAACTGTGGCTACACAACGACGGAAGACTTCGAGTACTGCCCGAAGTGTGGGAAGAAATTTGAGTACAGCGAAGAGCAGTAAAGACAATGAGTAAGTCAGGAAACAACCCTAAATGAAGCAGGAAGAGGTCGGTGCAGAAGCACCGGCTTTTTTATATGCGGATCGTATAAAAAAGTACTTGCGTTTGTTTTTACTTCGCTTATAATTATAAACGAAAGAAGGAAAGAAAGAACGAAAGAACGAAAGAAAGGTGGAAAGGCGGAAAGGAGGGAATGAGATGCGGGTATTTGAAACCATGAATGTAGAATTTAAGCAGGAATATGTGTCAGATATTCGAAAAGAAGTGATGGCATTTGCCAATGCTGAGGGCGGAACAGTTTATGTGGGCGTAAGAAAGGATGGCAGCGTCCGCGGTGTGGACGATCCGGACGCGGTCATGCAGCAGATTGTTGGCTCTCTGAAGGATGCATTGGCACCCGATATCATGCCCTTCGTGAAAGTAGATGCCACGGAAATGGATGGAAGGCAAGTGGTTGAAATTCAGGTTTCGACGGGGACGAACCGCCCGTATTATCTTCGGGAGAAGGGGCTCAAGCCAGGAGGTGTCTATGTTCGCAAAGGGAGCTCTGCGCAGCCGATGACAGAAGAAGGAATCCGTGAGATGATCCGTGAGACGGGTGGCCGTTCGTATGAGCTGAGCCGAAGCATGCAGCAGGAGCTGACGTTTCATGTACTGGAAGCAGAGATGAAAAAGCGGGATCTTGCATTCGGACCATCCCAGATGCGGACGCTGAAGCTCATCGGAGAGGATGGACTCTATACGAACGTGGCATTCCTCCTGTCGGACCAGTGCGAGGTGAGCACGAAGGCGGCACTTTTCCAGGGGAAGGATAAGGCGGTTTTTCGTGAACGGAAGGAGTTTACCGGCTCGATTTTAAAGCAGCTTGAAGATATTTACAGCTTCATTGATTTTTTCAATAAGACGAAGGCGACCTTTTCTGGATTAAATCGCGTCGACACACGTGATTATCCGGAGGAAGCGGTACGAGAGGCCCTGCTGAACTGCCTCTTTCACCGTGATTATGCGGTCAGTGGAAGCAATCTTGTGAATATGTATGATGACCGCCTGGAGTTTGTTTCGGTCGGAGGACTGGTTTCAGGCATTGAGCTGGAATCTATTTTTCTCGGTATATCCCAGACCAGAAATCCGCAGCTTGCGAACATCTTTTATCGGATGAAGCTCATGGAAAGCTACGGTACGGGAATTGAAAAAATCGAGCGTGCTTATGCGAATGCGCCTGTGCATCCTTCCTATGAAACGGCGAAGGGGGTCTTTCGTGTCAGCCTTCCAAATATGAACGAAGCGCCATCTGCTGCATCTACGCTGCAGCCGGCAAACCAGCGTTATCGTACCTTCTCATATCCGCAAAATACCTTTGTGCGAGAGGAAGCACAATTTCGCCGTGACTGGGCGGGACGCATCTACGGAGCTGGAGGAAGCTACGCAAAGCATGACAGTAATGAAAATATACGGTCTGTGCAGCCTTCACATGATGGCAGCATTCGTTACAGAAAATGTGCACAAGGCATGGAGCTCGGCGATGACTCTGCGAAAGAACATCCCCTTGTTTATGAGACGCTTGGATCTAAAGAAGTGCAGCATGGAGATGCCTGCGAGTATTCTGGTGTTCGTGAAGCTCCTGGGAAATATGAAGTGAGGAAGTGGAGCTCCGGAAGCGAGGCAGAAGATCAGAAGCGATGTATTCTGAAGTATGCGGAATTACATGAACGCATTACACGAAAAGAAGTTGAAAAACTGATTGACGCAGGAACCACGAAAGCCTGCCGCCTGATTAAGGAGCTGTGTGAGGCAGAGGAGCTGGTGCAGGAAGGACATGGGAAAAATAGCACGTATCGTGTGCGGTAACTGCTCGCTGTGTAAAGGGTGATCTTTGTCAAATGAGCGCTCGAATTCTGTACAGGTAGTAAATGCTCATCGTGTGAAGTCGATTCGAATCATTCGCCATTCCTGCGCTTCATGATCATGCATGAAGAATCTGCATTGTCCAGTGCCGCATCCTTCTGTAGAGTCGCGGGCATCGAGATGATATAATGAGCACATAAAGCGCGAGCAGAAAACCGAGGACTTTTTTTGCAATGGAAGAGGAAGGGAAGGATGCAGGAGCAGCGAACCTGCAGCTGTAGCTTCCATAGCATGGAGGGCCGGGGAATATGCGTCGCAAACCATAGATCATCAGAGGGGGACATACATTATGATCAATGCAGTTGGCCGGGACATTCCGGATGAAATTCTGAAGCGCTATCACAAGGAGCCTTTCCGTGGAAGCACATATCGTGATGACAAGCCGTACACGAAGGCCGCACCGACCGTGTGTGGTATGCTGGATCCACAGCGCAGCAAGATGGTGGGAAGCATTCGCGAAGCACTGGAGAAATGCGGCGCACGGGATGGCATGGTCTTTTCCTTCCATCATCATTTTCGTGATGGAGACCATATCGTCAATATGGTGCTGGAAGCCGCCGAGGAGATGGGGCTCAAGGACCTTACCATCTGTGCATCGTCACTGGGCAAGGCACACAGTCGCGTGGCCGCGATGATCGAGGCGGGCACGGTCATTGGCATCCAGACCTCTGGCATCCGTGACCGGATTGGTGAGGATGTTTCCTTCGGAAAGCTGAAAACACCTGCGATCATCCGAAGTCATGGCGGCCGTGTGCGGGCCATCGAGGAGGGCGACGTACACATTGACATCGCCTTTATCGGTGCGCCAACGGCAGATGAATATGGAAATCTGCGTGGCGTCGGCGGCAAGAGTGATTGCGGTGTGCTGTCTTACAGCGTGGTCGATGCGCGCTACGCCGATCACGTGGTGGCCATCACCGATACGATGGTGCCGTTCCCAAATTTCCCAGCGTCCATTTCAATGACGGACGTGGATTATGTATGCGTCGTGGATGAAATCGGCGATCCGACGAAAATTGCGAGCAATGTCATTCGTATGACGCAGGATGTGCGGGAGCTGAAGATGGCAGAGGATTGCGCCCGCGTGATGGCGGCGACGCCTTATTTTAAGGATGGCTTCTCCTTCCAGACCGGTGGTGGTGGAGCATCCCTCGCAGCGACCCGTTTCCTTGAACCGTTCCTCGCAGAGCGCAAGATTCAGATGAGCTTTGCCATTGGTGGTATTACGAAGCCGCTCGTTGATCTCCTGCATAAGGGCTACATCCGCACCATCGTCGACGCGCAGTGCTTCGACCAGACTGCCATCCAGTCGATTCGTGAAGATCCGCAGCATTATGAGATTTCAACCTCCGAATACGCAAATCCACTGAATAAGGGCGCGTTTGTCAATAAGCTTGATTTCGTGATTCTGGGTGCACTGGAAATCGACACTGATTTTAATGTGAATGTTACGACTGGTTCAGATGGCATCCTACGTGGAGCTCCAGGTGGACATCCGGATACAGCTGCTGGCTGTCGCTGCTCCATCATTGTCGCACCGCTGATTCGTGGACGCATCCCGACCGTGGTAGATCGTGTGGTGACCTGCGTCACGCCAGGCGAGAACATTGACGTACTCGTCACGGATTATGGCATCGCCGTGAACCCACGCCGCCCGGACCTCCTCCAGTGCCTTCGCGACGCGAAGCTCCCGCTCATTACGATTGAAGAGCTCCGCGACATCGCATACAGCATCGTTGGCCGACCAGACCCGATCGAATTTGAGGATGAGGTTGTCGGCATCATCGAAGCCCGCGATGGAAGCATCATCGACGTCGTCCGCCGCGTGGAACCACCGAAGCCACTGCACTGGGTGGAGTGAAGCTGCATGTGCATCATCCGCTCGTAGAACCAGCG
>DJEQ01000006.1:0-488 GCA_002431355.1 Oribacterium sp. UBA5894
AGACGCTCCGTTTTCATATGCCTTTTTTCGTCGGAAGCTATGGAATCCGCGGTGACTTGTGGTACACTATGAAAAAGTATGCGCTGATGTTGAAATCAGTCGGCTACTTCAAAACACATATTCATCGCTTGACATGCAGGAACGAGCTCACAGTATGGTTCATGCAGAATGTACGAAGATGTTTCGGAGAAACAGGGAGCGATAGAACAGGAGTCATATATGAAAAAGGCGTTAATTACAGGTATCACAGGTCAGGATGGTTCGTACCTTGCAGAGCTTCTTCTGGAGAAGGGCTATGAGGTGCATGGCATCATTCGTCGTGCGTCCGTGTCGACGACCGAGCGCATTGATCACATTCTGGACAAGCTCATCATTCATGAGGGAGATCTTTCGGATTCGTCCAGCATCATGCGCATCGTGCTTCAGGTGAAGCCGGATGAAATCTACAACCTTGCAGCGCAGTCCCATGTGCAGGTGTCCTTCGAGGC
>DJEQ01000006.1:573-3260 GCA_002431355.1 Oribacterium sp. UBA5894
ACCGCAGGGCTCGATAAGACCTGCCGTGTGTATCAGGCCTCGACCTCGGAGCTGTTCGGAAAGGTAGAGGCAGTGCCACAGTCCGAGACGACACCGTTCCATCCATTCAGTCCATATGCCGTTGCCAAGCAGTATGGCTTCTGGATGATGCGTCAGTACCGGGAGGCCTATGGCATCTTCGCGTGCAATGGTATCCTCTTCAATCACGAATCCGAGCGCCGTGGCGATAACTTCGTCACCCGGAAGATTACACTCGCAGCAGGCCGGATTGCCTGTGGCCTGCAGGATCACCTCGAGCTTGGCAACCTGGATTCGCGTCGTGACTGGGGCTATGCCAAGGACTACGTCGAGTGCATGTGGCTGATCCTTCAGCAGGATGAGCCGGACGATTACGTCATTGCAACGGGCGTGCAGCACACCGTGCGCGAGTTTACGACCCTTGCCTTTGCACATGACGGCATTGAGCTCGAGTGGCGTGGCACGGGCATCGACGAAAAGGGCTACGATAAGAAGACCGGGAAGATGCTTGTTTCAGTAAATCCGAAGTGGTATCGCCCGACCGATGTCGTGAATCTGCTCGGAGATCCGACGAAGGCGAGAACGAAGCTTGGCTGGAATCCGCAGAAAACGAGCTACGAGGAGCTGTGTGCACTCATGGCCGAGCATGACCTTCAGCTCGCAAAGAAGGAAGCTGGGCTCAATTAACATTGGGAAATCTGGGAACGTTGCGACCGATCGAGGGTTCCGAAACGGATGGAAAATGACCCAAATTACGTAACGGGAGCCCCGGAGCATAAGAGAAACGGATATCCGCAGGCAGGCGTCAGGTACGTCGGCCTGCGCAATGTTTTGAACGGAGAATACATGGAGAAAGTGCTGATTTTTGGCGCGGGCGGCTTCGTCGGAGGCTATCTGTCGCAGGAATTTCTGATGCATGGATATGAGGTGGCTGGCAGCGACAAGGCGTCGCGTGGTCTGCTGCCGTCGGAGGCTGCATTTTACCCGGCGGACCTTCTGAATAAAGAGGAGGTGGCGGCGCTTGTAGAGACCCTTGCCCCGGACATCATCGTAAACCTCGCCGCGATCAGCAGTGTCGGTGCCTCCTGGGGCATTCCGCAGACGACGGTAGAGGTCAATGTTGTCGGCGCGCTCAACATTCTCGAGGCGGCACGGAAGGCATCGAAGAAGCCGCGCATTCTTTTCGTCGGCTCCAGCGAGGAGTACGTCATCACAGAGCAGCCGATCAGTGAAGAAACGGCGCTCAATGCAAGTAACCCCTATGGCATTTCGAAGGTGACGCAGGAGAACTTCGCCGCGCTGTACCGCGCGCAGTATGGCCTTCAGGTGTACTGTGTCCGGCCATTTAACCATACCGGCGTCGGGCAGCGGGACAGCTTCGTGCTGCCGAGCTTCTGTAAGCAGGTGGCCGAGATCGAGAAGAGTGGCCGCCCAGGAACGATTCAGGTGGGAAATCTGAACATTGAACGCGACTTCAGTCACGTAAAAGACATTGTCCGAGCATACCGCATGATCGTCGAGCAGGACGACTGCAGCACCATCTACAATGTCGGCTCCGGTACAGCCTATAACCTTACGGAGCTTCTCGAGTACGTCACGAAGCTGAGCCATCAGCCGATTTCTATTGAAGTCGACCCTGCGCGCTTCCGTCCATCGGATCAGCCACGCATCTGCTGCGACCATCGCCGCATCACGGAAGCACTCGGCTGGACCCCGGAGTACAGCGTCTATGACGCACTGAAGGAAATGTATGACGCATTTCTGCATTGATCCACGCGAGGGCCGTCCGGCGGACGGAGCGGCGCGTGGATGCCCCTGGGCGGCAGTGTAGGAGTTTGCATAAAGCAAACTCCAGAACGCTATCCCACAGATCTATGATCCGTGCCCGTAGGGCGAACGTTGGGCAACCATAGCCCGACGTTCGGGCGAGGCCGTGCCATGAAGTGGCAAAATCAAGCGATGATGCAGGTGTCGCAGTCGCCATGACATGACATCGACTTCTTATAACAGTGATCGAAGCTTTCGGAGCCGTCGGGAAAACCCGTCGGCTTTTTCTATAGGCATATTTGAACTGAAAAGCAGCGGCATGCCTGTAAGTGTGCGAACTGGATTCTCTACTATAGGCATGTAAGAGCCCAAAATGAATCGATGTGCCTATAGATTTTTGAAGGGCCATAGGCATGGTATATCAAATAGAGGATCAACGTGCCTATGAATATTACACAGTGATGCTGATTTCATAGGCATATCTTCATTTTAAAGCGCTTACAGTGCCTATAGTGGCACCACTCCATCTTCTCTGCTATAGGCATGTGGCCGCTCCTATCGGAAAAGATGCTTATAGAAGAATGCTTTTCAGGTAGGCAAAGTTTCAATGTACGGATCCACGATTGATTGTAATCGCGGATGCCGCGGGCGGTATCGTCTCTTTGCAGACAGTGCCTCTTCGATGACTGCAGAATATTCAAAATTTTCGCTGCTTTCAAAGAAAAATTGTGCAGTATATATTACACCAAAAACATGGTAAGATAATAAAAGTATATTTATGCGCAACAAACCGTGGAAATAAGGGAGAATTCGGCAGATGTGGGGCAAAAAGAGAAAAGCGAGCGTAGGAATCACTGCCTTTTTCATGATGGCGATGATGGTGCAGCTGGTACTGGTGCAGG
>DJEQ01000006.1:3449-5976 GCA_002431355.1 Oribacterium sp. UBA5894
CAGGCGATCAACAGGAATCGGAAGCATCAGAGGATGCGTCTGGGGCGGGGCAGCAGAGCACTTCCATGGAGCGTTCATCGCAGGAAGAGGAGGCTGCGCTTTCCATCCTCGAGGAGACTGCACCGACCAGTGCCCAGACCGGGAAGACGGCAGTCCTTCCAGAGGAGGTGCTCGGTCGTACACGCTCGAAAACCGTGCGCGTCGGCTATTTTAATACGCTGAATTTCCAGGAGGGCGGTCCGAACGAGCATAAGTACGGTGCGGGCTATGAGTATCTTCAGAAGCTTTCCAATCTGACCGGCTGGAATTATGAGTATGTCTATGCGCCGTTTAAGGAGTGCATGGAAATGCTGGAAAATGGAGAAATTGACCTTCTCGGCAATGTCAATTACACCATTGATCGCTCCACCCGCATCCTTTTCTCCTCGTATCCGGAGGGAAATGATAATTACTGGATCTTCACGAACGAGAAGCATGCAGGCCTCGCGGATGGGCATATTGAGAGCCTGAACGGCTGCCGGATCGGCGTCACGGAGGGATCTTATCAGGAAATGCTGCTCGAGCAGTGGCTGGAGGCGAAGGACCTCGAGGCAACGATCGTTCCATGTGCGGACTATGATGAGATGATGCAGGGACTCGAGCAGGACACGCTCGATGCGCTCGTGGCGCCGAGCCTCATCATGCAGAAGGATTCCATTTCTGTCGTCAGTATCGGCGGTGGCGACTACTACTTCGCCGTTGCAAGAGGACGCCGGGATCTGCTGTCCGAGCTCAATGCGGCCCTCGGGGAAATTCACACTACGGATCCGAACTACAATGACAACCTGATGGCACGCTATGAGAAAAAATCCTCACGTAGCTATGCCCTGAACCGCCAGGAAACGAAGTGGCTTCTTTCCCATGACAACACGATCCGTGTCGGCTATCTCGAAAATAATCTTCCGTTCTGTGGAACCCAGGATGGCCAGCTGGTCGGTATTCTCGCCACCCTTCTCGATACCGTCGAAAGTGAATACAGCATCCAGATCGAGACCACGGCCTATGAGACGCGGGAAGAGATCGAAGAAGCACTGGAAGCCGATGAAATCGATGCCGGCGGTCCGCTCGTCCAGGATCTTGACAGCCTGGAGCAGCATCAGTTTGCTTCAACGGATGCCATCTTCGAGGTGTCCCCGGTCATTGCCTACGATGGACAGGATTATGCGAAGAGCATGCAGAAGCTCGCCATTGCCAGGAACAGCGTATACTATAAGAGTGTGGTCGAGTATATGTTCCCGGATGCGGAGGTGCAGGAGTATGACAACATTGAAGACTGCCTGCAGGCTGTTCTGGACGGCACCGCCGGTTCGACGATCGTGCCATCGGCCCGGATCAATATCCTGAATGCAAATCCCCTCATGAAGAAGCTGTCGACCGCCGAGGTCGCAAACCGCCAGAACCTCGTGCTGATCGCAGAGAAGAATGACCGCCGCGTTGCGACGATCTTCAACAAAAGCATTGAACTCGCCTCGGGACTCCTCAATGGTGCTGTGCTCGCGCAGTATTCTGCAACGAAGCAGCCTGCCAGCTTCCAGGAGTTCATGGATGCCTATGCCGGCCCTGTGATGATCGCGCTGGGCGTTATCATTGCCCTGCTCCTCGCGCTTCTGCATCAGCTCTATATCGGGCAGCAGAAGCTTCGAAAGGCGCTTGTGGAAGCGAAGAATGCCAATGATGCCAACATCGCGAAGACGACCTTCCTCAACAACATGTCGCATGATATTCGTACCCCTATGAACGCCATCGTCGGGTTCACGAACATTGCCCTGTCAGCGCATCCGGGGGCAAAGGTGCAGAACTGTCTCGAAAAAATCCAGCAGAGCTCGGAGTACCTCATGTCGCTCATCAACGATGTCCTCGATATCAGCCGCATTGAGAGTGGAAAGGCCAAGTACAATCCGGTTCCGTGCGATATCGTGGAGGTCAATGATGCCGTGCTGGCAGTGGCGCATGGCTTCCTGCAGAATCGAAGCCTCGACTTTATCGTGAAGGCGCCGACGCCGGAAAAGCGCTATGTGATGGCCGACGCCCTGCGCATTCGCGAGGTGCTCATTAATATTCTGAGCAATGCCATCAAATTCACCGCCGATGGCGGTCAGATCACGTTCACGATGGACAGTCGATCCAATATGGATGGACGATATCTTATGGTCCGCTATCGTATCTCCGACACCGGCGTCGGCATGAGCGAGGAATTCCTGAAGCATCTGTATGAGGAATTTTCGCAGGAGGGCGATGGCGCGCGCACGAACTATAAGGGCACGGGCCTCGGCATGACCATCACGAAGCGCTATGTGGATATGATGGGCGGCCAGATTCATGTGAAGAGCAGGAAGGGCGTCGGCACGACCTTCACGGTGGAGCTTCCACTCGAGCTGACGGAAGCCCCGGCGAAGGCATCTGCGAGCGAAGGCAAGACCCAGCGCGACCTTCATGGGGTACGGATTCTGATGGCCGAGGACAATGATCTGAACGCGGAAATTGCGAT
>DJEQ01000022.1:0-337 GCA_002431355.1 Oribacterium sp. UBA5894
TAAACCCGTTGAAGTGTTAGGAATCCGACGATTTATCGGTCTTTCTTTTCGGCATTTGCAAGATCTAGGAAAGGCTATGGTCAGACCAGATACAGAGCTCCGAAAGAAAGCTGTGCACATCGTATGAGACCGAACATGGAGGGCGCTTTGGAGAATTCCATTGAATTGGATGCCGAAGGTGTAAGGTGCAGGTGTACCGAATCTCTCAGGCAAAAGAACGAAGCTGCGTGAACAGAATACGTGTACAGAGTCGTACATAAAGAAATAAGCAGAGCAGTTCTTTCGCCACCGGCAAAGAACTGCTCTTTCTTTCGCGAGCAACGAGCCAAAGTCCGTG
>DJEQ01000022.1:423-10165 GCA_002431355.1 Oribacterium sp. UBA5894
GTAACCCGTATGAACGAGCAACGCGACGTTCTTACGGGCTGACGGGCAACGAGACCTGGCCTTCTCCAAAGAAACATCACATCTTTCTTCTTAGGGGGTCCTTGTATGCTGTTATCACTTGTTCAGACGATCAATTCCTACCTGTCCGACTACGTGCTTGTCATCCTGCTGCTCGGTGTCGGGCTCTGGTACACGCTGAAGACCGGCTTCGTGCAGCTTCGCTGCTTCGGCGAGGGAATGAAGAAAACCTTCGGAGAGCTGAGTCTTTTCGGCAAGAAGCATGAGGCCGGGATGTCGTCCTTTCAGGCCCTTGCGACAGCGATTGCCGCGCAGGTCGGGACGGGCAATATCGTCGGCGCGAGTGGTGCGATTCTGACAGGTGGTCCGGGCGCAATCTTCTGGATGTGGGTGATTGCCTTCTTCGGCATGGCGACGATTTACGCCGAGGCCGTGCTGGCACAGGAAACCCGCGTGGTGCGCGCCGATGGCAGCATTCATGGCGGCCCGGTGTATTACATCACGACCGCATTCCATGGGGCCTTCGGAAAGTTCCTCGCGCACTTCTTCGCGATCGCCATCATCCTCGCGCTTGGCTTTTTCGGCTGCATGGTGCAGTCAAACTCCATTGGCTCCACGATTCAGACCGCCTTCGGCATTCCATCCTGGGCCGTCGGCATTGCCCTCGTGCTCTTCTGCGGTGCCATCTTCCTCGGCGATGTGAAGCGCCTCGCGGCCGTGACCGAAAAGGTTGTGCCGATCATGGCGCTCGTCTTTCTGCTCGGCGGCCTCTGCGTGCTGGTCGTGCGCATCCAGTACCTCCCGGCCACCTTCGCCCTGATCTTCCGCTACGCCTTCCAGCCGCAGGCCATCATCGGCGGAGGCTTCGGCTATGCCCTGAAGACCGCGGTCAGTCAGGGTGCGAAGCGCGGCCTGTTCTCGAACGAGGCCGGTATGGGCTCGACCCCGCATGCGCATGCGCTCGCCAATGTCTCCTGCCCGCACGAGCAGGGTGTGGTGGCGATGATCGGTGTATTTATTGACACCTATGTGGTGTTGACCCTGAACGCCCTCGTCATTATTTCAACGATGTATACCGGCGATGGCGTGCTGGCAGGCGGTGTGATTCCAGAGACGATCGGCAAGGCAAATCTCGCGCAGACCGCCTTCGGCACCGTGTTCGGCGCGCGCTTCGGTGCGATGTTCGTCGCGGTCTGCCTCTTTTTCTTCGCCTTCTCGACGATCCTCAGCTGGAATCTCTTCGGAAAGATCAATGTCATCTGGCTGTTTGGTGACAAGGGCAGCCGTGCATATACGGTGATCGCGCTGGTATTTATTTTCCTCGGTACCCTTACGTCAAGCGACCTTGTATGGGAGCTTTCCGACATGTTTAACCAGCTCATGGTCATTCCGAACGTGATCGCCCTGTTTGCACTGACCGGGATGGCGCTGAAGAATGCAAAGAAGTCATGAAGTGAGTTTCTGAAAAGCTTCCGGAGCAAGACAGAAAATCATGGGCCGCGTTCATCGTCCGGTCAATCGCACAGACATGAGTATCTGGAAAGAGCAGGTGGGTATACTGCGCTTTTTGATCTGGATATCGTCAAGACGGCGTATAAAAAGAGCAGGGGCGCTTACATCCTTCCCCTGCTCTTTTTCCATGAAACCGCACAGATCTGGTATTCAATGCCTTCCCCTGTACGTCTGCTTCATCTCATTTTCAGCGAATAAAGTTCGTCCGGGTGCCCTTTTCTACATCCGGATGCTCGATGCCTGCCTTCCGACCGGCTTCGATGCACTTCAGCATCCACGCCATGTTCCGGGCAAGGTTTCGCATCGTCTGCATACCCTCAAGATCCTGCTCTGCCTCCCCTGGCACACGACCATGCGCAACATTCCAGTAGGTGGAAGGCACGGTCGGCATGTTGTTGATGCCGAAGTACTTCTGAAGCACATCGACCGAGGCCGTCGTACCGGCACGCCGTGCCACAGCGACCGCTGCGGCCGGTTTAAAGGCGAAGGCCGCACCGCTCGCATAAAAAGCGCGATCCAGCAGCGACTGAATGCGTCCACTCGGGTGCGCATAGTAGACTGGCGTCCCGAAAATGAAGCCGTCCGCCTCACGTGCCTTCTGGACGAAGGCATTGACCACATCATCGGTAAAGACACAGCCCGCCTCGGTGCACTGGCCACAGCCGATGCAGTCCCGAATCGGCTGCGCACCGATCTGGAAAATTTCATAGTCAATGCCTTCCTTTTTCAGCTGCTCCCCAATTTCTGTCAGGGCGCGGTTCGTATTGCCCTGCGCCTTCGGGCTTCCATTTAACATTAAAACCTTCATCTGATTCCTCCTCTCATACCTCTCCTGTGAGCTTCACCACGCGATAATCATGGTGCACCGCCGCAAGGTACTTTCCAAACACATCGGCCGTCTTCAGCTTCAGCGACGAGGTATTCACGCATGGATGGCAGCCCACATACTCGCCCTTCAGTACGTCCTCATCGACGAGCAGCTGTACGTGATTTTCCGTATCATTCATGAGGCCCATGATACTCACCGATCCTGGATGAATGTCCAGATACTCCACCATCTTCTCCTCCGGCGCGAAGCTCAGGCGTGCCGAGCCGATCTGATGCGACAGCTCCTTCGTTTTAAACACCTTGTCGCCCGGCATCATCAGAAGATAGAACTCCGTCTGCTGCCGATTGCATAAAAACAGGTTCTTGCAAATGAGGCAGTCCAGCACGGCATCGATCACCCCGCAGACCTCCATCGTCGTTGCCGGCGCATGGTCCGTCCGCTGATAGGCAATGCCCAGCGAATCCAGCAAGTCATATACCCGCATTTCCTTTGGTTCCCGCCCCTCAGCCGTGGCAGGGCGCCCATCGTGTAATTCCATAATCTCTCCTATGTATATCTCCGCGCGGTCATCGTTTTCTACTTCCTTGCAGCTTCTGATGCCAAGGAAGGTTCAAGCAGCTCCGTATAGCTTTCAATCACGCGCGCGGCCCCAAGGCGAAGCAGTGCCTCCGGGTCGGCCGTTCCAGCCACCGCAATCACCTTCTTTGCACCTGCTGCCACCGCCGCTTGCACACCAGACTTCGCATCCTCGAACACCACACTGCGATGTATATCTGCATGGAGCTTTTCTGCCGCCCGAAGAAAAATATCCGGCGCAGGCTTTCCTGCGAAGCTGTGGTCATTGTACGTCACCTGTGAAAGCGTAAACCAGCGGGCGAGGTCAATGTGGTCGAAATAAAATTCCACATTACCGATCGGGGACGAGGTCGCAATGCCGAGCTTCACACCGGCGGCCTTCAGTCGATCCAGAAGCTCTGGAAGCCCTGCACGAAGCCGATAAATGTCTGCATGTGAAGTGCAAATCTCTCGATACGTCCTTTCCTTTTCATCGACGAGCCGTGCGACCTCTTCCGCGCTCAGCGCTTCTCCCAGAAAGCGACGAATCGTCACATCCGCATGGATACCGTGAATATCACGGTCAAATTCTTCTTCCGTGAGATCCCGTCCGATGTGACGCTTCATAAACAAGCTCCACGCCTCATTGTGGTAGATCTCGTCGTTCACCATCGTCCCGTTGTAATCGAAAATAACGGCTTCTGGATACTCGTTCATCCAACACCTCCCGTATAGGTCCTGCACATCCAATTCCATGATTTCGCAGGAACGTATCACGCATTCCGCGCAGATCATCCAAGCTCACATTTCATCATTTCTCAGGGATCCATCAAAAAATCCCACGCAGGCAATGCGCGCCCACATGGGATATTCTAGCAAATTCTCGATGATAAAACTATAGCTTCTACATCGTATCGCACTCCGGTAGAACCGAGCTTCGATCGAGTTTTGATGAATCTACGTCAACAGTTTTCTCTCCGCTCGCTTCACGACGTATCAGCGTCACAGCTTACTTATTCTCCTTCGCTGCAAGTGCGGCAGCTTCCTTCGTCGCCGGTGTAACGACTTCCTTCTCTGCAGGTGCCTCCTCAATCACGTCCGCAGCCTTCACATGCTGATGCGCAGCGACATGAAGAACGGTATCCGTCAGCGGTGTCTTCATCTCAAGCTTGCCTTCCTTCGCAATGTCGAGGTCTCCAACGGTGAGGTTGGTACCGATCGGATACTTCGATACATCAATGGTGATGTGATCTACAAGGTCCTTCGGATAGCCGACGAACTCGACCTCCTCACAGGTCTTCGTCAGGAAGCCCTGGGCCTTTTCAGCATTGACGAACTCAATGGCTGCCTTCGAATGAATCTTCTCGCCGCTGACGAGCTGCTGGAAGGTCACATCCACGTACTGATGCTTCATCGCATCGAAATCCACGCTCTTAATGAGAACGGTATAGTTTGTACCATCAACGGAAAGCTCTGCTTCCGAGCCGACATGATGGTCCTTAAAGAAGAGACCCAGCTCCTTCTGCGAAAGGATAATTGCGAGGGATTCCTTCATCTCCTTGCCGCTGATCGATCCTGTTGCATAGCCTTCTCTTCTAAGCTTCTTTCCCTTGACGCTCAGATCTCTTGTCTTCGCCTGTAATGTCTCCATAACGTACCTCTTTCTGTGGTTTCGCCACTCAGAACTCGTAATCCCGCCTCGTGATTGAAGTGGGCAGAAACATCGTAACATCCCCGGCAAATTTCCCGCGAAAGATTTCTGCTCTTACAGGATGTAAGGCCAAGGTGATACGGTGCACAGACAACTATCTGTAACGCCCTTATGGTAGTCCTTTTTTCGGTGAAAGGTTCACCAAAAATGAATTTTTTTGGAGGGGCGTTTTCGGCTGTTTTTCAGCGGAGACTTCACAAATGCGACATAATTTCATATCCATAGTGTTGTTAAAGCAGTGGCGTGGGTGGCGGTGACCCCTGCGCAGTCAGTACTTCAAGGCCGGAAAAATCGGATACTGTGCCTGTGGCACAGTTCTGAATACGTTCGCCACTTAGGCATCACGGGGACCCCCGCGCCCTACGGGCGGCACTCCCCCGTGATAAGTCACTCAAATGGGACCTTAAGTAGCACTAGGCCCTCTGCAATCGTGGAGTTTTCCTGATGAAAACTCCACGTTGACAGAGGGTGCCAAGGAAAAATTACTCCAAGTGCTACTAAAAGGTCCCATTTGGATTTTATAACGGTCTTTCCGTATTTCTTTGCAGCGTTCCCTATGCCCCTGAGCCTCCCGGCTTCACCAGTCATCGTTCTAAGAAGTCAGATCCCAAGCGTTATCAATCATTACGCTCATTCGTTGTTCCTCTGCCGGTCCAGGAAGTCAGATGCCGAGCTCTTCCAGCGTCTCGTCAAGTCTTGCTGTCTCGTCGTCACTGAGGGTCCAGTCCATGGAGTGGCAGTTTTCCACAACACGTTCGCGGTGCTGGGTTCCAAACAGCGCGGTCGTCAGGAAGGACTTCTGGAGTGCCCAGTTTACGGCGATCTCCGAGAGTGGCACACCGCGCTTCGCGGAAATTTCATCCATCACCGCGAGCAGCTTCTGGGCCTTGCTCCAGCCCGGCTCCTTGAAGAACTGGTAGAAGCGGTTTCGGCTGTCCATCTTCTCATAGGTCTTCAGCTCCCGATAGCGTCCCGTGAGGAGGCCGCCGCTCAGTGTGCCGTAGCCCATCGTCGCCATGCCCTGTGCCTCCGCGTACTTCATCTCCTCCTCGTGCTCCCGCTCGAGCATGGAATACTGCACCTGAATGAAGTCAATGTCGGCGTACTTCTCCGCTTCCTTCATCTGCGCGAGGCTGTGGTTGGAAAGGCCGAGGAAGCGCACCTTTCCGGCCTTCTTCAGCTCCATCATCGCGCCGAGCGTCTCCGCCGGTTCCGCATCGTCCTGTGGCCAGTGCAGGATGTAGAGGTCAATGTAATCGGTCCGAAGATTTCGGAGCGAGGCGTCGCACTGTGCGAGAATGTGGTCGCGCTTTCCACAGTGTACATACTGGCCGTTTATGAAGTCATTGCCGCACTTCGTCGAAATGATCACATCCTTTCGAACGCCCATCTTCTCGAGCGTTTCTCCGAGAATCCGCTCCGCAGCACCGGCGTTGTAGGCCGGGGCGGTATCGTAAATCGTGATTCCCTGCTCCACCGCGGCTCTGATCGCATCCGTCTTTGTCTCCTCCGGATTTGCATCCCAGCCTGCACCGCCGATGCCCCAGGTTCCGAGACACAGCTCTGAAACCTCCAGTCCTGTTTTTCCAAATGATTTGTATCGCATCCTGCTGCCTCCTTTATCTATACATCAGCATAGTCACGTATGCTTCTCTCGTCGCCGTCGGATCTGCCTCCTTCGGTATTCTCAGCTGTGCCACGCATCAGCCAAACGAATCGTACTGCTCGTCCCGTGGCATCACAAGCGCGAGATCCGTCTTCTCCTCGCCCTCGCCGGTTTCCACATCCATGAGAAGGGTCCGGGTCGGGAGATCCATGTCGGTTTCAAGCTCCGTCAGGAGATAGTTTACACCCGCGTCGCGGGCATCGTCGAGTGCTTCTTCGCGGCTTGCGCCCTCTCCGTAGCAATCCTCGAGGTCCACGTAGCGAACCTGATAGCCCTGGTCGGTTTTCTTGATAATCGCTGGAAAATAATAGGTCATATGCATTTTCCTCTCTTTCCGTTTTTATTCCGAGCGTTCTTTCTCAGCTTCTGCAGGTACCTGCCCCACTTCTGCACTCTGTGCTTCGCATCTCATCCCGGTGGACGCTTCGGTCTTTAATCGCTCTGCCGCGATCTCCTTACACAGCGTGAGCCACTCGCAGTCCGGGCAGGTCTCCTCGAGGCGATCGAGGCTGAGCGGGCGTGTCGCATCCGAAAAGTCCTTCCAGCTCAGTACCTGTCCGTACTGAAGTCCAGTCATACGCAGCACGTTTTCATCAAAGAGGGGCGGATGCTTGGACGTGCATGCGCTTCCGCGTCGATTCGGGCACTGGGCACATAGATCGTCCGCGCCCTTCGTAATGCAGATTTTTTCTTCTGGATGTGCCTTGAGCCGGGTCTGCATCGCGGCCATATTCTGGCTGAAGCCATCGGAGTAGCCCTTACCCCGGAAATTCAGAAGACAAACGCCATGATGCGGACGTAAATGAATCATCGCTTTCAATTCCTTTCTTCTTCATCTCATAACAGTATACAGAACCATTCGTCCTGCACCAGAATATCCCCCCCGAGTCCGTCGAGGAAGTCAACACGCCAAAGATATGCAGATCAAAAGCACAGTACAGGCATGTTAAAGCCTTAAATGGACACCCATGCCTATTTGAATTTTTCATTCTATAGGTACTTTTATGAGTATAGCATCGATCATGCCTATGCTTCTATCCTAATTTCATCCTCTATTATAGGCATATTTGCATTTTAAAGCGCTTACAGTGCCTATGGATTGCTTTCCCAACACTCGGAACCACCTGTCAAGCAGGTGGTTTTTGGGGCCGAGGCAAAAAGATCGACAAAACCTAAAAAAGTTTGATGATCCAAAAAAGTTTAATGATCCGCAAAAAAAGCTGCCGCACGACGATGCGCACGGCAGCTCTTTTGAAGTAACGACGTTTAAAAAAGCCGATCGACTATAGTGTAACTTATTTTCCAAAATCGCACGAATACTTTTTCATGATCAGCCCCATCTATCGTTCGAGCCTTACAGCGGCAGGATGCCCATCACGACGGCAAACAGCATGCAGAGGATCGAGAAGATCCATACATAGCCGAAGGATGCACGGATGTGATCCTTGATGTCCACATCGGCGAGGCCGATGCCGAGCAGAGTTGCCGGTACCATCGGGCTGATGAAGGTTGCGCAGTTACGGCAGACAACCATGGCTACTGCGATCGGGAAGGCCTCGACGCCGAAGGAGGCACCGATGGCGATCATGACCGGAAGCATACCATAGAAGTAGGAATCCGTATCGAAGCAAAGTGCCAGCGGAACGGAAAGGATACCGATCACAAGTGGCAGATGCTGGCCCAGCGATGCTGGAAGGATCATGGAAATGATACCCGCCATGTTCGATACCACGGAGGTCTTCATCATCTCCACACCCGGCTTCGCGATGACCGCCGCGCCGTCTGCATTGAACCCATAGACCAGGATGCCCATGAGCACGGCTGCGCCCATCAGCGTCGAGCACATCATAAGTGCTGGACCTGCATGACGGTTGATCATCTTCTTCTGAAGCTTGATCGGCGTGTAGTTTACAAGGAGTGCCGCTGCGACACCGAGCATGAACGGATAGTAGCTTGGGAACTGATCCCATACGAGCATGGCAATGACGGCGATCGTCAGGCAGACATTGAACACGAACAGCTTCGGACGCGCATATTCATTTTCATCTGCTGCATGCTGTGCCTCCTCGGCCGCATCCTCAGCGCTCGCTTCCTGTGCGAGCTTTCCGTTGAGACCGGCGCCTCTCTGCTTCTCCTGGAAGCCTGCAAATACGGCATGTGCAAGACAGAGCACGATACCGAAAATCTGAATCGGAATCAGCTTATTCCAGAGCTGGCCAGCCTCCATGCCGAGCACGGAAGCGGCTCTCATGGTCGGGCCCGCCCATGGCATCAGGTTCAGGACGCCCATCGCAAGGACCGCAACACGAAGCAGCGTGGTCGGACGCATGTGCATCTTCTTGTACACCGGAAGCATGGCCGGAACGACGATCAGGAAGGTCGACGCTCCACCACCATCGAGGTGGCCGATGAGGGCAATGATGGCGGTCATCACCGTCACGCCGATGACATTGTCCCCGACATACTTCATGAGCCTGTTGATGATAACATCAAACATGCCGGCATCGGTCATGATACCGAAGAAGAGCACGGAGAAAACAAACAGTGCGGCCGTCGGGCCGGTGCTCTTGAAGCCACCCTTGATAAGATCGCCGATCTGCTCGATGGAATAGTAGCCACCGAGGACCAGGATCAGACCGAGAATGGTTGGAAAAATAATGAAAGCCATGCTTGGCGTGGTCTTACTCTTAAACAGCGTCACGACAAGCGCAATGATACATGCGAATCCTAAAAGACCCACAACGAACTCTGACATACGTAGTCCCCCTTCAAATTTTTGTATTCGCAGTGTATCATTTCGTGAACAATTTTTCTAATACCTAAATAATTATAGGGGCTATAAGGTTCTTCCTATTATATGGACTACCCCCGATTGCAAGAATCGGGGGTAAGTACCAAGAGACGATGCCATGCGATGTGTCTTCAGTGCGGGCATCCATGATTGCAGAGCACTCGTGGATAAATATCAGTATCCTGCGCCGTTGTCCGTGTTTTTCAGGATCTTCACGAGACGGCTCGTGCCGAGTCGATCCGCGCCGAGCCGGATGAACTCTTCGGCATCATCGAAGGAGCGGATGCCACCGGCGGCCTTTACCTTCACGCCCGAACCGACATGCTCATGCATGAGCTTCACATCCTCGAAGGTTGCGCCCGCGGTCGAGAAGCCAGTCGAGGTCTTAATGAATTCCGCGCCTGCCTTCGTTACGATCTCGCACATCCGGATCTTCTCTTCGTCCGTGAGGAGGCAGGTCTCAATGATGACCTTCAGAATGTGGCCCGCACATGCCGCGTGGATCTGACGGATCTCGTCCTCCACTTCCTCGTAGCGCCCATCCTTCAGGAAGCCAATGTTGATGACCATGTCAATTTCGGAGGCGCCGTTCGCAATGGCATCCTTCGCTTCGAAGACCTTCGTCGCCGTCGTGCTGTAGCCATTCGGGAAGCCGATGAC
>DJEQ01000022.1:10304-18732 GCA_002431355.1 Oribacterium sp. UBA5894
GTCGCGGTCTGCGCGAGCAGGGTATGGTCTACTTTCTTCAGTACTTCACTTGTATTCATATAGGAAACCTTTCTTCTATTATAATCTCCGCGCCGGTGGAACGTATGGACTTTCAGCGTCTGTTCCATACGTCCTGGGCGAGTCGGAATGGGCGTTCCACCTGTTTTCAGAGTCTCGCGCCGGTGGAACGCATGGGTTGAATCAGTTCAGCTTCTCAAGGATCGAGTGCCCAATCGTTCCCTCCGGCATTGCAAGGCCGAAATTATCCGTAATGGTTGCGCCAATGATGGCGAAGGTGTCGGCCTCCTCCAGTGCACCTGCCCCCTTCATCGATGGCGAGTACGCAAGGAACGGCACCTTCTCGCGCGTATGGTCCGTGCCCTTGTAGGTCGGATCATTGCCATGGTCCGCGGTGAGAATCAGAAGATCATCCTCGCGCAGGTTCTGCATAAGCTCGCCAAGCTTCACATCGAAGCGTTCAAGCTCCTCGCCGTAGCCGATGACATTCCGCCGATGGCCCCACAGCGCATCGAAATCCACGAGGTTCACGAAGCAGAGCCCCTCGAAATCCCGCTTTGCAATCTCGATGGTCTGCTCCATACCATGCACCGAGCTCTTCGATTTATTGGACTCGGTGAGTCCCTCGCCATCGAAGATATCATAGATCTTACCGACCGAAATCACACTAAGCCCCGCATCCTTCAGAACATTCAGTGCCGTGCGTCCAAATGGCTTCAGCGCATAATCGTGCCGGTTGCTGGTCCGCTTGAACTCGCCCCTCTTCCGTCCGACGTATGGGCGGGCAATGACACGGCCGACCTTCCACTCATCCTTCATCGTGAGCTCCCGGGCGATCTCGCAGCAGCGGTACAGCTCCTGAAGCCCCATGGTCTCTTCATTGCCGCAGATCTGCAGCACCGAATCTGCCGAGGTGTAGACGATGAGATGCCCCGTCGCGATCTCCTCCTCCCCGAGCTCGTCAAGAATTTCCGTGCCGCTCGCGCTCTTATTGCCAATGATTACATGTCCGGTCCGCCGGGAGAGCTCGTCGATCAGCTCCTTCGGGAAGCCATGCTCCGTAAAGGTCTTGAATGGCGTTGTGATGTGAAGCCCCATCATCTCCCAGTGCCCCGTCATCGTATCCTTACCATTGCTCGCCTCGCGAAGCTTCCCATAGTACGCCATTGGATGCTCCACCGGTGCTACACCCTGCAGACTCTTCAGATTCGCGATACCCAGCTTCTGAAGATTCGGAATCTGGAAGTTCTCCATATGCTCCGCGATATGCCCGAGCGTATCCGTGCCCGCATCGCCAAACTTCTCCGCATCCGGCATCGCACCGACACCGAGGGAATCGAGAACAATGGTAAAAACTCTCTTATATTTTTTCACATTCATTTGTGTGCCTCCTTTTATGGATCATGCTACGCAGGAAATACAGATCGCACTGCAACGCTCGAATCTCACGTATATGCGCAGACGGGTACTGTCCCCGGCAGCCTGCTTTTTACATACAGCCTCATTATACCAAAAGAACAGGATGGTCGCACTAAAATGCGGCCATCCTGTCCTTTTTTACCTGTATTGCATGCTATTTCACTGCCCGAGGCACTGATTTACCCAGGCGATAAAGTTACTCGTGGCGTCGCCACTCCGCTCTGCCATGGTGTGCTGCTGTCCCCAGACGAAGCTGCTTTCCACCGAAGCGCCTTCATTCTTCAGCGCCAGTGCAAGGTTCGCCTCCGTGTTTACAGCGGTGTCGCCCTGCCAGAGGCCAGTGTTAATGCGGAAGTACTTCGCGACACTGGAGCTCTGATAGCCTTCCGAAGACGGGAGGAGATAATAAAGCGGTGAATACATTTCCACACGCTCCGTCACACTGTGCCCGAGGGCATCCTTCCGCGCGAGATCCTCGCTGTAGGCATCGGCATAGGAGGAGTCCATATCCTTCAGAATCTCTGCGAGTGTCGCATCAAAATGCGCGCCCTTGCCATCCCCATAGCCGAACAGGGTGTTCTCTCCCTGCGACGCGTCGAGCTGATCGAAGGCGGCGATGCCCTTCGAGGCCGTTTTCACCGCCTTTGCGAAGTCGGCAATGCTGGTGATCGTCGCAGTATTCGTCGCCGCATCGTAGTTCACCCAGGTGCCGTTTGCATTCAGGGCATCGATGTAGTCCTGCGCGGTCTCATAGGTACCGGAAATCGTCACGCCAGACTTGTTTTCCGTCCGCTGGATCTGATCGATGGCCGTGAAATCCGTGCTGCCATCAAGTGAAGCCGCAGACTTTTCCGGTGTCGATGTTCCCTCTTCGGATGGAGCCTCGGCGGCAGCCTTCTCTGGCTTATCCTGTCTCTGATCACCGGATGCTGCGCTGCTGCCTTCTGTAGAATCTTCCTTCTGTGGCTTTTCATTTTCTGCAGAACCATCCTTGTCGGAAGGTGCCATCGCTCCATCTGGCCCCGGTCCGCCCTGCGGGCCCATGCCACCCGGACCCATACCACCGCCTGGACCACCAGCCGAGGCTGCATCCGCATCATACGGGAAGCTGGTATCTGAGAGGAAGTTATTGAGCGATTCCTCGATGACATCCTTCATATAGTCATAGTAGCTTCCGGCCTGGTAACGGCCATCGTCACTTTCCTCGAGTGTCAATGCATTGCCCTCTTCGTCGGTGAGGCCAAGCTCGTTAATGTAGGCCGCATAGGCAACGGTCAGGCGATCCGAGATCGTCTGCTCCTCGTCACTTAAGCCGCTTCGCGTGTTGCCCATCATCCATTCATAGGCTTCATCCCCGGAATCGAGCGAGGTAATCGGGCACCACGCCTGTGCACCAAGTACCGCATCGCTAACGCCTTCGACGGCACCGATCGCGTCGAGGTAGTCCTCATACAGCGCCGAATCTCCCGTCACACCGAGGAGGGCAGACTGCGCGCCACCACCTGACATGCCGAAGCTGAAGATGCGCTCCGTGTCTCCAGCAATGGTACCTGCATTGTACCGAAGGTAGCGAATCGCCGCCTTGAGATCCGTCACGCCCGCCGGAGCTCCCGCATCGCGGCCTCGACAGCCGGCATGCACGTAGATGAAGCCAGCGCTCGTATACTCGCTCTCACTCGTATATTCCGTCATCGGGTCCTGCGCCGCATAGCCTGGCGTATTCACCGGCATCACGATCGGTGCGGTTGACGCGGTATAGCCACCAAGCTCTGCCGTTTCATTGAGCGTGCAGGTAAAGGTGCCATCGCCGTTATCCGTTGCATTCATGTAAGCGCCCGGCACGAGGATCGCGAGCTCCTCATAATTCGTATCAGCCGGGGTCTCGCAGTAGGAAATTCCAAGCTGATAATAGACATCATCATCCTTGTTATACAGCCACTTACTGTTATCAATCTTCGGCAGATTCGTATGCGCCGTATCCTCTTCGCTCGCTTCCTCTACAGCTACGGTCGCCTCGGTCTCCGCAGCAGCCGCACTCGTCTCCGCCGGATGAGGTGACTGTGCACAGCCACTGAGCATCAGTCCCGCAGAAAGCCCCAGCGCCAATGTTCGATTCATTCTCTTCATATAAGTTCTCCTTTTTATGTATTCAGAATGAATTTTCCCACCAGGTACCTCCGTACTTGCGCCAAAATCTCAGAATCTGTCCGAGGAAGAGCAGCGCCGAGGTCGAGTGCCTCTGCATATGCGCCAAAATCCCGGACTTTCTCCTACCGAAGAGCATCTCATCTCCCCGTTCATTCCATGAAACGGAGGCGATTATAGCACGTATTTCTGAAAAGAGGCTTAAAGCTATATATAATCTGTTTTCAGCAGTTTCCGTATAATAGGTAAAGCACCCGGCTGTCACCGAACGCTTCGCATTTGTCACAGGTCCGTAAACAGATCCGCCGAGTAAACGCCTTCTTCCAGCATTTTCCGAAAGCTTTCCTTCACAGCTGCAACGTCTTCATGATAGGTCATGCCGTACCAGGTGTCGTTTGTTTTCAGAACCTTGACGGACATCTTTCCCTGCTTCAGTAATTCTCCAATAAAAACAGGAATCAGATATTCTGCCTTCTGTGGATTCTTCGGTACTTCCGTTTCAAAGAATGTCTTGAAGCCATCCTCCAGCACATCCAGAAACGCAGGTGTCAGGCCCCACATATTCATGGATACCAGTGAATTCACATCGACAGCTGCACCATCGGCCGCTGCGCCCTCCTCGGTCTTCACGATGTTTTTCGTTTCCACTACCTCTGTCAGATGGTTTTCCTCATCCATCTTGCAAATGCCACGGGTCACGCCACCATTGTCAGATAAGGTATTTTTCAGCACAAACCCGGCCATGCAGGACTCGCCGCCCTTCACAAGATACTCATGGACTGCCCTGAATCCCTCTTTTCCATAATAATCATCTGCATTGATCACGATGAATGGCGTTTTTAAGACCTTCTTCGCCGAAAGCACCGCCTGCCCGGTTCCCCACGGCTTCGTCCGTCCTGCAGGAAGCTCACCTGGAATATCATGAAGATCCTGGAACGCATAATCCACTGTGACATGGTGTGCATTACAGATCGAAGCGATGCGATCCCCAATGACTTCTTTAAACTCCTTTTCGATATCCTTACGGATGATAAATATCACATGATTAAAGCCCGCCTCGATCGCATCATGGATCGAGTAGTCCATGATGATATGGTTTGCATCATCCACTGGCTCCAGCTGCTTAATTCCTGTTCCAAACCGACTGCCGATTCCGGCCGCCATGATGAGTAAGCTTGTATTCATTGCTCTTTTCTCCTTTTTCGTACGTTCTTTTAATCTAGAGTGCTCGTCGAAATCGAGATTGTCAAGTATGTTTTCTGAGACAGCGACTCACTCAGGCGCCTCGATGATGACGGGTCCGCAGCTTGCCTGATTCATACCATAACATGTGCCACCTTCGCTCATCTTCATTACGGTATACCATGAATTACTTGCAATAATTCTACTTTTGCATTCGTTCCCTGAATTCCTCTGGCACTTATGATTCATTGTGCGATGCGGAGACCGATGAAGAACACTCCTGAAACTGTGTCACTTTTCTCCCATAATAATTACTGTACTTCGCCGTAATGTGTGCACCGCTTCCCTTCCCAGCGGCTACCACGATAAGTTCATCCGACCATGCGCTGATGATCCGATTTCTTTCTGGAAAAGTATAGCGTGTAGGGCGAGTGCCTGGCGGATACTGGGAAATGAGGAGGCCCTCCTTCTCGATGCATTCCTTGAGCTTAGCATGTTCGCTTGGATAGCAGATATCGAGCCCATTGCCGAGAACGGCAATGGTATAGCCACCCGCACGCAGGCACGCGGTATGCGCATACGAATCGACGCCTTTAGCCATGCCACTGACGACAGTGATACGATTTTTTGCATACTCTTCTGCAAGCGATGCCACCAGTTGCTTCGTTTTCTGCGTGCACCGACGGGCACCTACAATACCGACGGACTTGTTAAACGTTTGGAGCTTTCCCTTATAATATAGAAGGATCGGATTATCTCGACAGCTCCGGGCACGTTCCGGATAACGAGCGTCATTTATGGGGAGCAAAGAGATTCCCTTCTTCTCACACTCGTCCAGAATTTCTCTGGCTTCGTCCAGCTCCTGATTATCAAGGATGCTTTCGATTTGCATTTTTGTCAGTCTGAGCTTTTTCAGCTCTTCTTCCGAACTGTGATATACATTTTCCGGGTTTCCTAATTGTCTTATCAGATGATTTGCCGTTACAGGACCAATGCGTGGCAGTGTCGTAAGCCAGATCCAGTACTCCATGATTCCTCCATATATTATTTCACAACCAGCATTTCGCTATTGCTTTTATCAAGATCTCGATAGTTGAGAATCCTCCGAATGTCCTCCAGGCGAATGGTTTCAACTCCGTCCAGATCCGCACTTGTCCGTGCAAGTCGAAGAAGCTTATGAATCACGCGTGCACTATAGCCATAGCTTTCACAAGTCTCCTTCAGAAGCTTTCTGGATTCCTTATCGAGCGTGCAGTACCTCTGGATCATCGCCGTCGACATCTGAGCGTTATTATTGATGCCGGGATCATTTTTATACCGTCGCTGTTGAATTTTTCGTGCCTTTTCGACCCTTCTCTGGATTTCCGCCGAAGATGCCGATGTATCCTCCTGCTCAAGCGCAAAGTAATTGACAGGCTTCACTTCCTTCTGAATATCAATTCGATCCATGATGGGACCCGAAATTTTCCCACGGTACTTGATGATTTCATAGTCGGTGCAACGGCATTTGGAGCTCGGGTAATAGCCACAAGGGCAGGGGTTCATGGCTGTAACAAACATGAAATTTGACGGAAAGGTATGCATCCCATTCACCCTCGAAATGCAGACCTTCTTGTCTTCAATCGGCTGACGGAGGGCATCGAGAGTTCGCCGTGAGAATTCAGCAAGCTCATCTAAAAACAGGACTCCGTTATGCGCGAGTGAAACCTCGCCTGGGAGTGCATTGGTTCCGCCACCAATGAGTGCGTTTAAGGAAGCATTGTGATGTGGCGCACGGAATGGACGGTTTCGAATCAGTCCATGTCCGCCGGAAATCATGCCGGAAATACTGTAGATTTTTGTCACCTCCAGGCACTCCTCTTCGGTCATCGCCGGAAGAATCGATGGGATGCGCTGCGCGATCATCGTCTTTCCACAGCCAGGTTCACCGATCATCAGCATGTTATGTCCACCCGCAGCGGCCAGAACAACTGCATCAATCAGCTCCTTCTGTCCTTTTACGTCTGAAAAATCCAGTACTTTATCATGATCATCCATATTTGGGGCAGCATTCGTGCATTGCGTGTCGACCGGCTTTCCTTCCAGAAAACGAACGACGTCTCCCAGGCTCTGAAGGCCGATGATCGCCATATCCTGTACGAGCTGTGCCTCTTTCAGATTCGCGGCTGGAATGATCACCTTCTGAAGGCCATTCCGCTGTGCTGCGATAATCATCGGAAGGATTCCACTACAGGCACGCAGTCTGCCATCCAGTGCCAGCTCTCCGATAAATCCATAATCACTCAAGTTCTTTACGGCGATGTCTTCATTCTGCTGAAGGATACCGATGGCCATCGCGAGATCAAAATGTGAGCCGCTTTTCTTGATATCGCCCGGTGCCAGACTGATAATGACCCGTTTTTTCGGAAATACATAGCCCGTTTCATCAATCGCCGCCTGTACACGTTCGGAGGCTTCTTTTACTGCCTGATCGCCGAGGCCAATGACGGAAATGGACGGCTGTCCTTCCAGCGTTTTCGTTTCGATGTCGACCTGATATCCATCTATTCCATGAATCGCGAAGCTTTTTACCAAGGAAGCCATAAATCATCCTCTCCCATTTTCATTCTGATCTCATCTTCTTCCACTACATACTTATGTGCCGAATCTTCTACAAATTCCCGATATCCGAAGACACCCTTCGAACCGAAGTACGTGAGCGTTTTTTCCACTTCTGTAATACCGTCATCCTGCAAACGCAGAAAGGTTTTATAGGAGCTGAATCGATAATCCTCCGGATGCACGGCCATTTTCGCCTTGACCGGATTCAAGTGAATGTAACGACTTGTCTGGAGAAAATATTCGTCAGTACTCACAACACAGGACTTATATCTTCGCTCAAATACATGCCCACTGTACCCATGATGACGATTATAGTACATGGCATATTTTCCAGAGAGATGCATCATGAATCTGCTGATTTCAATGTCTCCAGTTTCCACCAGAATATGAAAATGGTTGGTCATCAGGCAGTATGCATGAATCCGGCATTTATTTCTCTCAGCCTCCTGCTGCATGATTTTCAGAAATACCTGAAAATCAAAATCATCCCGGTAAATTTCCATCCGGCGAATGCCTCGCGCCATCAGATGATAGCTCGCACCGGGATACCACTCACGTTTCTGTCTTGCTATGGCATTGACATCCTCCTTTTCTGTGATCTTTATAGTCCCATCTTAACATGAAGCTTTTTAAAATAATATGCTCGACAAGTCGACTAGGTTGAGCGGTTTACCTTAAGACACCGCAAGGGTTTTCTGGCATTTTTGATTTTCAAAAATATTTTACTTTTTCATCTTTTCCTTGACTTCCTCAGGCACATTGATGAGTCCGAATCGGCATAACATCGCGTAGATGTACGTTACGCCCCGGATATCACCTAGGGCTTTCGGGCGATGGACCATGACCCCTGTGTATTCTATATGCTGAAACGCCAGACGCACCGAGCTCCACGCGAGACTTTTACTCTTTTCCCGCCGGTCGATCCACAGCTCTTTTGTATACTCGCCAGCTCTGCCTTTTTTCAGCTCATAAGAGAAAGGGAGCCCAGAATAGGTTTTAAAATGGATGCCCGCATACAAGAGCACGACCTCCCAGAGATACGCTTCTGTCGGTTCTGCCCTCA
>DJEQ01000031.1 GCA_002431355.1 Oribacterium sp. UBA5894
CAACGGAGCGTTTTCATCAGGAAAACGCGATGATTGCAGAGGGCTTAGTGCCGCTTAGGGTCCCTGGCTTAGATTTTTCCGGCCTCGGAGTACTGGTCGCTGAGGGCCTCTCCTCCAGGAACACGCGCCCTGCCCATGCAAAAACGCTCCCGCCGTTTCCGGCAGGGAGCGTTTTCAATTTACGTTCTTCAGGAATTAACGCTGTACACGAGCGCCAGCGCCGCCCATGATAGCTTCAACTTCCTTCTTCGTTGCCATGGTGGTATCACCAGGTGTGGTCATAGCAAGTGCACCGTGAGCTGCACCATAGTTGACAGCCTTCTCTGCATCGCCTGTGGTCATGAGGCCATAGATGAGGCCAGATGCGAAGGAGTCACCGCCGCCGACACGATCCATGATCTCGAGGCCCTGATAATCAGCAGCCTTGTAGATCTCGCCATCTGCCCAGCAGAGTGCGGACCAGTCGTTTACAGTTGCGGTATGAACCGTACGAAGAGTCGTTGCAACCGCCTTGAAGTTCGGGTAGGTCTTGACTGCCTCGTTGATCATCTTCTTGTAGCCCTCGATGTTGAGCTTCTTCAGAGATGCATCCTGGCCCTCGATCTGGAAGCCAAGGCAGGCGGTGAAGTCTTCCTCGTTACCGATCATGACATCTACGTACTGTGCGATCTCCTTATTTACTTCCTGTGCCTTTGCCTGGCCGCCGATGGCAGACCACATGGAAGGACGGTAGTTCAGATCGTAGGAAACGATGGTGCCGTACTTCTTCGCTGTCTTGATGGCAGCGATCACGGTCTCCGAAGCCTGCTCTGAAAGAGCTGCATAAATTCCGCCGGTATGGAGCCAACGAACACCAAGCTCACCGAAGATGTAGTCAAAGTCAAAATCTGCTGGTGTAGCCTTCGAAATAGCAGTGTTTGCACGGTCTGAGCAGCCCTTTGCACCACGGATACCGAAGCCTCTCTCTGTGAAGTTCAGTCCGTTTCTGCATACACGGCCGATTCCGTCTGTATCCATCCACTTTACAAGGGAAGTATCTACACCACCCTGCATCATGAAGTCCTCAACCAGATGGCCTACCTCATTGTCTGCAAGTGCGGTCAGAACAGCTGTCTTCAGGCCGAAGCACTTCCGAAGTCCACGGATAACGTTGTACTCTCCGCCGCCTTCCCATGCACGGAAGGATCTCGCGGTACGAATTCTGCCCTCGCCCGGATCCAGACGAAGCATAACTTCACCCAGAGAAACCGCATCAAATGCACACTCATTTGCTGGTCTTAAATTTAAATCCATAATTTCCTCCATTTTAAACTGCCCGCACTATGCCGACAGAACCTAACTGGTTTACCTGAAAGCGCATCACCACTGTAAGCGTTTTCAAAACATTTTCAGTATAGCACAGCCCATTTCATGTCATCAAGATGTCTTGTACTAAATTTAGAACTATTTTCACCTCATCCGCTTCTGCAGGGGCCTTCCACCGTTCTGCATGACCGTTTTACAGTCCTCCATTCTGCCGAAGAAGCTCTGGCAGCTCAGACAGTGCATGGATCACCGCCTGTGGATGCTCTGCCGTTCCAAAGCCATAGGCCGCATGAATAAAGGAAATACCGGCCTCCCTTGCGCCGGCTTCGTCCATTGCGGTATCCCCCACATACACGCAGCTCTCCTTCGAAAGCGCATTTCGCTCCATGAGAAGGCGGATATTGCTGCCCTTCTTCTTTCCGGTTCGACCATAGCACTCAAAATCCTGCACGTCGCCTTCGATCTCCATCGGTCCCAGAATCCAACCAGCATCCTCAAGCAGCGTTTCAATGTAGCCATCCTGACAGTTTGAGACAATGTATACACTGTAGCCTTCCTCATGAAGCTGCTCGATGGTTTCCATGCAGCCTGAATAAAATATTCCGCTGTGCACGCGAAGATACTCGTCCTCATGCTCCATGCACTCCTGCATGATCAGTGCCCGCAGTCCTTCCGAAATAGCCGGGAGCATCATGCAGCTGATTTCATACATGGTATGTCCCATGTAGCGATACATATCTTCCAGCGTAATCGTCACGGCTGCCGTTTCCGGATGTCGAAGCAGCACCTCCTGCCACGCCTCTGTCACCTGCTGCGCAGAATCCCATAAGGTACCATCTACATCAAAAATCACATTTCGAATCATACTTCATCCTCGCTTTCAAGCGGATTCCTCCGAAGAGCAGGCCGGATATCCTTTCCGTTTTTCAGGCGTGGAGCGGCTCATTTGAGCGCTTCCATGTCTTCCGTTCCGTGTTCACATTGCGTTCATATTTGAAATTGATTGTTAACAAAAAGTTCACGTGCCCCACATACTTTGTTCACCATTGACTTTTATATTATAAGCAAGATAACAAATGAGTTATCGATATTTAAAGATTTTTTTCATAATACTCGGGCAGGGATCAGATGATCACCTGCCCTCCTCCCTTTTTATAGAAACTTTTTTTATTTTCTCATACAGGCCTGAATAAAAACCGGCAGCGGCGAGCAGCCCCTGATCCACCATCGTGGCTTCAGACGCTGCTCGCCGCATTTTTTCATTCATCGTCGGATGATTTCTTTAATTCTGTAATGGCCTTCTCGGTCTCCCCAGAGGCTCCTTCCTTTAAGCTCCCATCCATGTTGATGTCCTCCAGAATCGGTTTTACCTCGCCGTCATGGCTATGATCCTCCTTCGGCATATATTTTTCGAAGATATGCTCAAACATCGTGGAATTAATCCAGGCAATGAGGGCAAAGCCCATCAGCAGGAGAAATGCCGAAAGCCATGGAATATTGAATAGGAGAATATACCAGGCAATCACGACGACGACATCACAGATCAGCATGGAAATCGTGGAGCCCAGATAGCGGATGGACATGAGAAGTGCATTAATGATGGTGTTTTTCGTTGTGTTCTCAAAGCGGCTCAGGATCGGCCAGATATAAAGGAATACGAAAAACCAGATCAGGATCAGCGCGAAGATGATCGCCTGAAAAAGAAACTTCATGCTGGCAGCACCGGTCATTACCGAGCCAAAGAAATAAAAGTCAAAGCCAAGGACCAGGCCGATGAAAAGCATGGGTACCCAGATCAGGGTCGCCTGCTTAAAGTTCTGCCGGAAGGAGCGGAAAAACATGCGGAAATCGCCATAATCTTCGTTCCGCACATACTTCAGCGTACAGTAGTAGAGCGCCGTCGTCGAGGCACCGATCGTCACGATGGGGATCGAGCATACAAGCCAGAGAATATTCAGAACGATCATATCTCCGAGTCGTCCCACAAAACGCCAGATTGGATTGTCATAATTAAAGAAGCTCTGCAGCATAATGTCTCCTTGTATTGTTGAATTATTCACAAAGATTTTAGCATAATTCAGCACCAGGATTCAATGCTTCTGCAAAAAAGGCAGGAACTGGTGGGAAACAGCAGCAAGGCCCCGGAGGAGAGCTTTGACGCTACTGTTCACTGGGCATTTCTAGGTGTCGGTACAGCTTGGAAGCAGCGGACACATATATACGATTTTGAAAAACGA
>DJEQ01000028.1:0-4631 GCA_002431355.1 Oribacterium sp. UBA5894
CGCCATAGGCGCATAGCATGGCATCGTCTCCCTGGAGAATTTTTCCTTAGCACCCTCTGACAGCGGAGCGTTTTCATCAGGAAAACGCGACGATTGCAGAGGGTCTAGTGCTTCTTAAGGCCCGATTTGTGATTTTTTCGGCTGCGGAGTACTGGCTTTCGGTGACGGCCCTCCGGCCCTTTTATAGTGATGTACGGATCAGTCCTTCACGGGGTTCGAAACCTTCACCTCGTGGTCATACCACTTGCCCTTGGTGCCGATCAGCGCGACTGGGAATTCTTCGTCGAGGGCCGGAACCGGGATATCGAAGCCATTCACGACTTCTTCTGTTCCGTCTGTGTACGTCACGGTGTCCTTCGTCGGCTGAAGAAGCGCTGCGCCGTCCTTTTCGGCATCTGCGGCGGTACCCGCGAAGAGGTTCACGATCTTCTCGGAGCTCAGGCTCACATGAATCGTCATCTTCCCATCCTTTACAGTCAGTACGCCCTTGCCGTCCTTTGCTTCATTCACGTGAAACATGCTGCTGTCGGTGGTGAAATCTGCCGTGTAGGTGCCATCACTGAGCTTGGCTGCATCCGTCGTTGTCTCCTGCTTTTCCTGCGTAGTGGATACCACCGTGCCGGTCGGTGCACCGATCACAGCGGCCGTATGGTCAATGTAGACGTCCTCAATGGCCGGGATCCCACCGAGACCGCCGATCTGACAGCTGACACTGTCAAAGGCACCGGATGCGAGGAACTGACTCTTCCAGGAATCGTCGTCATCACCGGCCATATCGTTGTTCGCATGGTCACCGGCTACCACCATCAGTGGACGAAGCACGACCTTCTTGTAGCCTGCCGCCTTGATGCGCTCAATGACCGCGTCACAAGCGGTATCTGCCGGCTTTCCTTCTACGGTGCCGATGAAGACATTGGCATAACCAAGCTCATCCATCTGGGTCTGCATCTGCGTATAGGTAATGGCAGCCGTATGACTCGTACCATGCCCCATGAAGACGAAGGCCGTACCGTCCTTCTCGGCGTCCTCGAGGCTGTCATAGCCTGCAGCCTTCACAGCCTCGGCCGTCAGTGCTTCCGCTACGGTCTTCTTGTCGGCATTGGTCTCGGAGCCATCCTTTCCAACCTCACCGAGCAGCGGCTCCGCGATCTCGATCTTCTCAATCTTATCCTTATAGGCATCTGCTGCGGCACAGAGCTCATCGTACTCTGCGCCATGCATGAGGTGCGTTGGCTGAATCACGAGCTGCTTCACACCATTCTGCACGGCCCGATCAAGCGCCTGGTCCATATTGTCGATCTTCTCGCCGTCGCGCGCCTGCACGTGGTTGATGATGATCTGTGCGGTGAACGCACGGCGCACCGACCAGTCCGGATAGGCTGCCTGCAGGGCCTTCTCAATGCCACCGATATCCTGCACACGGCTGTCATTGAAGGAGGTTCCGAAGCTCACCACAAGGAGCTCCTTCTCTCCAATTCCGTCCTCATTGAGCGGGTCGTCCTTGCTGGCATCTCCGGTATCCCGGCCGAAGTAATCCGGATCGGCCTCCTCACCCTCAACGAGTGCCTTCTGTGCATCCGTGAGCTGGTCCCAGGCCTCCTTGGCCTCGGCGCACTGCTCATCGGTGTTTTCATTCCGCTCCTGCACGTAGATGGCATCAATGAGATCAGCCACATGATCGGCGGCCGCCTGATCGGCCTCGGCGCTGTTTTCGCTTGCGGCGACGGTTGTGGCCTCGGTCACGGCTGCTGTCGTTGTGGTTGTTTCCGTCGTGCCGGACTGCCCGCAGGCGGTCAATGCTGCCATCGTGAGCATCAGCATGCAAAGCTTCGTTTTCTTCATATACATCCTCCTCTTGATTGAACGTTTCACATTCATTCTGTGGAGCCCAAGCACTCGTCTTTCGGTCGGAGTTCATTCCACAGAAGCGCTAACAGCATACCACAGTTTTCTTCTTTTCTGCTATAATATGAAAAATTCCTGCAGGCGAGCCCTTTGGCCGGTGCATTTCTCTGTGCATCCTGAAAATCCATACGGAGAAATGTGCAGGTCTTCCACGCACCTTCGCTCGGTGCTGCAGAATGAGGTCTCAGGTGAAAGGAGGTCCGATGGAGCGCACAATTTTTCATATTGATGTGAATTCCGCTTTTCTCAGCTGGTCCGCGGTGAAGCGACTCCGGGAGGATCCAGCTGCCCTCGATCTCCGTACGGTACCGTCTGCGGTCGGTGGCGATGTGAAAACGCGCCACGGCATCATCAGTGCCCGCTCGATTCCGGCGAAGCGCTACGGCATTAAGACCGCCATGCCCGTGGTGAAGGCACTCGAACTCTGCCCGGAGCTCATCCTGATTCCATCGGATTTCGAAACCTACCGCACATATTCTGCGGCGTTCCTCGACATCCTTCATAAATATGCGCCCGTGGTCGAGCAGCTCTCGATCGATGAAGCCTTTCTCGACATGACCGGCACCGAGCAGTCCATCCGCAGCGCCATTTTCGGAGGCATTGTCGACGGCAGCCTCACGGGCGACGAGGCCACCCGTCTCCGCACACTGCCCTTCCCAATGAATGCCGCCGTACTCATAAAGAACGAGATCCGGGATACGCTCGGGTTTACGGTCAATGTCGGCATTTCCAGTAATCCGCTGCTTGCGAAAATGGCATCGGATTTCGAAAAGCCGGATAAGATTCACACCCTCTATCCTTCAGAAATCGAGGAAAAGATGTGGCCGCTTCCCATCGAGGATCTCTACGGCTGTGGCCGGAAGACCGCGGAGAAGCTACGGCGCATCGGCGTGCATACCATTGGCGATGCGGCGAAGCTCGATGCATCGCTTCTGACAGGGATACTCGGAGCCAATGCAGGCGCCTACATTTATGAGGCCGCCCACGGCATTTCGAAGCGCGCTGTGTCGGATGTGCAGGAGGAAGCGAAAAGCATCTCGAATGAGCTTACGACCACGGTCGACATTGACGCTGAGAATCTGGAAACAGAAGGCATGAGAATCATGCGGGCGCTTGCCGTGAAGGTGGCGGGGCGCCTCAAAAAGCATGATTTCTATGCGGGTACCATCGGCTTCTCTGCGAAAACCGATGATTTCCAGCGGCGCTCCATTCAGCAGAAGCTTTCGGATCCGACCCAGGATGCGGAGAAGATTCTCGCGGTCGCGGTGGATCTCATGCATCAGCTTCTTGATGCACCGAAGGGGCTGTTCGGTCAGGGACGGAAGGTTCGCCTCCTCTCCATTTTTACGGCCAATCTCGATCACGGCGATTTTCGCCAGATGACCCTCGAGGATTTCACCGCACATCGCACGGAAATTGAAGCAGAAATTCAGGATACACGACGAAAGGCGGAGAAGGAACGAAAGCTGCAGGCGCTCTCGAAAACCCTGGAGGCGCGCTTCGGGAGTGACACCGTATGGCGCGGACGGAAGCCAGAAGGAGATACATCACATGATTAAAATCATCTTTTTTGATATTGACGGGACCCTGCGTCCCTTTGAAACGGGTCGGGTTCCGGAGACGACCCAGGCAGCGCTTCGGCGTGCCCATGAGGCCGGGATCCTCTGCGCCATCGCAACGGGACGGCACTGGATGGAAATTCGAAATGAAAACCTCGCCGAGGGCATGCGCTTCGATGCGTTCGTGACGATGGATGGAGAGTTCTGCTACGTACTGGATTCGAAGAAGGTGGATGCGGCGATCGCGCGTGGCGAGCATCTACGACACGATCAGCCCTCCTGCTTCGATATGCGGCAGCTCGATGCGCCACTGGCCTACTTCGATCCGCAGAATGGCCGAGTGGTGCAGCGGATCGAGATTCCGAAAAGCGCTGTCCAGAAGGTGATCGAGCTCTGTGAGGAGCAGTCCTTTGCCTGCCTCTTCGAGGAGGAACGTGCGATCTATGCGAACCGGCTCACGCCACAGCTTCTGCAGGTCCTGAAAGACATCAAGTCTGCAAAGCCTCCTGTACGACCGATGTCAGAGGCGCTTGAAAATCCCATCTATATGATGATTCCGGTGATGCCCTATGAAGAGGCCGCAGAGCTTGAAAGGCGGGTGCCAGAGTGCGCGATCGTCCGCTGGTCGGATGGGCTCAGCTTCGATCTCACGAAGAAGGGCATCACGAAGGTCAGTGGCATTGACGCGATTCTGAAGGCCTACGGCTTCACACGGGATGAGGCCGCGGCCATCGGTGATGGCTGGAACGACGTGGAGATGATCGAGCACTGCGGGCTCGGCATCGCCATGGGCAATGCGAAGCCGGAGTGCAAGGCCGTCGCGGACTATATCTGCCCGTCGATTCTCGAAGGCGGCATCCCGGACGCCATCGACTATATCCTCGCACGAAACCGCGAGGGTTGATTACCGAGAACACGGATGCAGGGCACCGGCGGCAGGGGGCTCCAGAAAAGCTTTGAACCGAAACGTGAAAAATCAAAATAGGACCCCTTAGAACGCACTTGGAACTGATCCATGTGCCTATGGCACATGGATGCCCTCGGGCGGCGAGGCCGTTTTGCCACGTATGTGGCAAAATCAAACGACGATGCCTGCGCCGTAGGCGCTTATCATGGCATCGTCTCATTGGAGTAATTTTTCCTCAGCACCCTCTGACAACGGAGCGT